>JAHQWH010000045.1 GCA_029856105.1 Promethearchaeia archaeon | reverse complement strand
ACTTGTATCCCATCTCTGGAGTGTTGATAAGATACAAGTTAGAACAAGTCGAGATAGAATCTTTTCAAGACGTTGTAAAAGCAGCCTATGAAGTATTAAAAGCAGAAGGGAGAACAAGGAACTACAAGTTTCTCCAACCCGTGTTAGAGTGGTGCGACGAGGAACCACTCGATGAAATTTTAGAAAGACACAAAATTATGGCAGGCGACTTGTACTCCGTTCGGGATAACCTTGAAAGAATTATTACGTTTATAGGGATTATCGCGATGCACCTAAGCGAATCCGACTTTGATTTACAAGATAAACTAATAAACATTGCTGAGATGGCGGAAACCCTCAAAATTAGGATGCATTACGGGATCAGAGAAGAACTTTTCGATCTGGTTGTAAGATTAAACAATGTAGCTAGGATCCGGGCGCGCATATTTTATAACGCCGGTTACCATACGGCAACCCAAGTTAAGAAAGAAAATCCCTACATATTAAATCGAAAAACGGGGTTAGGGATCAACATGTGTAAAAAAATTATAGGAAAAAACGGATAAAAAAATGGACTCTAAGACCGAAAAAGATCCATTTGACCTCAACTTCAAAAAAAAAGTGAGGATGAAAGATTTTTTAGTCTTTAAAGAATCAAGCGACGACCAAGATAATTATAAAATTATAGAGTTTGAAAATACAAAAGAGCAGAACTTTGAAGTTCTACAATTCATCCAAAAAATGATTAAAAGCAATCCGGATATGAATTCGAGTCAAGTAAAAGATTATTTAAAGCGCCAACGGTACTTTATGAAGCTTTACTTGAAAGATGTCAACAAAGATTTTACTGATATATAATTTTTCATATAATATATTAAGATATAAAGAGTGGTTCTTTTCTTGATATGGAAAAGGAGAGTCTATCTCGTAATCAAAGTTGAGTTAGTCTAATCTTTTTTTTATCAAATAATAACAACCTACTATAATTAAAAATACACCTACTCCGGCAATTATTAATGTTGACAATCCAAAATTTATCCACCAATTCCTCAATTCGTCGCTTGGACTTCCGCTATTCGGTACCCTATTCAATAGAATCGACATAATCGTATTAAAAACCGATAAGTAAAATCCAATAATTATTAAAATTATTCCTATAGTCTTTTTTCTCATAAAGATTACCTACAAATTTTTACTATATTGTGTTTGATTAACCAATATTTTATGTAATTTATAATACTTATCGTTTATCTAAACCATGTGTTCTTGTGCGTAGAAATGTATTAATATAAGTAGAGTGCATTAAGAGGGGGGATAAGCCCCCTTAATCTCGATTTTTTGGTAGAATAGAAAAAAAAAGATAATTTTTTTTTATATAAGATCGCTGTTTCTTGGTAGTAAAATCTTAAAAGCGAGTAAAATGAGTTTAGAAGCAGATAAAAAAAATAAACAAGAGCCGGTGATTGTAGAAGTCCAAGAGTATGACAACATCGAAATCATTCTCTCGAAAATCATAGTCCCTTTTTCCAAGATTGAAAAAAACACGAACACTCCCGACTTATATTCTGGTAGCGAGAATATACCTTTCGAAGCGCACGATCCGCTATACAAAAGTGTAATGAAACAAGAATTTGCCAACGCAATGCGAGTTTTTAGAAAAAGAACCAAATGAGAAAAATCACAAAAAAAAATTGTTTTGATAGCTTTAGTTATTAATCCTTAGTGTGAAAATTTGAGATATGCTTTATATATAGTTGATAATAAAAGTTCTCGTTTTTTAGCTCGGTTAAAATACCTTGTTTCTTAAAACTTTTGATAAGTAATTTTAATTCCAAAGCTGGAATTTCGTAATTTTCTGCCATGATCTCGAGCATGTATTTAGGAAATTTACCGTACAACTTCGAGAGTTCGAGCAGAATCTCGATAAACTGTTCTTTAAAATCTATAATCTTATTGCTATCTTTATTCGATAGAACTTTATTCTTACTTTTTTTAATAGGAGTTCGAGTTGAGAATTTGTTTGTAGCAACAACGAAATCGCCCTCCGACCTGAACTCTGGAATCGCTAGTTCGGTTTGCTTTTTTTTCACAGTATTTACAGCTTCGGTCATGCCATTAACTATCTCACCTAGCCTTAACAGGTCTTTTACTTGGTGGGTGCGGCCGCAGCGCAAGCATTTCTTGGTTTTTTGAGTGGTTTTAACGTAAGAATACTGATGACATTTTTTACAAACAAACACTAAATAAGGCGTTTCGTCTTTCTTAAAAGCATTTTCTTCCATTTTATCCACTTTCAATTTTTTTTTTAGCGTGTAAATATATGTTTTTAACGATAAAATACAATTCTTCGGGATTGTCGATTGATATCGCTTGAAGATCGTTCGTCTGCCCCCATTTAATAACTTTTTGTTTAATCAACCTTTCTTCTTCCCGAAATTCTTCATTAAAATTGACGAAATCGAAAATCGAAACTATTAAGTGGTATTTTTTGCTTAATAAAGTAATTTTTTTTAAAAGCACATCCTCTACGAATTGGTGGGGATCTATTACTTGGATTATTACTCGATCAAGCAAATTTAAGTGAATTATTGACTTAACTACTTCGAAAGGGATTTGGTCGCGTTGGAGCTTTTTCCTTATCCCAAATTTAACGGAAAAAGATCGACTTATTTTAATTTCAGCAGTCAAAGGTTTTTCTTTTTTCGCACTTGGAGTTTTTTGAATGTACGATTGCAAATTGCCTTGTTTCTGATTGCCGTTTATCTTTTTCACGTCTTCAAGGGGTACTTCCGTTATTAATCTCGCGTTAGTTATAGTTTCTCCAGGAGCTTGAGAATTATTATATGTGGTTTTTAATTGCTTCCCGCTTTTGAGGTTAAAGTTCATTTTCTTTAGCTTGTTCAGAGCGATATGCATGTAAATCTCATCGTGCGTGTCCTTACAATAAAGGATAATTACTTTCCCTTCCCTATGTCGCGCCGTTCTTCCTTTTCTCTGGATGAACCTAATCTCTGAAGCTACTACGTCATAAAAAACCACTAAATCGCACTCCGCTATGTCGAGGCCTTCTTCTCCAACGTTAGTTGAGATTAAAACGTTATAATTTCCTTGTTTGAATTGGTCTAATATTTCGAGTTGTTTTTTCTGAGAGAGTCCTTTGTCGTCTTTAGATTTGGTTGATTGCCCCACGAATCGAGCGGGTTTTATTAAGTTTTTTCCGTTTACTTTAAGTTTATTTGTTATGTTTTTTACCGAGTCTCGAAGCTTTACGAATACTAAAACCCTCGAGGGCGGGTTATTTTCGAACTCTTGAACCAACAATTTTTCTAATACGTAAAATTTTGGGTGAATCAATCTTTCAGGATAATAATCTTCGTTTTTTTTAAGTTCAATAAAGATTTGATTTATTCTATGATCTGAAGCTAGTATTTTTACCGCTTTCGAGCTATTCTTTTTACGAGCGTCCTGCTTTACCTTCGTTAGGTAGATTAACAAAACATCTAAACCTTGTTGTTCGATTAATTCGAGCATGTGAAAAAGAATTAGTCCTTGAGCGTTCACCGATAGAGCACTATAAACTCCGGTTTTATCGCCATCTCTTTGAACTAACTTCACCAATTCGGCGTTGAGCTTTAATAAATCCTTACGGATAACTTTAGCGTATAAACTGTCAGCCTTGACGCTCAAAAATCCTAATTGCGAAAGATACTGCAACCTCTCTTCTAAAAGGCTTTGAATCGATAAATAAATGTTTTCCATTAATTCGGTAAGATTAACGCCGATTTTATAAACATCCATCGGTTTTAAATAAGTCTTTACATCGCCGTCTTTTCTCGTGCGCGTGTGTATGTTTTCCAGAGGAACGTGTAAGTTTTTGCATAGAGCTTTGATTTTTTCTTTAGTCGCTCCAGGGCTAGCGGTCAACCCCAAAATAGTACCGTCCGGGTTTTGGTCCATGTACTCGTCCGCTATTAAAGTGTAAGCGTAATCGCCAGAAGCATGATGAGCCTCGTCGAAGACTATTAAGCAAACGCTTTCTAAAGTGTATTTCCTATTAGCGAGATCGTTTCTCAACGTTTGTGGAGTGTAAAAAACGATTTGGTTTTCGCGAAAAAAATCTACTCTTTTTTCAGGAGGAATTTTGCCCGTTAAAACGACGAATTGTTCTTCTGGAATCGTCATTAAACTTCTAAAAGAATCGTAGTGTTGGTTAATTAAGGGTCGCGTAGGGGCTAATACAATAACTTTTGTTTTTGGGGGAAAATTTTCTAATATTTTTGCGGCAACATAGACCCCGATGATGGTTTTTCCTAGACCGGTTGGAAGCACTACCAGTGAGTTTTTAGACGCACACGCTTGGGCTATCTTTAGTTGGTACTCCCTATGTTCGATCTGCTTTTCTCGCAAGTATTTAATTTTCGAATTTTTATTACTTTTTCTTTCTTCTAATTCAATCACTAACCTCGAACTCCTTCTAAACGATTTTTACGAAGTATTCTCCTATTTGTATTTTGGAAACCGACTTTTTGCTTCTATCGTAAGACAAGATTAAGTTACCCGCTTCTATCGCCAATTTTGAAGGGTACACGAGATCGTTCCCTTTACTCTCGAAAAAGTACGGGTGAGCCTTCTTTAGCTTTTTTACCTTTCTCGAAAGCTCAGTGCCATTTTTTTTCAGATCAAACCCTTTCCCTATTTTTACGCGTCGAAAAAAGTAGACTATGTCGCTTAACAATTTAATTTGGTCTCGATCGATTTCTATTTCTTTTAGTTCGAGAACGCTACCATCTTTAACTTCTGATTTTGGTTTTAAAATTAAGTAATTTTTATCGTTTTTCCACTTTTTACAGAGAAAGGAACCTTCGAAAACACAATCAAATAACTTTTGGAAGCGAAAAATTATCTCTAAAAATGCATCTAATTCGCTCGTAGATAGATCGAGGTAGTCTGCTAACTTATCGAGACTAAAAAGGCTATCTTTTCGGACTTCGAACTTCTCCAACGCTGATAAGATCTGATTTAACTGCTTAATTTTTGCGTTCTGAGTCATTACTACATAAATTTATCGAGAGAATAAAAAGGAAAAATTTAGGGCGTTTACAAATAATAGCGATGGAGTTTAATTATTAATAAAAATCATATTTTTGAACTTTTTGATTCAATAATAACTATAATTATAACAAACGTGCCAAGAGATATGGAATTGTAAATTCCTAATATGAAGCCGTAAATCATTATACCTGAAATCATAACAATAATAAAAAGAATAAAATCAATAAAACCAATAATTAATAAAAAAAGTAATAAGAAAATTCTTTGATTTCTCGTGTACTTTTTCTTTTTTATAATTAGATATCCAACAAAACTAAAAACACATGTCAGACAAATTATAAGTGCGAAGATTGCAAAGGAATCAGCCAATTCTGGATCTTTAACAAATGTGTTGAAAATA
This sequence comes from Promethearchaeia archaeon, assembly GCA_029856105.1. Lineage (GTDB taxonomy): Archaea > Asgardarchaeota > Lokiarchaeia > Sigyniarchaeales > SOKP01 > SOKP01. The sequence goes on along the minus strand of JAHQWH010000045.1, from coordinate 42,691 downwards.
AAACTAGAACTTAAATAAACGATTAAAATTAATAGAAGAACAAGAGAATATTTATCTGCTTTTTCCATAAATAATAATATAATTTAATATGGATATAAACATAACTTAACTTCAATATTTATCACTGAATTTTATATCCACCCAAAATTTAACAAGTTCTAAAACCATATTAGATTAGCCTTCACTAATAACAAATATAATAATAATTAAAAAAAGAGAAAAAATAAGTACGATTTTATTTAGATTTAAATTTATTTAGCTTGCCTTTAATTTTTTTCTTAGATTTTATTAAAGAACTAGCAAACCCCCCCGATCCTACAGTAAGAATAACCACTGCCAATGGAATTGTTAAGTTTATGTCGCTTTCGTAACTTGGAATAGGATCGTCTCCATGAATTGGATCTAAATCATTATAAATGTAAGTAATATCGCTCACAAATTGCGAACTCGAATGGTAGGGATCTTCCATATATATTGCAAAACGATAATTTCCGGAGTAAGAAGGTCGATAGACGAAAGTAAATGTAGTGCTTTTCAAATCGTCTTCCGAAGCGAAAAATATAGTATCAATGTAAGTACCGTCTCTATACGCTTCGGCGCTCATAAATCCATCGTACACTGGTTGTTCTCCGGAGACAAACCGTAAGGACGCGAGAACTGTTATTTCGATCCGTGATTCTGTTTTTGAAGTGGAAATGCTATAAATCGTATCAAAAGTAGTTTGAAAAGAGATTGGGAATTGCGCAACTTTAAGGCTACCGTCGTACACGCACAATTCTCCTTCGATTAGAGGGTAATTCTGAGGGTCGATAGGAACGTGTATCTCTTTTTGATATGTGTGATTTGTCATTTTATCTAATAAAATGGTTCCGAGTTGCTCGCTTTCTAGTTTAACCGTCGTGTATTGGCCGAAATCGGACAAAATTAGGTTGCACAGCTCAACAGAAATTAAGTTATTTTCTCCCAATTGGATGGAGTTAGAGTATTGGGTGTTAACTCTTACTTGATCGTTTTTAGCCATTTCGCAGACCCACGCGAAAATATCTTGCTCCAGCGCGTTTCTTTCCGTAGACTCAAAAAACTCGTTGTGAGAGTTAGAATAAATCGATTGTATTAGAGAGTGCGATTGTTCCACGTCAAAATTGACCTGTAAGTCTAAAATTTCCGATATCTTGTAGCTGTAATAGAGATTTTTTACGTTTGAGTAATTAAGGTGGTTAAAAACGAAGTTTTCTATTTTCGTACTATCCAAATTGTACTCGTCAATTGCTTTCAAGATGTAAATCGCGTAATAAGTGTTTTCTAAAGCGATCTCGATTGAGTTAGAATATTCGACATCAAAAAAAAGTTCTGTTGGAGATTCTACAACGTTTCTAACGATGTAAGTCGCCAAACCCGATTTATCGAAGCCTAAATTCGTAATAGGTCCTAACCCTAAATAATCAGCAATAAGTTCCATAACTTTAGTCGCGTAAAAAGAGTACTGCAAGTAAATCAACCTATTCTTCCATTCCGAAATCTGCTCCAGATCATAGAAAAGAAAAGCTCCAAAATTTTCTTGGTATTCAGAATCTAAAAATTGCGAATCGATTATATCTTGCAATACGGAATTAAGATCGTGGGAGGAGGCAAAATCGTTAAGTTTGAAAATTTTCTGTAGCGAACTAAGAATCAAGTAAGTCTCTTTATGGGAGAAGAACGCGTTTATTTCTTGGAGGTGTTTGTGATATCCCAAAGTGTAATAATCGAGCGGTTTGGAACGGAAGCTTGGGACATTTGCTTCCCGCTTAGTACAAGCGAAAAAAAAGTCTTTCTCCCACATATACAGCGCGCTTCCTTTTAACTGGTCGTACAACCCTTGTATGTCTAAGTCCGCGATTTTATCGAAATAATCGTAAGAAGAAATTATCGAGTGAATAAGCTCTACTGACGTGTAATCTTCCGAAAGCAACGAGTACCCGTTATACTGGGAAAATAGCCGGATAAAAGAGGCGATCTCGTTTTTCTCGCTTAGAGTTAATTCCGAGAGCGCTCCCGTGTTTGCAAGCGACCTAACGATTTGAAAAGTGTCTATTAATTCATGGTACTTGATCGTAGTCGAAGCGTCCCAACCGCCCAAAGCGTTCCTATTATTAATTATGAAACTTATTACTTCGCTTCTGTTAATACCTGTAAAATCCATCATGTCTGACAGTTCTAAATTTATGGCAGTTGCGACTATATTAGTATAATTAGTGAACCAATTGACCGAAGATATATCGAAGTAGAAATCGTCGGGGTAATAAAGGTCGTTTAGATCTTGCTGAAACCTATCCATGTCAATAACATTGATATAGCTACTTCCAAAGGTTTCTAAAGTTTTGATGGCGTAAAAAGACGCGAATTGATTCGGTTCTATCTCTAACAAAGAATCAAATAATGGTTCGTTATCGTTATAGAAGCCTGCGTGGGAGCCTATTGATTGTAACCCATCTATAAAGCTCACGATGTCGCTCCTTTCTTGGGAGTAGCTGTTCCAGTCAGGTATAAGAAGATCGAGTGTTATTACAGCATAATATGTATCGTCCGCAGTGGGTATTTTAAAACCTTCGTCTAACGAAGCATCGTACGGCTGACCTATAAATCCATGTAGGTCAGGGTGGTAGCAATCCCAAATAAAATCGATCGTTTCACCAGTATCGATGAATTGCAGGCCGTTTAAAATGTCTAAAGATAGCACCGCGTAGCAATTAACCTCTAACAAAGTAGTTAGCGGCATATATAAGTTTGGTATTATAGAAGACATATATCTTTTCGCGCTTGAATCTACGAACTGGTGAGAGCTTGAGTTGTAAAACGACATTACATAATTAGAAACTTCTCCTTGATCAATTTCATCTAATTTTCCGATGGCGTCTAAAACTGAAAGCGCGTAATAAGTTGCTTGAAGCGAATCGGAGTAAAGTTGAGAATAATAACCGTAGGTAATATAATCATCGTTTTTAGAGTCGAATATAGATTCGATAATTTCAAGATTTGTCACATCGGAAGATTTTGGAGTATCGAAATTGACATATGATACGATATCCAAGGCAACTTGAGACTTGCTATTGCTGTCAAAAATCAAAAAACAAGCTAAAAATAATATTGATACAATTCCAATTACTATAGTTTTTTTCGATTGCATAATATTTCATGTGAATATATTTTAAAAGCTTTAAGACTAAATTAATCGTAACCTTATAAAGGAAAAAAAAAGGGTTAAAATTGAAGCGTATATAAGTATGTAGATGTAAATACCAATAGAAGTAAGAAATTACTGGTTAATTTCAGCATAACATTTATATTCCTTATTCTATGATAGAAATTTGATCATTATAAATAAAAAAGAGGGTAAATGAAAATGCTGAGAAAAGTAAATAAAATGAAATCAAATGCAAAATCAAAAATTATTATTTTAATCGCTTTAGGAATCATTTTCGCTTTATCACCAATAATTACCGTCAATCTTGGTTTTGTTACGGGCAGTAGCATCAAAAGTTTGGAATATAGCGATGATATTAATTTTGATAATAAAAATCCAAAAATCTCAGCAGTTTCGGGTAAAATTCATATTGATAATAATTGGACTGTTGCTAAGAGTGCGGGAATTTGTACGGGGGATGGCACTTATTCCGACCCTTATGTCATAGAAGATTTGGTAATAGATACTAATAATACTGGAAGTTGCATCTTGATTGAAAATTCCACTGCATACTTTAGGATTGAAAATTGCACTGTCTTCAATTCGGAAGGAGCATATAATGCGGGAATTCTATTGAATAACACGGATAATGGATTCTTAATTGATAACAATTGTTCATCTAATAGTAGTGGGATGGGTTTATTTTATAGTGATAATAATACTATCTCGGGAAACGATGTAAATAACAACTTTCGTGGTATATATTTAGATAGGAGTGATTATAACACCATTTCGGGAAACCACGTAAATTATAATTATCATGGGATATTGTTACATGTGAGCGTTTTTAACGCCATTTCGGGAAACATCGCAAATAACAACGAGAATGGGATAATTATAGCTTCGGGTGATCGTAACACCGTTTTGGGAAACATCGCAAATAACAACGAGTATGGGATGTATTTAACTTTTAGTAATTATAACACCGTTTCGGGAAACACTGCATATAACAATGATAATTCTGGGATTTCTTTACTTTGGAGTGATTTTAACACCATCTCGGGAAACACTGCAAATAACAACGAGTATGGGATATTTTTGTGGTATAGTGATTATAACACCGTCATAGGAAATACTTTCTTAGGAAACAATGAATGCATAGAAGAAGTCGAGTGTAATGAGAATATTTTCGAAAATAACGATTGTGGAATAATTTTTTTAATTTTGATTATTAGTGGAGTAGCAATATTAGGCATAGTAACCATATTGTTAATTAAACATGTAAGGAAGAGAAAACAATAATTATTTTTTCGATTTTTTCTAATTTCTAATTATTAGCTCTCAATCGTAATTCTAAAATTTTCCGAGAAGAAAAAAGAGAGATGTATTACTAAAGAATAAGCAGAAAGATAAATAGAAAGAAGATTAGAATAAAAGAAGTATGAAAGCAGCGCTAACAAGTCAAAGGGGGCCCCGTGGGGTTGTAATACCTCCACAATTCTAGCTTAACAAATCTTTTGTTTTCACAATTTTCTACTTTTCTATCGTTATCAATGTAATTGTTATGATTCTGAATGATGGTCGCAAATAAGTACCCATGAATGTCTTTTAAGAATAGGTAAAAATCATTGCTCTCGTTTAAGTGGTTAAACACATGGGTCGCGTTCCCTAAGACTACTTGGATGATGTCGGCGCCATCAACGAGGGAATCTTCGTAATTGACTGATTCTCCGTCTACATCGATAAAAGTAGAGTCGAGCACTCCTAATTTAGTCATAACTTTCTTTAACAAACCAGCGGATTTTACTAAACTTCTAAAACCTGGAACTCTAAATCTCTCTATAATTCTCCTCTCCACTTGCCTGTGGATCGTCGACATTTTGATCCCTAACCTCTCGCAAAGAGCTGAGACGCTCACTCCCTCGGCTTGAGAACAGAGAAGAGTGATGGAGGTCACGAGACCCACTATTACGTCGTCCTTCGTGTTTTTAATTTTCTCGTAAAACCGAGATAAAATCTTGTAAGACTGGTAATAAAACGGCATTCCCAAATCAAAGTGCTCGGTAATTTCTAAAATTCTTTGGATTATGTATTCCTTGCGGTCTCTTTCTTTGTATTGCGGCCATAAGCTTGCCATAGGAATCTTGAACTCGTTGAAATCTTTTTTAGAAATTTTCGAAACTTCTAATAATTCTTTTTCGCTTATGGGCGTATTGTTATGCTTGTAATAAAAATAAATCACGCAAGGGATTAACATTTCGGTGCTCCTGTATTTCGTGCCTTTTCCTAATTGAGCTCGAATCTTTTTGAAGGTTTCTAAAATGCTAACAAAGTCGTTCAGAGGAAAGTCAAGGTTTGTTAAAATGCTTTTTATCAAAATCTTTGCCGAAATTACAACGTTTTCTTCGCTCGTACATTGAGAGTCTAACTTGTTTAACCCTTCGAGCCTAACGGAATTTTTTGTTGCGCGCCTTTCGCTTTTGTACCCCATTTGTGTTTTACCTAAAACGGCGTATTGAACGATGTCGGCGTCATACGGTCTGTGGTACTCTAATTTCTGAACTTCCAGAACGATACCACAGTCACGACAGGTGTAGCCCTCGCGAGTTTCGACAATATCGCAAGAACCGCAAATATCGCAGCGCTCCAAAGGGTTTTGAGCGGAGTCGACTTCTAGCGAATCGATTTTTACTAATTCGTGGGTTGCCATTTTTTTTTTAATCACTAACTTTTTTTTAATTTTTTTTTTCAAACAATGAAGATCACCAGTATGCTATATTAAGATTTGCAATTTGGTAAAAAGTTCAAAAAGAAAGCGTATAAAAGCGTAAATAATGAAATTTGAAGCGAAAATGGAATTAAATCTCCTGAAATTCATTTATTTCTATAGAAAGATTCCATATTTAGAAGATTAAAATTAAGTTTTTTTATGAAAAACACAATTTTGCAATTCTATCATAAAAATAAGAAAATCACTTTTTCACGATTGTCAAATTTACAGATTAAATTGAGAAATTAAAAAAATTTGAATGCTCCAATTAATTTAATATTGATATTTTAAATTGATTATGATAATAATCTTAATAGAATTAAAATCCAATCGAATTGAAAGATTATTTTATAAATCATTAAAATTGGATTATTTTTCTTCGACTTTTCCTAAGTCTCCCGTTGTAGTGAATTAAATGAATATCATATTTATTCTTACACTTATCTTATCGATAAATTTCTTTTTAAACACCTCTTAAAAATTGTATTTTTCTTTAAATCTTTCTGATAGTGTCTTAATGGAACTAAAAGAAGTTTTGCTAGAAAAAATCAGGTCATTTCTACTAAAACCTTATACTTTCTATCATTTTTTTATATAAAAGTCAAAGAAATTAAATAATTAAAATAAGATTAATAATTAAAGGAAATTCGAAAAAAAGAGTTGGAGCGTTTGGAGAAAGGTGAAGATTTTCGGTTCGAAAAATTTAGTTGCCCGCGATGTAAGTCTAAGAAGATGATTAGGTTTACGTGGGAGTCTGGAGCCGAACTCGAATGCACAGAGTGCGGAGAGCGATTTGACGAAGAAGACCTGTTAACTATCGACGATCCTTCGAATATTTTAACGGTTAAAGAAAAGCTAGCCTTTATTCGTGCCTTCAAAAAAAGCGATTAGTTCTGATTTATTAAAGAAATCTACAAGAGAAGAAATTCATTTTCTTAGAGAACAATTTTGATATTACTTTCCGCTCTTACACCACTATGTATAATTCCTCCTATTTTTAATTCTCTAACTTCAAGTCTTTTTTCTAAGTCTTCGATTAATTTAATATCGTTTATTACTTCTCTTTTTTTTCTTTTAACTTTTTATTATTTCGCGTCCTATTACAATAATAACAAGTTATAAATTCGCAGCGAACAATATAAAACTCATGACATGAATTAAAAGAGGAGACAAAAAAAATGGGGTTGCAATTTGTTATAGTACACGGAGAGAAGATTGAAGTAGAGAAAGATATAATTTTGGATCTTTCAAAGATGAATATTAAAGACATTTCCGACATTAAGGGTTTGGAATCCCTCGCTAATCTAAAAGTTTTAGATCTTGGTGGGAATCAGATTACCGAGATCAAGGGTTTGGAATCCCTCGATAATTTACGAGGTTTAGATCTTGGTGGGAATCAGATTACCGAGATTAAGGGCTTGGAATCCCTCGCTAATCTAAAACATTTAAATCTTGGTGGGAATCAGATTACCGAGATCAAGGGTTTGGAATCCCTCGCTAATCTAAAAGAGTTATATCTTTCTCTTAATCAGATTACCGAGATCAAGGGTTTGGAATCCCTCGCTGATCTACAAGATTTAAGTCTTAGTTTTAATCGGATTGCCGAGATTAAGGGTTTGGAATCCCTCGTTAATCTACAAGAGTTAGATCTTAATAGAAATCAAATTAGCGAGATCAAGGGTTTGAAATCCCTCGATAGTCTACAACGTTTAAATCTTAATAATAATCAGATTACCGAGATCAAGGGTTTGGAATCCCTCGATAATCTACAAAGTTTAGTTCTCTATAGTAATCAGATTCCAGAAATCTTGACTAATGAATTAGGCAATAACGCCAAAAAATATATTGCTTACTGTCGAAAAGAAGCTAGGAAGTTAGAAAATATTAAGAACAATTAAACCTGATTTAATGAAGTTTTTTGTTTGATAATTATTTACAATTCCCATAAATCTAATTTTTTCTTTATAAATTCTCATTATTTTTTGAATTTATGCTGGACTTATTTTTTTGGTTGTTCTTTATGCTAGTCGTTTCTATCACAATTCAATCTTGGTATAGACGCGCTCACACACCGGGTTTCAAAGCTTTTCTGCATTTATTAGCCTTCGTTGGGATTTTTGTCCACGAAGTGGCCCACTACGTTTTCTGTGTTATGTTTGGCGTCAAAACCGGCAAAATAAAAGTTAAATATCGCAGCGAAGATAAAGGGAGGGTCGCTCCTCACGGTTCGGTCGACTTACCTGAATTCGAGCGAAATTCATTATTACAAACCTTTTTTATCAGCGTAGCCCCGTTGTTCGTGTCGACCTTCCTTTTTCTCTTCTGCTTAGACATCATTTTCAATTTAGATACTGATCCATGGGTAGATGTAGTCGCCACCGTTTTCTGCGTTTCGCTTTTTATCGGTTCCGAACCTTCGGGGCAAGACATGAAAGTTATCGGCAAAACTTTTAGAAAGGACCCGAGTTATTCTTTTTATCAGATAGCTTTAGTCGTCGCGTCAGGAACTATCGTATGGTTTTTCGTAGACCTCTATTTTATATACTTACCGTTCGAAGTTCTATACTACATCGAATACTTCTTTTTCGTTGTATTGGGCTATTTCGTTTTGAAAATCGTTGTTTCGATATTCGTCAGCAGCTTCAAGGCTTTAAGAGGGTATAGATTTCCGAGCATAAGGTTACTAACTCGAAAAAGAAGGTTTAAAATGTTCGCTCCAAGGAAATTACAAGAAAAAGAGGCGCAATGGTAAGTGAAAGGGTTTTGTTTAGTGGCGGTCGTAGTCGCAATGTTGATGTTTTACCAAAGAGAACCAGTTTACACCTTAGTTATTATCGGTGTAGGACTGTTCTTCTATTTGTTCTACAAAGCGAGAAAAAGTGGCAACGGGAACGGTCTACTAAGGGCTTTCATTGGCGGAAATCAAACTTCGCAAGATAGAAACTTCGACGATTTAATGGCACTAATTATGCTCCAACAACTACTTTCTAACAATCCCCAAGGCTCGAGCGCTTCGAGGGAAATATCCGAGGAGAGCCAGAAGCGTCGAGAAGAGATAGATAAAACTCAGAGAGAAGTTTTAGACTTATTGAATAGCGATTAAAAGTAAAAATCTTAGATGGTGATTAAATCGTGATTGAGCTCGAAAAATCGGCGATTATTTCTCATATTTTTGATTTATCTAAGAGCAATGGTCTTATATCGATCGCTGGTAAATCTGGTACGGGAAAAACTACCTTGGCTCTGCAATTTGTTAGCTCCCTTATGACGCTCGAAAAACCTTATCAAGACCAAAGCATCTGGATACAAGCCAGCGAACAATTTCCTAAAAAAAGGTTAAGATCGCTTTATGAAAGTTATCCTGATATAATCAATTACGTTCTGAAAAACATTTTTGTAGCCCCTGGAATAAAATCTTTTTCGAACTACCAAGAACAATCGGCTTACTTCAGGCGATTAATGACCATGATTTTTCCAAATAACGTAAAGATTATCGTTATCGACAATATTTCCCATTATTTGCGCTATTTCCTCGCTTCTAACTCGAATTTTAAAAGACGGGGCGCTATTATGGACGAGTTTTTCAACTTTCAGTTGTTTCCATTGATAATGCGTTGCCTAAGAGAGAAAATAATTCTAATATTGATCCACGAAGTTTCTTTCCATCCTAGCTCAGGCAAGACAAAACCTTTTTTTAGCAAGTTATACGATAGAATTGACTCGATAAATGTCAACTTATCGAAAGCCATAGGGACGGGTTTAAAACAGATGGAAGTTAGTTCGAAAGGTACCTCTACGAAATTTGTCTACGAAATTGGAGAATCTGGAATCGTAAATTTGTAATAAGGGTTAGCGTTTCCAATTATATAAAGGCAAAATTTTAATGCACCAATTTTCCTTTTCCTTTAAATACATTGGTGAAGAATATAATTTACGATGAATGCGCCAAATACCACTATCACGAACGAAATAAAATGTTCGATCTGTCGAGCCGACATAAAAGATCGCCATAGATTCTATCAATCCCGCTTAAAGCTCGGCATTATTTGTAATCTGTGTAGGCAGCGATTCTCAGACGAGGACATCGAGATGATCATAAACATATTCTTCGCGTTTGGGGAATTCTTTGGGGCCCGAGATAGGTCCAAATTCTCCATAGAGGATACCATTCTTGAATTTGCCAAAAATTTAGATAAAGGAAAGGTGAATTTTCATTCGCAAAACATTAGAATGTGGCATAAGGTTTTAACTCACGGCATTACCCCGCAAGAGTTTTTAAAAGAATTATCAGCTTTTTCTGAGCAAGAACTGTGAACGCTTAATATTTAGGAAATTAATTTAAAAATTATTAAAATTGAAAGAATTTTAGCATAGCTCGTCGTTTTTGATATTTCTTATAAATATTCTTATTATCAGTTGTTCCATGACTTTGATACAAACAAGCGATTTTTGAATTAATTCTTTAAAGATTATTTTTTATATTACGAGTATAAACACATCGTTAGAAGATCGATTACCCTATGAAAAAATTAGCAGAAAAACTCAAAAAAATTGACATAGATTTATCTAAATGGACCAGGGAAGTTCTATTTGAGCATTTAGTAGAAGTATGTCGAGATATTGAGCAACGCGGGAAATTATAAAGAGCCTAACACTATTTTTATTTTCCAATTTCAATTTTGTCGTGAGCAAATTTGGAAAGAAAATGAAAGTGTAGTAAATAAAAAAAAAAGATTTAATTTGCTTATTGAATATGAATATTGCTATATTTACCCAAGGCCAAGTAGAGATAAGGATTCCTTTATACTCATCAATTTTTCTATTTTATACTTTACACCTTCAGCTTCAAAGTAACCTGTCATACGCTTTGCAATTGCGACATAACCTTCATGAGATTTGTTGTCTTCCACTTCATAAAGTCCATAAGCTTTAACTTCTCCATTATCGTTTGAAATCGTCGTAAAAATTTGGGGGGGTTTGACAAAGTCTGGTAACTTAGGCAATTTAGGTAAGAGTTTTCCAATTTCTTCTGACTTTTCTCCAGGAAAAGTAATTATTGTTAAAAAGTTAACCATTTATCATTTTACCTCTCTTATTGAAATTATTGAAAATTCTTTTGACATTTTTGACAAAAAATTTCAAGATGACATAATAATATCAACTATTTAAAGTTAATTCTAGGCATTGGGGGTAATTTTTGATTTTTACACCTTATTTTTTTCTTTATTAATAACTGTGGCTAATCTGATTTAATTCAAATTACAACATGGAGTTGATAGAAAAAAACGTCTGATTTAGATTTAGTAAAAGGGATCAACGCACGACAGATAAAACTCATGCAAGAAAGCGGTATTAGCACGGCGGAAGCTTTAGCAATGTCACCACATAACATCATATCTGAGATAGACGGGTTAGGAGATAAGACCGCCAAGAAACTGATTTGGAACGCGCGAAACGCTTTGGGTATGACTGAGTTCATACCAGCCGAGGAGATCTATGAGAATACTGAATATATTACAACTGGCTCTTCCGAACTGAATAGAATTTTAGGTGGTGGATTCCAAACGGGTAAATTGACCGAAGTGTATGGACCGTTTAAAAGCGGGAAAACTAATTTGGCTCATACTATTGCCGTTACGATCCAGCTTCCTAAAAAACAAGGAGGTTTAGGTTCGACTGTAGCCTACATCGACACCGAGAACACTTTCTCTAAGGAAAAAGTCAAAAGAATCGCTAAAAGATTTGGACTCGAACCGAAAAAGGTTCTATCGCAAATCTATCACGCTAGAATATATTCGTCGGATCACCAATCGCAAATGATTCAAAAAGCAGAAACATTATGCAAAACTCGAAATGTGCGTCTAATTGTAGTAGACAGTTTGATGGCGCTTTTGAGGGCTGAATATGTGGGTATTGGCATGTTAGCTCGCCGACAAAGCTTTTTAAATAACATGATACACGCTCTTTCCCGGGTTGCAGAGACTTACAACTGTGCAGTTCTTCTTACCAATCAGGTTTCAACTAAGATGATGGGAATGTTCTCAGGAAACGACGCCATAGGCGGAAATAGCGACGAGATGTTTCGTCAGTCGCTTCTAAATAGTAGCTCATGGCTGCCACTTCCGAGTTATGTTTAAGACAAAAGGATTCTCTTCGAATAATTCGCTAAAACGCAGAGCGATAATAGTTGACGCACCAGATTTGCCACCAGAGGAAGCAGAGTTCTTTATCACGAGCGTAGGGATTGCCGATACGGAAAAGGGAGAGGTCTCCGAAGCTCAAGGCTTAGATTTCGAAGTTGAAACGTTGTACGAAGAAGAAGAGAGTAACGACGAAAAGAGCGAAATTTCCGATGATCAGAATGGTAAGCATTCACTTATCGATGTTAAAGGAATTGGAGCTGGCACCGCAAAGAACTTAATAAAGGTTGGAGTAGGCTCTGTAAAAGAGTTGGTAAGTTCCGACCCCGAAAAAGTGGCTTCTGAAATTAACGGAGTCTCTTCTAAAATGGTCATTGAATGGCAAACCAACGCAAAGACCTTGTTGAGCGCTTAAAAATTAATAATTATTTATTTTTTTTCTTAAGGCTTATTTTTTTTTACTCTAATTACTTTAGAATTTATGAATTTATAAATTATTTAAAGCAAAGTCTTTATTAAAGTAAAAGAAATAAATATATAATATAACTATAGAGAGATATTTCTTAGAAAAGGTGAAAATAAGAAGTGAGTGAAATTGATAAAAGTAACTCTTTACTTGGTATCGTTATTGATATCGTTGGTGTAATTATTTTTGGTATACTTTTTATAAGCGTTGGTGTGATGATTATATCTAATCCAGCAGGTATCGTATTAATCCTTTTATTTTATTCTTATGGAATTTTATATTTACAAATTGAAATTATTTTATTATGTGGTATTGTTTTGATAATTATTGGAATCATTATATTAACTTGGGGTCTAATAAAAGCTCTAATAATATCGCCTAAAAAATTTAGAGGGCATATAGAAGAAAAAAAGAGATTTGAAGAAAAGCAAGATTATATGAATCCAAGTTGGTTAAAGCATCAATATTATGATTTAGGGATATCTCTTCAAGATATCGCGAATGAGCAACGTGTAAGTATGATAACAATCCGTAAATGGGTCGATAAACTTGGTCTTGTTTCTGAAGATTTAGGAACTTCTGAATAAAAAAAAGAAGATGTAAATTAGATTAATATAACATTTTCCCATGTCATTTTCTCCTCCTGCAATCTATACTTTAATTTCTTAACGACACTGAGCTTTTTTTCTTACGAACGCTTCCCATAACTACCAAAGCTCCAACTACGAGTCCCGCGCTGAGGACAAACCCGAGAGTCCATTCTATCGGTATGTAAAAATAGCCTTGAATAGTTCCATTTGTTGGTTCGGGATCTGGCTCGGTTCCGTTTATACCGGTGCTTATCGAATAATCTTCTGCTATCGCGTAAGCTACATTTACCACGTCGACCTTGCAATAAATCTTGATTTTGACGGTGTAAACCCCGCCAATCGCGGTACCGAAATTAAAGTGCAAAACCTCTCCAACGCTTTTCATGGTCTGGTTAGCGTATATCGTAAATTCAATATCGTCAGGATCTGTAAGATAGTAATACACTTCGACTTCTCGACTAATTGGTTCTCCACCAATAGCTGATACCCTTCCTATATGGAACTTGTAAGACACGTCAGTTTTTAACATAATACTGTGCTCTACTTCCGTCCCATCGTAAAATTTATTAACTTGATACAGCTTCAGTTTGGCGATATATTCAGGGGACATGATGTCGTACAGGCATTTGTCTTCCCTATCGAAAAAGATTTTAAAATATAAGTTTAAGTTCAGCTCGGCAATAACCGAGATTAAGAAAGTATAATTCCCTGAAATCGCCGTCCCAAAAGGGACTTCGAACCACTGGTCGCCTTGCGATATGTTTATTTCGGTTTTAAAAATTTCATAAATGTCTGAATCGGGATCTACCACCGTAACGTTGATCTCGCAATTATGTGGCGTTACGATTTCTATTAATACATAATAATTGAGCTCTTCGTATAAGTATAGGTCGTCGAACTGTTGAATGTCGTTCGGAGCGAGAAAAGTGAACACCTTGTCAACGAGTAAATCTTCAGAGCTCGCATTAGGTGCGTCTATAAGTGCTAATCCGATGTTTTCGTTGCCATTCATGTTAATTCGATATTTATTAGTTAACAACCCAATAGTTAATCCTGATACGACCAAAAAACCAAAAAAAATCGCTTTTGTATGCGACTTAATAGCCGTACACCTCCAATTCTTTGAACTCCAAGATTAATTCCTTAACGACGGGACACCTGTCGAAATCAATGCAGGTAAAACACGGTTGGTCTGACCAGAAATACGCTTTTTGGTCAGCCCTTTCGATAATAAGTAGTGGGAACTTGCTTTTTGGACATTCCAGAGCCGAATTGCTTATTTTACCTCTTTTAGGCAACGCGTACGAGAGTCCGCACACATCGCACTTAACGAACCGTTTGTAATTATTCGTCTTAAAAACGATTAGAGAGCATTCGCAACTTGGACAGGTGCCTATCTCTTCTAGTTTTTTCAATTTGAAACGCCTTAACTAATTTTTAATTCAATTTACGCTTTTTCATATTTAAAGAAAAAATAAATTTCCGACAAAAAATCAGAAATTAAAATAAGACGTTTCTTTTAAATGGAAAAGTTTTCTTGTCATAACTCGCCTTAACAAAGTTTTTTAAGATTGGTTAGGATTTTTAATTCTAACTTTTCTTTTTTTTATAGGATTTAGCTTTAGCTTTAGTCTAATTTTATCTTCATTAATATTAAAATTGTGATTTTCACACTTTAAACAAATATTTTGAATGTTAAAATTTTATTCTATTTTAAAATTGAAATAGTGAAAATGGGATTTTACCAGTAAATACAACCCGTTTGCCCCCAAATAATACGAAAGGATTTATATACTAATTTTACAAATAATTAATTAAAATAAAAGTATAAACTTCGTGAATATTATGAAATCGCAGGGAGTAAAGCCAGCTACTATAGTTGGAGTTGTATTACTTATAATAGGGATAGCTATAATTGCTTTTATTGCTTACGCTGTAATTGGAATAATTTCTCATGATTTTGATCGTGATCAAATTGGGAATTTATTTAATTCATCATATATGATTTTGTTTGGAATTGTGTTTGGGATTCCATTTGTAATCTGTATATTACCGGGTTACTACTTAGCTAAATCAGGTAAATAATAATCTTAAATTCAGAAGGTAATGCTTCTTTTCCTAATTCTTTTCTTTTTTAAATGATGTTGGAAAGACGGAAGGGAATAACCTAAAACACTTACGACTATTAAGCAATTTAAAACGCCTAAATTAATTTTTAAATTCGATTTACTCTTTACATATTTGAAGTAAATAAGAATTTCCGACAAAAAATCAGAAATTAAGGTAAGCCGTTTCTTTTAAATGGAAAAGTCTTCTTATTATAACTCGCCTTAACAAAGTTTTTTAAGATTGGTTAGGATTATTAATTCTAACCTTTCTTTTTTTAAATATTATTTAATTTAAGGGGTTAAAATGAAAAACAATTTGCGTTGTTTAAAGAGAAGTAGGTTCTTTTTCTTCCTTAAAAGAAAGAAAAGACGGATAAAAAAAAAGGACTCGCAGGTAAGAAGAGGCGGGCACCCATATCCTCATTACTTGATGGACCTTCCATAGCAATTTAATTTTTCAATTTTTCTTTTAAATAAACTCGTTTTAAAATAAGTTCATTATGGTCATGTTTGATTATTTTGAAAGCGTTTTAGAAGGAGTCGAATTTTTAATCGCGGTCGGCTCTATTTTGGCTTTATTAGGTCTAATATTAGGCTTAATTTTTATTATATGGGGCGGGCCACGAATTCGATATAAAATGTTTGGAGTAATTGTCGCCTCCTTTGTTCTTTTAGGTGTTTGTGGCCTTTCTACTGGATTTAAGTACTTTAGGATTTTTAGATAAAGGTTGACAGAAAAAAAAATAATTTCTTATTCTAATTATTTGGTTGTTATCTGTTACAAGAGTTTTTAATTTACTTTAAGATTTTAAAAAAATAATTTAATGATATCCTATCGGCGGTCTATTTCCTCCGATAAGAAATCCCATAATCGTAAAAGAAGTCCCTGTAAGAAAGGCGCCAATCCATAAAAGTAGAATGCTTATTGTAAATCCACCTATGCTTATCCGTTTACCAAATACCTTTAAAATGTTTATAATTAGACTTGCACCCCCTAATATCAAAAATAGATTACCGATCATATTGAATATGTACTTAAAAACAGTACCTGTCTGATATTGAAGGTTCGAACCAAAAAAAGGGACGTAAAACGCTATAAATACTAAAATTCCGAGAAAAGCTAAAAACACTTTATTTGGGCTTCTTCTTTTCTGATGGTAAATTATTATCCCGTCTCCTTTATTCTTCAAAATATTATATCACTCGTACTTTTTTGTTTTAATTTTGATAATACTTTATTTGTTTATAAACAAAAATTTCGAGAGCATTTTTTTCATTTAAATAAAATTAATTAAACTTAGTTCTAACCACTTCGAAATAAGAGGTTAAAACAATGTGATAAGCGACAAATGGAAGATAACGCTCTTTTCGGTCAGTTCTATATCGATTTCTTTTTTATTGGCTTTAGCGTTAACTGTAAACAAAATTATGTTTTTACCGTTTTTCTAAAAACTTAACCCATCTTTTTTTTTTCTTTACTAATTTTTTTAATCTAATTTCACTTTTTTAGTGGTAGTTTCGTTAGTTTGGTGGTAATTACTTGGATCATCTTTATTAGGAAACAGCTTCTAAATGTTACTTATATTTATACTAATGTAGCGAAAACAACATGAAATCAAAACTAAAAAAAAAGGCATCAATATTAATAGTTTTAATCTCTTTAGGAATCCTTTTCTCTTTATTGCCAATAATTACCGCTAATCTTAAAATCACTGAGATTTCTGAAATGCAAAAAGTAGACTCTATCTTTTTACGCTCATCAACTACCTATACAAGTCCTATCGAAATCAATGATTTGCCCGGAAGTCCTCATAATTGGACATGGGCTAAGGATCAAGGCATTTGTACCGGTTCTGGTACTAACAATGACCCATATATAATTAAGGATCATTTCTTTAACAATAATTTATCAAATGGCTTATCAATTTTAAATTCTAGAAAACACTTCCGAATTGAGAATTGTCTTTTTAACTTCAGTTATTCTAATGCTGGTATTGGGTTATATAATACGACAAAGGGCTATATTACTGAGAATATGAATCTTCCACAACAAGAATGGGTATCTGGATCTCAGATTAGGTTATTTAATAGTAGTTACAACAGTATTATGAACAATACCGCGTCTTATTGCGCTTACGGTATATATCTTGATGAGGATTCTAATTATAACACCATCTCAGATAATTTCGCATCTAACAATATGGTGGCTGGTATATACATAAGAGGAGGATCTAAGTCTACTACTTTTAATAAAATAGAAGATAATATTGAGCATCTAAATTCTTATGGTATTGCAATACAATTTACAGCTGATAATAATACTATAAAAGGAAATTATATCTCAAATAATACTTATGGTTTGGCTATTTTTGGAGGAGATCCAACTAATAATACTGTATACGCCAATTGTTTTATAGATAATGTTAATCAAGCAACAGATGATGGTATTAATAATGCGTGGGATTTTGATGGTAAAGGGAATTACTGGGATGATTTTACGGGTAAAGACGCTAATAATGATGGTATAGGAGATATTCCTTACAACATAACGGGTACTGCTGGAAGTATGGATAACTTTCCATTAATGACATGTCCAATTTTAGCTCAAGATGGTGGAGGAATTCCAATCGAGCTGATTATTTTAATTTCGGTTATTAGTGGAGGGGTAGTGATAGGTGTAGCAACTTTACTGATACTTAGACGCAAAAAGACGAGAAAACAATAATTAATTTTTTTTTCTTTATTAATCTAAAAGATTTTCAGATTTCATGGGAGTTAAACTACAAGAGCTCATTGCCCGAAATAAAATCGAATTTTCCGAGTTAGCGGGTAAAATTATGGCAATAGACGCCCCGAATGTGATTATGAGCCTATTTAACTTCGCCCGAAAAAACCCAGACGGTTCTCGCGCGGGACTAATCTTAGATCGAACTCAAAGACCGATATCTCACCTCTATGGTTTGTTGTACAGGATTAACTTTTACTTTTCCAAGAAAATTTTCCCGATTTTTTGCTTCGACGGACTCGACTCAGAGCTCAAGAAGTTAAAAACGAAAGACCGACTTAACGACTTCATTTTCACGCAAAATTGGTATCGATCGATGATTCGTTCTGGAAACAGGGAAAGCGCAAAAAAAATCGCGATGTCCAGAGAATATCTATGGCCTAATATCATCAAAGAATCGAAACAGCTCTTAGGTGCTTTAGGAATACCTTGCATAAGTTCTCCCGCTTCGGCAGAATCTCAATGCGCTCAATTGGTCAAAGATAGGCTCGCCCATTATTCCAACTCCCAAGATTTCGATTCACTTCTCTTCGGATGCCCGCACCAGATACAAAACTTTTCGAAATCGCTGAGACGGAAAGTGCAAGGAAGGTGGAAGTACCAAAAGGTCGTGCCTGTGGTAATCGATCTGAAAGATAATTTAAAGCGATTAGGAATCGACCAGTTCCAACTCGTCGACATAGGAATCCTTATTGGAAACGATTATTTTCCGGGGATTAGAAAAATTGGACCGAATCACGCCTATAAGTTCGTTAAAAACCACAAAAATTTGGAAAATGTAATTTTAAAGGAGAAAAAAAACTACGATTTTTCTTCCCTTACTCAAGAACTGATTGCGAAAGTTAGAAAAATATTTTTGCTACCCGAAGTTATTATTCAGTACCCTAGTTTAAATTGGAATTTTCCCAACGAGCAACGAACTCTTTCTTTATTGTGTGAAGAACACTATTTAAATAGGGAGAGGGTACAAAAAAATTTAGCCAAGCTATTTGCGAATTTCGACAAGTGCCGAGACTATTTCGAAAAGCAGAAAATAAGCCCACAAACCGTACAAAAAACTTTAGACCAACTATCTTAGTCGTTTAGAAAATTTTTATATGCGATTAATTCTTAGGAAAATTTAAGTATAAGGATAAAAATAACAATAAAAATAAGTGTCTAAATTGCCGTATGTCATGGGTACTTGCGACGAGTGTAAAAGCAATTTTCCGCTAGAGAAGGAAAGGTACGAGAAGCTCAAAAAGAACAACAATCTTTTTTTGTGTCTGTTTTGCGAACTGAAGTATTTTAACCTCATGGGAGCGGCTCTAGAGAAAGGCTTTACTTACACTATAGATCTCGTTAATTACATACGGACCAACGGGCGAGCTAAAGTGTCTCTATTACATCCAAACAAGTTAAAAGAAGGTATAGATCATCAGAAATTATACGAAGATCTCGATGAATTAATCTTAAAAGAAAATGTACTCGTGGATTTCGATGAGCGTGGCAAAAAGAGTTATTCTATTTCTGATAAAGGGCTAAACGAGAGCGACCAAGACTTAGACGAGTTAATAGGCCTTATTCGCATGAAGGAAAAAGATTGGAAGGCTTATGTAAAGGACGCTCAGCGCGAGTACTTACTAGAACAAAAAAATAAAGCGTCTAAAAAGTATAAATAAATATTACTAATTTTTAAGCCCTAATTTTTCTTATTTTTTCTTTTTCTTTATAAACAAGCAACGGTTTAAACATTTAATTTTTTTTAACGATTTTAAAGTCTACGACATTGAATAAATAATGGAATAAATGATGGCTGGAAATACGAGTGAATCGGTATTTTTGGTGAAAAATTTAGATGTGCTAAGCGAATTATCTAAGCGTTTTTTAATTAAAAAAAGAGTATTAGATCACTTTTTTAGGTGCGAGAGCTTAACTAACGGCGATAAAAGCGTTATAGAGCTGAGTCACTTCCTCGTTAAAAATATTGCGAAACAGACGCATGTGCCTGAGATTCTCGTTTTAGATGTTATGAGCAGATTTTTAAAAGAAGCTAAAGCTTTTAACGAAATGTTACGTTCTGGTTACATCGCGTGGACTCCCGAAAGAAAGCGTCTTTATCGAAAAGTAAGAGTATACCTTCACAAGGCTTATAAAATTGCCCCCGTATTCGATTATCAGAGAGCAAAAAAGAATTTAGAGCTTCTACATGTCTTATTAGGTCGCAGATTTTTTTGGCCTCACGTTCCAACTCAGCTTGCCTTGATTATCTTTGTAACCGATCGTAACGATCCAAATTTAGCCAACAATAATTATATACTCCAAAAAAATTTAAGAGCCATGTGCTCTTGCTCCGCCTACGCCTTTCACATGGCTCGGAATAAATTAAAGATAAATAAATCCGGAAACTTGTAATTAAAAAATCGATAAATCCAATTGCAGCCTATTTTATCCTTCTATGTATATTTCTTTTAACTTTTTATCCACTTCAGAACTAAAGCTATGGAATAGTTTTACGTCGCTTTGCCAATATTGCGGTAAATTGTGCTGGAACTTATCGTAAAATAGGTGGGCTAAATGTTCAAAATTATTGTTAGCTAATTTATGTTTAATGTCAATTGATGACATGCCAATAAAGAAAAATGGTTCTATCTTCTTAAAATGCAAACGATATTGATTCATTGATACTTTCTGTAAGTCTCTCTGAAAACAAATCTTATAAATCGCATTTATCGCGTGAAAATACGCACCTAGCAGTTGTTCATCGCATTTTAACAGAGAGTAATGGCTAAAGATCACTTTTCCTCCTTCCGCGAGAACAAAAAAATCGAGTAAAAATTCTGACATAAGTTTGAGATCTCTTCAATCTTAAATTATTAATAACTATAAGCTATAGCGAATGAAACGATAATTTAAATTAAAATTAGTATAATATCAAAATGACTTCTGCGTAGTATCATATGATTTTTTATTATTTTTTTTATTTGAACTGCTCTTTTTGACAAAAATGTTTAAATAATATTAAATCTTAATTTAGCAATAATTACAGTAGAAGGGTTATTAATATGGGAAAAAAAGCCTGGGAAGATGTATTAATTAGTGATACTAATGATGTTCCAGGAAAAAAGATTACTAAAACATTAGGCAAAGTGAAAACCAAATGTAATTCTAAGAGCCTCCTAAAAAATGCACAATTTAGAGTTAAGGCTCCAGATAAATTGAAAAAAATTACTCATAAGCTAGGAGCTAATGCAATTAACGGCGTTCGATTTGAAATTAGAGATGAAAATCTGAATTACAATGGAACTGCGGTTATCGTAGAGGATGAAGATTGATTATTAAATTTAATAACGAATCTTTACGCTTTTACTTCATCATAACGAATTAAAAAACTGTTATACTCATACTACTTTTAGAGACAAAAAAATTGGTTAGAGGATGCGATGACTATGGGGATCGAATTTGTCTTTAAAAAGATAATTATACTTCCACATTTTTAGATAATTTTTAAAAAAATCATCTGGAAGCCCGATTGAATTAACGACCCTCGCTTCTTTTGGCTCGTTTTTGCGTTTATTGGAAGACTTCTTAAAATTGTTTTCCCAATCGTAATAAGATGCCGGTTTTTCCATATCGATCATATTGCCCTCAACATATTAATTGTAAAGACTATCTACAATTAGTAATTTTTATATTGCGATTTTGGTTGTTGAGATGTGAATTATGTCGAGTTAATTTGCATTAAATTTTTATTCAATTTTGTTTTTAAATTTCCTTTAAGATATTCTCTAAGTGTTTTTTTAATTCTTTTGTTGCTTCTGGATCTGGAGGGTATCCATTTGATATGCCTTTTGAGATTTCATTTTTCAGCCATTCTTCAAACTCGTTAAACGTGTTTACGTTTTTAAAAATGACCTCAAATCCGCCCTCATCTTCATTCTTAATAAGGTCGGAAAGAAAAACAGAAATTATTAGTTCTTTTGCTTTTTCAATGTTTTCTGTTCCAATAGTTATGACGTTAAAGTCTTCAAATAAATTAGCACAATAGGTAAATATACTATCGTTTCCCCATCTCTGAATTTTGTCTTTTAAAAAATCTAATACGCCAAGAAGTTCTAAAGGGCTTTTTTCCTTTTTAAGTTTGAAAACAACGCCATTTTCGGTTAGCTCTCTATATTTTAAGAGTAAATCGTTTAGCGCTTCAATAATTTCACTTTTTTCGGATGAAGAATCTATTATGGGCATATAATTATCAAATTATTCTTTTCTTTTAAGAAATTCATTTACAACTTGATTTTAATTTTTTTGTTTAAATAATTAAAACTCTAATTTGAATTTATACTAAATTGTATAATTAGTTAAAGTAGGAATAAGTAGGAAAATGAGCGCTTCTATAGACGATTTGTATCAAAAATTATTAGAATCTGGGTTCTCAGAAGAAGAATTAGAGAGACAGGTTCAAAGTAAAGCGAAAGAATTTGGCGGATTTATGTCAAAACAAGGTATTTTATTTATAATCGCTAAAGAAAACGGTATCTATCTTCAATCGTCCGATAATAATGAGCAATCGTATAAAGAGATTGAAGAAGAGATTGATTACGACGATTTCACAATCGATATATCGGAAGTTAAAGAGGGTATGACCAACATAGTGTTGTTAGGTAAAATAATTAAGGTTTTCCGGACCCGAGACTTTGCGAGAAAAGACGGTTCTACGGGCGCAGTTTTTTCCTTCTTGTTGGCCGACTCAACCAAAACGGTTAAAATCGTCTTATGGGACGACCACGCGAAGGCGGCGAAAACCGAATTCTTTCGGGTAAACGAGCTCATTCGCCTAATAGGGGGTTATTCGAAAGCTGGGAAAAGCGAGAACCTCGAAGTTCACCTCGGAAGGAAAGGAAAGTTAGTTCTTTCCCCTAAAGACCTTAGCCAAAGAGCGAAAGACAAGCTCGAGTCAGTAAATATCGACCAAACCCATGAGAAAAGTTACAAAACGGTTCCAAGAGAAAGCTTAAAAGAATTTATCCTTCAAAACAAGTTTGTCAGTTCGGTAAAAGGGCAGGTTAAAATAGAATATTTTAAAGAGTTAGAGTTAAAATCGGGCGATAAATCATTTTTACTTGCTTTACTTTTAGACATCGAGTCTTTCGTGATACGCGTGAAAATCTGGGGTATGGAAGCGATCGAGTGCTTGAAGTTGGTAAGCGAAGGTGATTGCGTTTCCATAACCAATTTGACCGTCAAGGAAAACTCCTATACTTCTGAAAAAGAGTTGGTCTTTACTAAAAATTCTACCTTAAAAATTTTATAGGTAAATATCCTATCAAAAGGTTCGCTTTAATTTTTTTATTTATATAATCGAGATTAGTTTTATCGAATAGATATTTTTTTTCAAATTAATGGGTTAGATAGCGTGATAACCGAGCAAAGATTAAAATCTGACATAAATTTCGAGTTAGGAACAAAAAAGCGTTCAAAAGAGAGAATAATCGAGCGTCTAAACAAGATTTTGTTGTACGGAAGCTTTTTTTACGCGTTTTGCCTTTTTACTAGCATAATAACAGCTTATTTTTTCGGTTACAGCGTTTTCACCCACTACATCAGCGACCTCGGGCGCGAAGCCGTATTTCCTTTTTCGTGGTTGCACGACACTTTTTGCGTGTTCGCAGGTTTAATCAGTGTGCCGGTCACCGTTAGTTTTAGCATAAAACTAAAAGTTCGGTACAAAAACTCGAAGCATTCGCTGTTATTTGCGAAAATTGGGTTAGTTTCAGGCGTTGTTGGCAACCTTGGGCTAGTTTTCGTAGGATTTTTTAGCTTGGATCGAGCCGGTCCTAGACAAATATACCACGGAATTTCTGCTTTTTTCGCTTTTAGCGGTATAGTCGTTTCTATCTTCTTTTTCTCGCTAAACATAGTTTTATCTCATAAGTGCGCTTTGAAAAAGTTGGGCGCATTCGGGTTGATAGTTCCACTCGCTTTATTCGTCTTAAATTGCGCCATTGCAATCCCTATAATCGAATGGATTTTGTACTACTCAATTATAGCTTTTCTATTAGTTCTGGATTGTTACGTGTTTAAAAACAAGCATTGAAAAATTTTATTAAAACAAAAATGAAATTTTATATCAATTTTAAAATTTATTTACATCTACAAATAAAATAGCTTATTATATTAATAAAAGCAGATTTAAGTTAAAATCTACTTAACATTATTCTTGTTAAATTTTCAAACGATTTTTCTACGTTTTCACCCGTCTTGCTAGAGCATTCCGTAAAACCGCTAAATCCCTTTACTTTAGCAATTTTTTTTCCGTCTTTAAAAGAAATTTCTCTAATTTTATCTAAATCCGCTTTACCGCCAAGTAAAAGAAGTGGAATTTGTTCCTTTCTACCATTTATAATGGATAACCAATTGTCAATGTGAGCAAGAGAGGGATAATTTGTAACATCATACATTAATATCCCTCCCATAGCACCAATTATATATTTAGGTAAGATGAATCGAAATCTCTCCTCGCCACCGAAATCCCAGATCATTAACTTTACCTTTTTTCCATCAACATCAAAGATTTTAGTTTCAAAATCAACTCCGATAGTCATCTGAGAATCTGATATGAATAAATCTGTCTTAAATCTTTTTGTTAATGTTGTTTTTCCACAACCTGCATCACCGAAAATAACGATCTTAAAAATTGCGTCAAGCATGTTATCCTAATTAAAACTCTTTAATATTTTTAACCAATTTTGTTAAATTTGTATTATTCTTATTAATCTTTCACTGCCGTAATGTTTTTCTTAAATACGCCTTTTTTGTAAAAAAATAATACAAATCTAGATATAATAATTTTTATATTTAAATCTTTTCTAAACATTTAACCCGTTTTATATTTTTTCCATGTTAGTTAATGGAAAAGGCAAATTCAGAAATAAAGTTAATTTCTTTTCCTTTTTGTCCTATGAATTGAGGGAAAAGATTTTTTAATATAAATAGTATTATATTTGGCAATTAGCCTTTATTTCAATTTTATGATTTCATCAAATAAATATAGCTTACTTTCATGTAATGAAAGTCTTCTTTGCCGACCACTTTAAGGCGTCTTAACGCGTCAAAGAGCAAATATAATCCAAATTGTCGCCCGAACATAGCGATGATTATGAATAATTTTTTTTGATGAGACTTCATTTTTTTAACTTTTTTAACTTTATCTTCAACATTCTCGTAATCTATTAAGAATTGGCTTAGAATCTCGGTACAAGTCTTTCGAACATTATCGTCGTGAAATCCTGCTAATTTATATCCCTTGTTTTTAAATAATTTTAGCTTAAGAGACGGAATATCGCTTGGAACCACGCTTTTTTTGGTTTTGGACTTTTTATAATAGCGAAATCCGTAATCAGAAATTTTACCTTCATAATAATTAGCAAAATGTAGAGGATACACGGAGCTATGGACTCCTGTTTTTGTCATGTTGATATAATACACGCGCCCGCGATACAATAAATGAGAACTTCTTTCAAAACCTAAAATCCGTATTTTATCTTCGATCTCAGGTAATCTCTCAAAAGAACTCCCGTTAAAAACCCATAAAACATAGCAATTATGATCGTTATACTCTCTAGTGCGTTGGAGTAAATCTTTGGAAAGAATCATTGAATGCTGAATTTCAACTACCACATCTTTTCCATTCTCTAGCTTGCAATATACATCGGCTATTCGATTGCCAATCGGATATTCTAGTTTAATCTTTTTTACATTGTTATTAAGTGGGAGGTTATCGTAAAAAAAATCCTTTATTTTTATATGTTCAAACGATTCTGATTCTTTTTTCTTCGATTCGATCATAATAATAATCGTAAGTGTTACCAAATAATCGGAAATTATGTTTTTAAACCCAATAATTATTTTTTAGATTTTTTCCTTTATATTGTCCTAGACTATTTCTTTTCTATCAATAAATAATTAGGTGTTAGAAGAAAATGACTTTATTTGTTCCTAAAGCTTTGTATGAAAACGAAATAACAATTGTTTTAGACGAAATCCGTTATAGTTACGGAATGTTAACTAGAAGAGGATACATATATGGGCTTATTGCAATTGATCAAGATGCAAAAATCATAGCAATCGACTCTAGATTCGATCGTAAGTTAAATTATTGGGATTTAAGCTCAATCGGCGCTGCGTTATTCGGTGTTGCTCGCCAAGCGCAAGACTTTTTTGAAACAGATTCGTTAATAAGAGCGACGCTTATATATAAAGATTTGCAGCTTTACGTTAAATCAATTGGAGATGTAATACTTCATAAAAAAGGAAAACGAGAGATCCTCGTGGTTTTATTAGTTGATAATATGGTAAATATTGGCGTACTTATTTTGCAAATGAGAAAATTCTCGCATAAAATTAAAGAAGCTATCACTAAAAATCAAACAATTATGACCAAACTTCAAATGAGCGAACATGAGTTGAAAGAATACCTTAGAGAATTAAAAAAGAAAGTATTTCAATCAGCTTAATTACAATTAGAGGAGTAGCGTGAAATATGATTGTAGATTCCAAGAAAGATGAGAAAAAAAAAGCAGTAATCAATAGTGAATCGGGTTTTAACGCGTTAAAAGAAGTGCTTCAGTTCAAAATTGTGTATTGGGGTCCTGGGGAGTCAGGTAAGACAACCAATTATTTTAGGCTGCGAGAAAAGTTCGATGGAGTTAAATTAAATGCGGGATATTCCATAGAAACGACTGATGGCAGAACTTTATGGCAAGATTCAATACGACTTACTTTTTATTTTAATCTTAAAGAGATCAAATTCAACATTATTGCGCAAATCGTTACGGCAACAGGACAAGAACGTTTTTTATCTACGCGAGAATACGTATTGGATGGTGCTGACGGCGTAGTGTTCGTAGCTGATTCCGACCCCGAAAAGATGGAACAAAACAAGCGAAGCTTTCGAGAACTAAGTAGTTTCACTCACGGTAAGGGGATTCCATATGTAATACAACTAAATAAGAGAGATTTGGAGAATGCCATTTCTCTAAAGGCTTTTAAAGCGGAGTTAGGACTCCCACAATCCGATGAATTTGATGATGGAGCGCCAGTAGTGTACCCAACTGTAGCTTTAAAAGGAGATAGTGTTCGGAGATGTTTTAAAGACTTAATGATCCAAGTAATTTTCAACTATTTTAGGATATAAATTCAACAATTTAGGAGAATTAGACGAATTATGGATACTATATACGATTTCATATCACCAGAATTTTTAAACATTTTATTCTTTCAGCAAAAAAACTTGGTAATATATCCTTACGTCGATTTGAAACACATTCATTCGATAGATTGCTTTACTGTAGGGTACGAAGTAGTTGATTTAGATTCTACTGTGTTACATAACCTTCGCGAGATCATTGAGTTTGAAGATAGTAGCTCCTATTCTCAGCAACCTACATTTTATTATATATTGAATGCAAAAAT
The DNA here is from genome assembly GCA_029856105.1 of Promethearchaeia archaeon. Lineage (GTDB taxonomy): Archaea > Asgardarchaeota > Lokiarchaeia > Sigyniarchaeales > SOKP01 > SOKP01. Next base: position 15,219 of record JAHQWH010000045.1, on the reverse strand, counting down.
TGAAGATATTAAAATCTTATTGGAAGCCCCTAACATCCACTGTGTAATCAACACGCACGAGAATGTAGAGCATTTAGCAAATGGCCATAAATTTATTTTTTACAACAAAAAGAACAATTCTTTTCTCAATTACGCGCCGGAAAGAGTGAATTTGTCTTTTGAGCAACATCTAATCCAAACTTCTCAAAACGAGCAAATATTATTAGATGAAATTCTTAAAATTAAAAGCGTAGCAACAAAAATCTTCGTAGATTTAAATAATAAGAATAACGCGGATAATCTTCCCAAACTTATGCGCGATTACGATCAGATTTTCTGGGACAAGATTTTAACTTTTACTAGTTCATATTTTAAGATCCAAATACCCAAATTCGAAAGACCAAAAAAAATGCCCAAAAAAAAGTCTTCTAAACCGCTAAAAGATTTTTCTTTCGAATACGAGTTTATTTTGAAAACTAACAGGAAAATCGGGAAAGAATTCATACAATTACTTCACAATTATCGCTTTGATAAAGTAAATCCCGCTAATTTGGATGTAGAACAGCTTTTCTACCCTAAAAAACTGTATAATTATTTGCGGAACCACCACTGGGAAAAAGGAATCCCCCCCGATTTCGTGTCTAAATGGGTTCAAATGATAGATACTAAGACTCAAACTAACGAGAACGATCTTTTAGATTTCCAAATAATTTTCGACAAGTTAAAAATCCCAATTGCTTATTTACCCGATGTCAAGGAAGAAAACAAACATGCTAATACTACTCTGCATAAACCGATTAACCCTACTATAAATATCAAGAGTGAGAGCGTAAAAGTTACTATAGAACCAATACCTTCAGTAGAAAACTTTCAAGAGTTTAAAAGTTGGCTCTTAAAAAAATTAGATGATTTAGAAACAATCCTGTAGATCCTTAGATTAATAGACAAGTCTTTTGACAAAAAAGTAAAGGTTTAAATATTTTTGTATCTTGCTTATCTATTGAAATTTTTTGCTTAAAATTTTTGTTTAAATATGCAAGATTAATCTCAATTTTATGATAACGCCTGTTGTAAGAGATAAGAAAAAACTTAGCTCTGTTAGATGCGTTCTTTGCCAAAATAAATCCCAATCTAATTTTAAGATTAAAAAGATTGGAATGTCCTTTAGAATAGTTTGTGAAGATTGCTCAAGATCGTTTTCTGATAAAGAAATGGAATTAATTCATAATATGTTTACTGCGTTCGGGGGGAATTTTGGATTATTAAGTGATTCCAAAGAAACTTCATATTCGAAGTTAAAAGAGATTGCAGAAGAATACAAAGCTCTAAATAAGGACGTTGCTAATATTGAAAACGACGTTAAGACGCTCCATTTAGCCTTCTTATATGGTATTACTCCGAAACAACTCGTGCAAGGATTAAAGCTTTTAATTGACTAATCAGGAATATTGAACAATAAAAAGAAAAAATAATAGAAATTATTTTTTTTGAGCAGTGAACAATCCATATCCCACAAGATTTTCGTAATTGAGTATCGTGAACCCTTGCTTCCTAATTAAATCATCCCAAAACTTTTTTCTTTTAAACACGATGCAGCATATCCCAGAGTATAATATTAATTGCCAAGAATATCGATTCCATTCACCTACAAATAAAATGCCTTTTGGTTTTAACACCCGGTGAATCTCTTTCATTGCCCTTTCTTTATCCTCATAATCGTGTACCTCGTGAAGTACTGAAGATAAGTTTACGATATGAAATTCATTGTCTTCAAAAGGTATTTCCGTTGCAGAACCGAATTGAAATGTACTTTTATCACTTACTCCTTCTAATTCCGCATTTCGATTAACCGTAGCGAGAGAATTACCCGATATTGCATTAACATTATATATATCTATACCGTTAAGTTGACCTCCTTTTGGTAGAGATTTAGCTATTTTTATTGCCGTTCTACCCGTTCCGCATCCTATGTCTAATACCCTCGGAGATTGGATTTTAGTTAATATATCCATGCCCCGAACTTCAGAATCGTCTTTACCTAAGATAATGTTCATTGTTGCCAATCCTATTCCCGGCCATAAAAATAGTACCATCAAGGCTATACCTATGATACTTAGAATTACTCCGAGCATTCCTAGAAGGATTAATCCTATAATAAAAGCAGTTAAACCAAATAACCCTACTAAAATAAAAGTTAAAATTAAATTCTTGACATACCATCCGTATTTTGGCTTTTCTTCATTCATTATGAATCCCTAATATTTTATTCATTAATATCATATATTTCATACTTATCATATTATTCATAAATATTTAAATCTTATGAATAATTTTTAATAATTATAAGTTCCAATTTAACTAGATTTTGAGATATCATGACTGAAGTTACTAAAGGAAAATACTTTTATGGTTCTGTAAAGGTTGGCGAAAGAGGACAAATCGTAATTCCTATTGAAGCCCGAAAACATTTCAACATAAATCCAGGGGATCAAGTTCTTATATTCGGCGATTCTAAAAAAGGAATAGCCATAGCGAAAGCAAGTTTGTTAAAAAAATTTGCTGGAAAACTCTTGGATATTTTTGGTTCTGAAGAACTAGAATCTAATGAATAACAGTTATACTAATTACTTCTGACCAAGCATTAAGTATTAATTAAAAAGTGCCATATAATTAATAACTCTTGTCGGTTATAACTCCGAGCACTTTAGAAACTAAAAGATTAATGATAAGACAATTTACTCAAGAAGATTTTGATAACATAGTTAGTTTTATGAAAGATGTGAACTCTATTAAATTCAACCGATTGTTTAAAATTATTATTGATTCTTATCAAAGTCAAGAAGAAGCAATTTCTTATGCTTTAATACTTAAAAGTAATGGAGATTTTTTAGGTTTTTGTGGTTTAATTACCTTAGAAGACAAAATGCCTATGGAATGTTATTATTTTTTGCAGCCTGAGTATTGGGGAAATGGCTACGCTATAGAATCTCTTAGAAAGATTTTCGAATACGCTTTTTCAGAGCTTAAACTAGATAAAATAGTAGCGTATATAGATCAAGGAAACACACGAGGCTGGAAAGTTGCTGAAAGGTCGGGAATGAAATATATGGGCAATGTTTTACGCAAAGAAACTAATCTTAAAAAAAAATCAATGTTTTTTTTGATACATAAAAACGATTATTACAATCAATTCCAAATTTAGAAGTAGTTTATCCTTTAATTATAAAGATAAGATGTCTTTCAACTCTTTTTTAGTTAGATTTAATAGTCCGCTTTCGGGCAACCTTTCTGTTAGCAAACGCCAATTGTTATCTTTTATAAAAATAGTTTTAAATAGCTCTGACGCTTCTTTTAATTTTTGATTATTTGCTAAGGATACGGCGGTCCAAAATTTCATTTCTAAGTTTTCAGGAAATAAATTTAGTGCCGAATCATATTCCTTGAGTGCTTCCTCCATGTCGTTGTGTTCTATGGCTAAGTCTCCCTTATCCATGTGTTTGTAAGCCCTATGAAGCTTTAACAATCTTGAGAGTTCTTTTACGGGTTGCTCGTGATCTTCGACTCTTAAATCTATGATTTTATCTTCCCACTTATTTTTGGCTTCTTTACCGCCAACAATTAAAATCGCTGCAGATTGTTTTCCTCTGATATCACCTCCTACAGTTTCTGCCGCTACCATTGTTTTTATGATTCTTTCAGCTAAGGGCAAATTCACATTTGATTCAAAACTTTTAGCCATTGTTAACCAGACTTTATTGGTAAGCATCATATTAGCTTGAACTGAAAAATTGTCACCTTCAATGTGACCTGCGTGAATAATACATTTCGATCCCGTATGAGCCGCAACTCTACCTTGAGCGTCTAAGATTGCTACTTGTCTTACATCTCTACCTTCATCTTCAGATATTAAAGATTCTAAAGCCTCTTTTGGCGATCTTCCTTGCTTTAAAAGCTCTAGGCCATGTAAACCAAATGAAGCATTTACGAGCGATTGAGTAGCCACAACTCCAACTCCTGATTCGCCCCATGAAACTATGCTCCCAACCGAGAAATAGTGACTCTGGACGCCAACTCCCATCTCCCCAGTTTTAGGATCTCTTGCCACGATAGAATAAGTATGAGCAATATTTCTCGCTCTAAAAATAGATTTATTTATTTTCATTTTTGAAAATAACCTGATTTTATTGAGTTTGTAATAAGAATTTAAAACCTATTCTTAAAGTATTTTTTCTTAATTTTATTTTTTATTATTATTTTTAGGATAATAAAAATATTTATTTTAAATCTGAGACTTATTCTTACTATGTCAAGTTTAAGCGAACTGTTTAAGGAATGGAACGCGTTAAATAATAAAGCTGGAGCATCCATGGGTCAATTTGATTTTTCGACAATAAAAGAAATTCGCAAAGAGCAATCAAAACTCGAAAATTCAATATTTGAAGAATTGAAAAAGCATGCGTCCGATGAAATTTTAAAGATCCTACCGGAAGAATGTGGTGAAATGGAAATGGGCTTTGAAACGAAAGGAAACATCTTTTATTTTGTAATGCTGGATCCTGAATTTATAGAAGACGAAGAAACAAAACTAGTAGCTATTACTATAAACCTCAAAAACAAGGTTGATTTAATTAAGGATTTTGAAATTAAAGATTAATTAATTAAAAAAGAAAAATAAGGAATATATTTAAAATTTATCGGCGTTATCGTACCACGCTGGAAACCATTTGTAATACTCTTTTGGAAAGGCCAATTGTAATCCTTCGTAAGTGGATTTAACTAATGCTACTTTTCCCGAACGATCGCGATGAATGACGATTAATCCCTGTTTTTCTAGGTTTTCAAAAATCTTTCTCAATTCTGAGCGCCCCCCTCCTATATCCTCTCGTACATCGTCTGGAGTCATGTATAATCCTGGATTTATTTTATAATCGTGAGAAATAACTTTTAATACGTTTTCCTCGTTTACTTCGTTTCCTTTGAATGTAGATTCTTTGTTCGAAATTATCGGGGCATTAATTTCCTCGTTCCACCTCATTCTCATGGATTTATTATATATAGGGAGCATAGCAGAAAACCTATATATAATCATTTTTTGAACTTCGTTAGTTCCAGCAACAATCTCTCCAATTTTAGCTTCGCGTAGGATTCTTTCAGTAGGTAAAAACTTGGTAAGGCCATCTCCTCCCAATAGTTGAATGGCTTTAAGTCCAATGTCTCTCGCAGCTTCCGTGTTAATCATTTTTGCTATAGACGCTTCTACCATTGGTTCCTTTCCCTCGTCTAATAGCTTAGCGCAGTGATAAGAAAACAATCTCGATACTTTTGATATCTTTATAATCTCAGCAATTTCGTTCTGAATCCCTGGAAATTGATTAGTTGTTCTTCTAAATTGAACTCGTCTTTTAGTAAAGTGAAATAATAAATTTATTACATCTTCAAACAATCCACCAAAAACAGCAGCGCCAATTAGTCGCTCGAAGTTTAAACCTGCCATCATCACGTTCCAACCGTTTCCAACTGCACCAATACGATTAATGTCAGGAATTCTAACGTGATCAAAATCGATATATCCGTTTGGAACGTTATCAAATCCAATCAAGGGGTTTATTTTTTCTAAAGTAAATCCAGGTCTACCTTTCTCAACCATAAACGAGGTTATATGGCCGTACTGTTTCCGTATAGTTGGATCATCGCTTGTTTTTGCGTAAATAAAATATCTATCAGAGACTCCTGCTCCAGTGATAAATCGTTTTTTGCCGTTTAATATCCACTCGTCTCCATCCTTAATAGCGGAAGTAAAAACATTAGCAGCGTCAGATCCCGCAAAAGGTTCTGTAATGCAAACAGCTCCCAATTCTTCACCACTCGCAATTTTGGGAAGCCAAGCTCGTTTTTGCTCTTCAGTACCAAACCTTAATATTTGTTCCAACCCAGCCAAAATACTTACGGTGAATACATGACCTACAGCGTAAAGTCTGCCTAATTGTTCTGCAACGATACAACTTCCCGTAGCACCTAATTCTAAACCACCGTATTCTTTTGGAACTCCGACTCCAAAATAACCTTTATCAGCAACTTTCTTAACTAACGGCCATGGAAATTTTGTATTCCAGAAATATTTCTCTGCCTCTTCAAAATTTTCCTCTACAAACTCTCTAACATCTTTATAAATCGCCTTTTGTGGGTCTGTCCACCAAAAAAACTCTTCACTCAACCTATTTCATCCTTTTTTCTTCGATATAAAATTGAAATAATAATACTGGATTTAGTTTTTAATATATCTAAAACTTTAGGAAATTTGGTGAGAAAATTTAAAATAATATGTTATACTATGGTTTTAAATGATAATTTCTTACTATATTATAATATCACCATAGTTGTGGATAAAGTAGAGTGGATAAAAAATTTCTATACCAGCTTCTTTAAGAGAAGGCCCCAGAACTACAAATACGCTAGCTAAAAAGTATTACATAGTCATTTACTTATTAATAATGGTTCTGAGCTCTCAGCCACTTATTTTTTGGTTTTGGATTTATTGGAATAATTTTTATCTGATGGGGACAATATTTTATGTTTTCTTTCCGTTAATTTTCTTTGTAGGAGTTTTCATTTTAATCATCAGTTCTATTCTAGTATCAAAAATATTTCTTTTAATTACTAATTTAATACATCCACCTCAAGAAGGCGTATTTTATTTTAATAAAGATGACAAAGATTTTTGTTATTGGAGTTTAAGAGCCGTAATAAAGAAGTGGCCTATATGGTTATCAAGACAGTTATCTCTTCCTTTTTTTGAAATGTTAGCATATAAAATATTTGGGGTAAAAACTAGTTTTAAAAACGCTTTACACGATGGTTGGGTTGATTGCGAGTTTATAACGCTTGGGAAGAATGTTAGAATTGGCCAAGGAACTGTGATTATGTCGAATTTGATTGTAAAAGATAGATTGATTTTTAAACGAGTAGTTATAAAGGACGATGTAATTATCGGAGCCCATTCTCTTATATTACCAGGCACTATTATCGAACCAAACACTATCCTTGATTCAAATTCTATAACCAAAATAAATCAGCATTTAGATAGTAATTCCATATACCGCGGTAAACCTGTTAAAAAAGTGTTAGAAACTCGCGCTATTACTAATAAAGAAGTAATTGGAAAAAGCATTTTTGAAAAAGATACATCTATCACGCAAACTGAAGCATTTTTAACAGCACAAGGAACAAGTTTATCAGTTCCGTTTCAATTTTATATTATATCTGGCACGATCATAATAGGATTTTCTTTTTTGTTGCCTGGATTTATTTTTTATTTGTTCTTGTTTGGATTTTTAGCGCCGAGTCTGTTGTCTCAACCCTTTAATATCGAGATTTTTTTAAATCCATATAACTATGGCCTATTCTTTTTAACTCCATTAATAATTATATCTTGCTATTTATTACATTTATTTTTCGTAGCATTATTTACAAGATGGTTCTATAAATTAGCAGATAAAAGAGGTCCTTCTCAAGGCGTTTTCGATAGAAATCTAGATGAGTCATCAACTACTCTTGATTATTATCATTTTAGGTCATTCCTCATGAAATACCCTGTTTTTGCGTTCTCACGTTCTCCATTCCCGTGGTTAGTTAATTGGGAATTGAATTTTATAAAATCTAACAAAATTGGAAAGGGCACGGTGTTAGAAGAGACTTTTATCCACAGTCACATAAATTTAGGTGATAATTGTTATTTAGGTACTTCATCGCATATTACAAATCATTTAGTTGATGGGGTGTATGGAGCGGAAAACTTAATATTTGTTGGAGTAGAGATAGGTGATAAATCTATACTTAATTCTATAACAGGAGGATTACCCGGTACCGAAGTTGGAGAGGGTTCTACATTTCTACCTGGTTGTACTACGATTAAATATGATAAATTAGATGGCGATGGCATATACCATGGGTTTCCAGCTAAACGGATGAAAAAAGAAGAGATTATCGATTATTTAGGAGGTGATTATTCTGGAGAATAAAGAACGCGACTTATCAGAAAAAGAAGATGAGTCAATTGCGATCGCGTCATATCCTATAACAACAAATACATTTCATTGGTGTCCTGTTGCATCCTTAATTTTTATAATTTTACATATATTATCCATTCTTATGCCATTAGTCATGATCTTAACATTCTTTCCAATTGCTATGGATTCGAGCTATTTACATTGGAGGCTTTTTATAATCTTTGTTGATGTTTTAGCGTGGTGGGGCGCGTATTTGCTAATTAGTCTTGTACTAGGAAAAATATTTTTGATTATGTTGAAGTTATTACACAAACCACGCGAAGGTTTATTTAAAATTGATAAAAGCAATAAAGACTATTACTACTTTTGTTTACGAATTGTTGTTAAAAAGTTTGTATTTTGGATTTGGAATAATTTCTGCTTCCCTTGGGCTACCAATCTTGCTTTTAAATTATTAGGCGTTCGTACCGATTTTAAAAGTACTCTTTTTGACGGGTGGTTGGATACAGAATTTATTGAATTAGGGGACAACATAATGGTTGGTCAAGGCGCGGTTATTATGTCTAGTATGATCGTTAGAATTGATAATAACGACCATCTTTTAATCAAAAAGGTTATTATTGGTGACCATGTTGTTTTAGGAGGGCATTCAATTGTAGCACCAGGAACTATTGTAGGAAAAGCAACAACTCTAGGAATCTGGGCAGTAACGCACATAGGACAAATATTAGAACCTAACTACATATACATTGGTCAACCCGCGAGAAAATACCAGCCAACCCAGAAAGCAATTGAGGAAAGCAAAAAAATATTTTTTAGAAGGATGGTCGACACAAATGAAAGAGTTCCATTTGATATATATAAAGGGGATATAGAAAGTACTTAAGGATAAATAAATCAAAATAAAAAATTAATGTTTGAAAGCCATCGATAACTTTTTTTTTTTTACGATTACGAGAGAAATTACGCTAATTATCATAACGATTAAATAATAATTTCCAAAAGGAACCTTAATAATAATTTCATCTGTATTTAGTTCCCAACGATATATTGTGGTACCGTTCGTAATTCTTTCTATTATCGTAGAAATTCCAGAAGGATCTATAGTTAATTCAATAGTAGTGGTGTTTCCGTAGTCTAAAATGAGCTTTTCTCCCGAAATTGAATAGTTAAGAGATCCGGCTATTTCTATTGCCTCTCCAATTAAGGAATAGTTAACGGGAGTTGGAAACAAGAATAGATCTCCATGTTGAAACCCTTCTACTGACCAATTTAAAAAGTCTAAAGTTTTATTATAAGCCATATAAAACGAGTTAATGTGTTCTGGCACCCAAGAAATTCTATGATAATATTCAAGCGTATAATTTACGAATAGATAATTTTTATCGTTATTAGTCTCATTATAAATATTTGTAGCAGTGAATCGAATATAATCAACTTCAGTATACCACGATTCGGTAGCATTTACAGAATCCCAGATGAATCTGTCGTTTATTTCGGCAGGAAACACAGATTCGCCTAATACTGTGTTACCAAACGAGTTTATAGGAAAATTAATGAAAAATATTAAAAAACATAAGGCGCTCAACCAATAGATTCTATTATTTTTCATTTTAATCAATAATTTTATATATCGTTTCAATCGAGTTTATGCTAGTTATTTTTTAGTTTGATAATTCTTAATACTTTTTTTTGTTATATAAGTTTAAACTATAAATTATTTGATTTTTTTGATATTTAAATATTTTTTAGACTATTATTTTTCTAAAGCCTTTTTCTCTAAATCCTTAGAATAGGCTTCCCATTTATCTTGTTCATCTGGTTTCTTCTTAGTAATAACAAAATAGCAAGTATTTGCTCCAGCAGGAATCGTTGATTTGAATTCTATTTGATAATCGGATTTTAAAATACCGGAATCTCTAAATGCATTCATTATTCCTTGGACTAAATATCTTTGTACTCTGCAATCGAACGCTTTGTAAACATCCTGCAATGGACACCAAATTATATCGAAAGAGCATTGATCCTCTTTATCGATATGTGGGTCCTCAATGGAAGTCCAAGCTTGCGTGTTGATGATGGTTGCTAAAAAACTCATTAGTTCAATGTCAGAAATTTCAGTTGGTAATTTAATATTTTCTAAAATTTGGTTGCCCATACTATAACCCGTTTTAATTAATGCGTCAATTACTACTTTTTGACCTTCTTCCCCTAACTTTTTTTCGCTTTCTTTTAAAATGTTAATAACGGCCATAGACATAAATAATCCAAATTGCAAAAGAGAAGTTGCATCAAAATCGTTTCGATCTAAAACATCGTTTCTGAACCGATCTAGAGCTTCTTTAAACGGTTCGCCAAGCTTAGTTTTTTTCCAAGTTGCTTCTTTACGATTTGCTCCTTTTAAAATTCCTCTTTTATTCACTAACAAAACACCTAAAAGTATAGTCTTCTTATATTAAAATTACGAGTAAATTGGTAAATATTTATAATTATAAATAGTATAGATAACTTAAATATTCAAAATATTTCTAAAAAAAGTGATTATTATGACGAAATTAGTACTTTTACGCCACGGAGAAAGCATCTGGAACAAAGAGAATAGATTTACTGGTTGGACGGATGTTGATCTTTCAAAAAAAGGTATTGAGGAAGCAAAGAAAGCGGGACAATTGTTAAAAGAAGAAGGATATACATTCGATCTCGCTTTTACTTCTGTTCTGAAACGCGGTATAAGAACTCTGTGGATCGTATTAGATGTAATGGATTTAATGTGGATACCCGTTTACAGATCGTGGAGATTGAATGAACGGCATTATGGGGCTTTACAAGGTTATTACAAGGCAAAAATGGCGAAAGAAATTGGGGAAGAACAAGTCCTTATTTGGAGAAGAAGTTATGATATTCCCCCACCTGCTCTTAAATCATCGGATCCAAGATATCCTGGAACCGACCCAAAATATAAGGGCTTAAATTCTGAAGATATTCCTTTAACAGAATGTTTAAAAGATACTGTCGATCGATTCTTACCATATTGGCACGAAACAATCGCCCCTACAATTAAGAAAGGGAAAAGCGTTCTGATTTCGGCACACGGAAATAGTTTACGCGCTCTTGTCCAATATTTGGATAATGTCTCTGAAGAGGAAATATTAAAATTAAACATTCCAACAGGAATCCCGTTAATTTACGAGTTAGACAACGACTTAAAACCCTTAAAGCATTATTATTTGGGAGATGCAGAAGAAATTAAAGAAGCGATGGAAGCCGTAGCAAATCAAGGAAAAGCCTTATAAACTAAGGCTGTTATATTTTTTTTCAGCCCTCAAGATGTGTATCTCATGTTCAATAATCCATGAAGTTAGCACTAAAAATAGTATCCATTCCGAGATATAAGATTCTAACACGCAGAGTTCAGGGCTATAATAATTTATAGAGCTATAGAAAATAAACATAAAGAAAAAGAAACAAACAACAAATCCATATAACGCTTGATATTTAGAAATTCCAGGAGTAGTTAGTTCAGAGATCGCAAAAAATAGACAGTAAGAGAATCCTCCAAGAAAGAAAAAACTCGCAGAAAAATTGTGCAAGTCTAAGTAAATGTTTATTGGAAAAATTCCCACAAAGAATGTTCCAACCGAGGAAATTAAGCCTGAGACCAACGCAAATAGAATGATATATTTGTTTCCCTTTTTATTAGTCAAATAAGTGCCTAAATGTAGAAAGAAAAATATCATGACAATACTAGTTAATATCATTCCTACGCTAAATACTAAACCAACCCCATTAGGTCCTGCACCTAGATCACTTAAGTAATGCGTGACAAAGCTAAAAGAGGGATCGTTTATAAAATACAAGATAATAGGAATTAATATAGATAAAAGTGGAACTAATATCGCGCATAAAATTAGCGGTTGTCTATTGAGCTTGTCGAATAAGATCTCACTATTATCTAAAATAACTTTTCACTCGTATTTTATTTAAAATTTATATGTTTAATTAATAATAAAATACATAATTAAGCTTTTTTATTAGTTTTAAGCATTGTTTTTCTATAAAATTGTCAGAAGAATTTAATAGAATACAATGATATTTTTAAATCAAAATATAATTGCTTTTTATTAAATTTAAGAATAAAGAGTGGATGGGTCTTATAAAGTACAGTATAAAATCTAAAACTTTATGCTTTTATTGTATTAGTGTGTTTGTTATTGCAATGATTGCTATAACATTTATTATTGCTAATTATTATTGGTTTATATCCTCAGTAATTATAGGGTGCGTAATAATTGGTTATATAGTCATTCAACAACGAAAAATCAATAAAAGATATAATTCTCTTAATACAATTAAAAAACAAGAAGGATTTGATTATGAAACTGGTTATAAGTCAATAAAAAAAAAGAAATTTACGCCTAAATATAAAGCTTGGCTAATTCAAAAAGAGAGTGAGAGAGAGATAATCTTATCACAGCAATTTCAATCTTCAGAATATCAACAATCTAATTTTCAACCATTAGATCCTAGTCAAATTGTGCATCCATATCAATTTTTACATCATCCATATTTCAAAGAAGTATCATATCATCTAAATCCTCAATACCAAGAAACTGACCTTAGAAGGTTATTACAAAAATTTTTTTGTCCTAACTGTGGCGTTGATAATTTAAAAACTGTAAATTTTTATGAATTTTGTGAAACTAAATTGGATTGATTTTATAATAAGAGATTTCTAAATTAAGGATTAATTACTTTATATTAAATAGAATCGAATAAAAAGATGTAAAATGGAAATAAAATTAATAATAGATAGTCCAGCAGTTTCAAATATCGTTTTTTATCCTCGGAAAATAGCAATACCTAACGATTTAAACCCAAACACAGATATTCTCAAGCTAAATATTGGTAATGGTGTAGAAATTGGAGGATTTTTTTATAAAAACGATGTTAATTATCCAACAATTTTATTATTTCATGGAAATGGCGAAATCGCTTTAGATTATCAATATATCGCTCCAGTGTTTTTTGAAAGTAACGTGAATTTAGCTGTCGTTGATTTTCGCGGATATGGTTTCAGCTCAGGCGAACCTTATTATACTAGTTTAATATCTGATGCTATGCCGATTTACACTTCATTTAGAGAATGGATGAACCAAAAAGGATTATTAAATTCTCTCTTTATTCTAGGAAGGTCTCTTGGAAGCATATGTGCGGCAGAAATAGGCTCACACAATCCTGATGACTTAAGCGGAATAATATTTGAAAGTGGATTCGCTAGCGTTTACAATATGATGACGAATTTATTTCGAATAAGTAGCCCGTATTTAACTTCTGATTCGTTAGAAGAATATTCAAACGATACGAGGGTAAAAAAATTTAAAAAACCTACACTAATCATTCACGGAAAAAATGATTGGATTATCCCTTACACGGAGGCAGAATTGTTATATAAAACCCTTCCAGATAATATAGACAAAAAACTAATATTAATAGAGGGTGCTGGGCATAATACTATCCTTTCATTTAAGGAAGAATACTTTGAGCCGATTTCTGAATTCATTTTAAAATACGAATAAATTTCAGGAATCTTTTTTATTTGAATTATAGCTATTGAACTATTATTTCAATTAAAAATTATCAAATTAAATAAAAAAAAGTCGAAATAAAGCTATAATTTTAAAAAGGACACTGACGAATATTAAGAATAACAAAAATAATTTAATAATAAATTAGGTGATTATATTTGTCAAAAGAAATAGGTGAAGTAAGACATTCAAAAAAAAACATGGCTTCTTATGGCTTCGGAAACTTTATGAACGAATTTTTAGCGATGGCATTTGGCACTTGGGCTTTTTATTTTTACGAGATAGAACTTGGCTTAAATGTGGTGTTAGTAGGTTTAGGATTCTTTATATTTGCTGTTTACAACGCAATTAACGACCCTCTCGTTGGCTATTTAACTAACAGACCCTTTAAGTTTACGAAAAAATGGGGGCGTAGATTTCCTTGGATTCTAATGGGAGCAGTTCCCTTTATTTTCAGTTATATACTTATTTTTACGCCACCTCCGGTAAATCCCGAAACAGGTGCTTGGATACTGTTTTTGTGGCTAGTTTTTACAACGTGTTTATTTGATACATTTAATTCAATCTTCTGGGTAAACTTTTCAGCTCTGTTCCCCGATAAATTTCGTTCAGTTAAGGAACGGAGAACTGCTACGGGGTTACAAATACCCGTAGGACTTGTAGGCGTTGCTCTCGGTGCGATTTTACCTCCTTATTTTTTTACACAAGGATTCCCTTCAACTTACGTAGTTCAAGGGGGAGCTGTTATTATCGTTGGATTGATAGCTATAGGTTTGGCAATCCCGGGCGTAAGAGACGATCAAGACGCAGTTGATCAGTATTTAGAAACATATGAAACTCGAGAAAAAGGACCTCCGTTTTTTAAATCATTGGGCGCTGCTTTGAAACAAAGGAGTTTTGTTGCTTTTATTGTTTCGTACACCTTATATCGTACGTTGGTACAATCAATGACCGCTTCAGTTCCGTATTTAGTAGATAATGTATTAGGCGTGGGCGAAAAAGCAACCACTCCAATTTTTGCCGGTTTTCTTATAGGTGCTATAATTTCAACGCCGTTTTGGGTCATGGCGGCTCACAAGACAAACAATAACAAAAAAATTATGGTGTACTGTGGTTTATTAATGTGCATTTTTACAATACCTTTAATATTTCTCGAAGAATTATTGATTATAATTATTGCTATGGTAATTTGGGGTTTATCAATTGGTGGTTATTGGGCTATGATTGCCCCTGTATTAGCCGATGTTGTAGACGAATCTATAGTTGTGCTCAAAAGACGACAAGAGGGCGTTTATGCTGGATTTCAACAATTTTTTGGACGCTTAGCAATTTTTTTCCAAGCTCTAAGTTTCACATTAGCCCATGTCTTTACCAACTTTGCTGTTGATCCATATAGTGATGCTGCGAAATTCGGTATTCACATACATTTAGCTGTAGTGCCGATGATATGTATTTTGATTGGTACATTCGTATTTTGGAAGTGGTACGATTTAACCCCGGAAAAAGTTGCCGAGAATCAAAAGATAATAAAAGAACTGAATTTATAATTTAATACTTAACTTCTCTTTTATTTTTTTTTATTCCTAACTGTCCAGTAAGTAGGATTTACAATAATCTTCCTTTAGCAATTATTATGGCTTTACCACCTA
>JAHQWH010000044.1 GCA_029856105.1 Promethearchaeia archaeon | reverse complement strand
TTGCAAAATAGATGATTATCTGCATGGCAAATATGAAGATTAGCGTGTTAAAATTGATAAATCCAAGAATTTCTATCTCTTTAACATTACCGAACATGCTCATCGAAACTACTGCGATGGTTCCTACTATTAATGCAATAGGGAAATAGTCTATCTTGTTTTGAGAAAAAAAAGCCATCAAAATCGAAAATAAAACCAAGATAAAGATTATTGCGAGTAAGTTCATTCTATAAAAAGAAATGGTTATTATTTTAAAAAATATTCCTTTGATTCGGAAATTGGAAAGCTTCAAGGAAAATTATTTCGAAAAAAATTTAACCTGGTTTTCTAAGTATTCAGAAAATATTATAAGCTTTCTAATACTAATGTTTTACTGCCATTTGACCAGCGGTCATTTTATGAACCAAAAGTTTAAATAATATTTTAATTTTAGTTACTTAAAAATAGACTCTTGGTCAAAATCTGAACTATTAGTCATTAAGTTATTATGGTATTATTAATGGAAGATAAGAAAATAAGTAGAAAACAAAGAGAAACAGAATTAAGAAAGCAGATTATTCTTGAGGCCGCCGAAAAGTTATTTCTCTCCAACGGTTATGAAAATACAACTATGGATGATATTGCTAATGACGCAGAATTTAGCAAAGGGACGCTTTATAACTACTTTAAATCTAAAGAGGAACTTTATTTAGCTATTGGTACGAAAGCGTATGAAATTATAATTGACACAACGAAAGATTTCATCGAAAAGAAAAAACCAGGCGTAGATCAGTTAAAAACAGTTGGATATGCTTATTACGAATTTACTAAAAAATATCCTGGTTATGCTCATATTTTCCACGATATCGCAGTAAAACTCCCATTTGTTGCTGAAAAATCACTCGATACACTCACTTCAGTAGAAAAAGACTATTTAAAGAAGAGTGAATTGTATGGAAATCTCATTAAGGGCACTGTTATCAACGCGATAAAGACAAAAACCATACGGTCAGATAAAGATCCCTTATTGATTGGATTCACATTATTTATGGTGAACAGTGGAATCATGAAGGAACTGGAGCAACACCAGAATACGTTTGAAAAGATGAATTTTGATGGTGATGATGTAATAGAATTTGTGTTTGAAATGATAGAAGCGGGTTTAAAACCAAGAGAAAACAAAAAATAGAGGTATAAAAGATGACAAAAATATTGATAGTTTACTATTCCCTTACGGGTAATACGCAATTTATTGCGGAAGCTCTAAGGGATTCAGTTGAAGCCGACATACTCGAATTAAAGCCTATTAAAGAGCTTAATGCAGATAAAGGTACAAGATTTATGTGGGGCGGGTTTCAGTCCACCATGAAAAAAACACCAGAGTTGATGGATTTTGATATAAATCCCCTCGAATACGATCTTGTAATTTTAGGGACACCTGTTTGGGCTTGGAATATTAGTCCACCCATGCGTTCATTCTTATCTAAGTTTGACCTCACAGGTAAAAATGTTGCACTTTGGATGTGTCACGCAGGAGATGGTATAAAGGCAATGATTAGATTCAAGGAAATTCTAAAGAGTGCCAATATAGTTGAAAGCATTACATTTCAACAACCCCTAAAGAATGATTCCGATACAAATAAAGAAAGGGCAATCGATTGGATTAAAAGTGTTGAAAAAAAAGTTTGATTCAAAATGGGCAAGTTGCGTCGCTACATGCAACCAAGATACAATAAAATACGCTTGGAAATGGAAGAAAAGAGATAAATAATGAAATTAAAATATTTCTATATTACTTGCTATGAATGATACCCAGCCTTTATTAAGAGTGTAATAACAAAAAAGGAGTAATAAGAAATAAAAATTAGTTAAGGTGTTATAATAATCTCTCAGATCAACAGCGCAGAATCAATTATCATAGATAGAATGTAAATTAGTAACGACGCGTGAAACATAGGTAATGGTTTTACCCAATCTTTCGCTTCTTTTCCTCTAATTATGAGTAAATTTGCCAAAATAATAAGAATCCATGATATAGCGAACCCAAATATTGCCGGTGTTCCTAAATCAAAAATGACAAATAACACAGAGGTTAAAAGGTGGACTGCTGAAAAAGCATGAACCCAAATTTTGTTTCCCTTAACCCCGTATAATCCCGCAATTGTTTTAAGTTCTTTTGCTTGGTCATTCTCAATATCTACGAGATCATTAGCTCCTAGATGAGCCAACGCCCAAGGATACATGAAGAGAAGATAAAACACAATTGTTATGTTAAATTGACCAATTAATAGATAACCTGCAATAGGAAACAGTAACAAATCTGTTCGACCGAGAATCTGGGCAATTGGGAACTTTTGCTTCCTCTTTACCATCTGATAGAATACTTCCATTGAGTACGCATACACCATTATAATATAGATATAGACAAGATTTGGAAAAGGGACAAAGAGGATTAAAATCACTGTGATTGCCACGAATACAACAAAAACCATGATTGCTTCTCGAAAGGATACTTTTCCCGAAGGAATTGGTCGTTCCTTGAACGGTCGCCAGTAATTTGTTAATGTGTTTTCCTTATCTTTTTTATCTATATTATGGTCAATAATATCGTTTAGCACCATACCTGCTTCAAAACCAAATAACCCGATAAAAATGGCTAGTATTAGTAATTCCCAAGAGAAGACCCCTCCATTTCGAAAAGCTAACATCAAGCCCGAGACAAAAAGTAGAGGCCAGACGGGTGCGAAATGCGCTCTTGTGAGATCAATATATGCTTTAAGTTTTTCTTTAATTAACATAGATATCAACTTTTCTAAAATTGCTTTGAATGATAGTAATGAAAGATATTATCACTTTATAAAGTAATTGGAGTCTTAAAGCAATTTTGAATAATTATCATAAATTTTAACATTTAAAATAAAATAAATAAAAAACTGCGATGTAAAAAAGACACTTAAAAAGCACTTACCAAAACCAGTATGCCTACTAAGATAAAAATGGACACGGCAACAACTTTAAGATAAAATTTGGGAACTTTTTTAGCAATTGCGGCACCGGCAAAAATACCGATCCAAGCCACGCTAACAAGAGCTAGAAACGCACCTAACCACACTTCGAATGGG
The DNA here is from genome assembly GCA_029856105.1 of Promethearchaeia archaeon. GTDB lineage: Archaea > Asgardarchaeota > Lokiarchaeia > Sigyniarchaeales > SOKP01 > SOKP01. The sequence continues at coordinate 4,760 of JAHQWH010000044.1, read as the reverse complement.
GTAACATAAATTGAAGCGAGCGTCCCTCTTAGATGTTTTTATTGTTAAAAAATATACAATATTGTATGCTATTCTAAGAAAATAAGATATAAATACCTTTTTGTGAAAAATAAAAACTCCATCATCAATTTACTGATTGAAGACAAAAGGACTATATAAATTAAAATGAATAAAAAATAGAGAATTTGCATTCGAATACATTATCATTCATTCTCTAAAGAGGCGAGAGCCTTGCCTAAATCATCAACCCTGAGATCTTTTTGGTTATTCTCTGCTAAATAGATTAGATCAATAATTACGCCAGCCTTACCTATTTTACGCGCCATTTTTCCCGCAAAATTAAAGATATCGTAGAACTTCATTAAATTATAAATAAGAAACATCTCATTATCCTCCTTTTAGATTATTTTTAATAAAATTCCATTGGATTTCATTCTAATGGACTCAATCTTGAATGGACTATCGAGGGAAAAATTATTGATCTTTGATTAGCGGTGGAAGATAGATTTCTCTTTGTTCTGTTCGTTCTAGGGTCCTAGCATTTTCGGGACAATGGTGAACGCAGACTCCACAACCTATACATTTGTTTTCATCATCATGGGCTATCCCATCTATCAAAGTTATTGCCTCAATTGGACACTTATCGACACATATTCCACACCCTACGCATTTACTCTCATCTATTTTCGCGATGTAGGAAGTTAAAGTATGAAAAGCAAAAATTCCACGATAATAGCTCTGAAAAAGAATACAACAACACTTGCAGCAATTGCATATCGCATTTTCTTTCTTATCGAGACTGAAATCATCATGAAAAGTCTTATGAACAAGTCCCTCTTCTTCTGCTTCCTTTAAAATTAGCTTTGCTTCGTCTTTTGAGATCGGCTTACCAAGATTATGTTCGATAAAATAACGACCCATATTTCCAAAATGAAGGCACCTAAATATATCACTTGCTGTTTTACAAGGATCGCCTAAGAGAGCTCTTTCCAGCTTACAAGGACATTCGGAGACCGATATTATATCTTGCTCATCTATAATTTTAGAAGCTTCATGTAAAGGTAATACTTTTTCTTGAGGTGCGGTCAATTCTTTTTCGATTGGAATAATCCTGGCAAAAATAGGCATTTGATCTTTAAATATTGGTAATAATCCCTCATAATTAGTTTGAGTCAACTCAGTTGCTTCTTTAAACATTTTCTCGTAAATCAGTGCTAATTTCTTTTTTTGTTCAATTGGGCGATCAAATTTAACGAGAGAATATTCAAATGTATCTGCAACTGGTGCTAATAGACGATATTCCATCATATTCGTGTTTTCAATCGGCCAATCCATCAGAATTCCATTATCCATTAATGAATTTAACATTTCCATTAGATTAGTGTCATTCATCCCTGTTTTTTCTTTTAACTTCTGAAATGTTAAGTTAGGTTTCCTAAAATTCAGCAAGAAAGTCACTTGCTCTTCATTTAAAAGCGTTTGGAGGAGCTCGACTAATGTTTCATTAGCTTGGAAAAGTGGATTCCCACTTGCCCTCACAATCAATTTAGCGGCTTTATACCATACCTTTTCCGACATTTGAAAATACCTTAAATCTTTAGTATATGATTAAAATTTTTTCTTATTGTATTTATAGTTTTCTTTCTCATTTAACAACACATAATATGCACCAAACTCGGGATTTTTCATAAAAAATAAATCGAGATGGAGTTGTACTATTTTTTAATCTAATTTTTTTTATAATTTTTTAGTATTTTTTCAATTTCTAATTCTGCTTCCGAAATTTTATAATTCAATGTTATATTTCTGCTTTTTAAATCATCTAGCATTTCCCATATGGATATTCCAGCATTCTCAGCTGCTTACCCAAAAGATATCTTATTACTAAGATATTCTATTAATGCAATTTCCAACCCTTCAACCCTCTTTACACTATATGAACTTTCGCATTATACACTCTATTAATTTTGTTTACAATTTCCTTTGAGAGTTCTACATCTGGAAGGAAAAACACAGGGGATTCTTGTAGGATTGCTAAGGAAATTGAGTAGCAATCCGAAATGGCAATGGGATACCTACATTTAATATTAGCTGCCTTTTTGAACAACCATGTGTCACTAATGGTGTTCATAATACCCTCTGTCTTTTTTAAAACCAGATCAGCTTCAGTGATACTCGATTTTTAGTATTTAGAAATTATTTTAATTTTTATTTTAAATTTCCTTCGTGAGTAAAGATAAACGAGGTATAAAATTTACAAACTTAGAACTTATGAAGTTTTGATAAAAATTAACAATGATTCTTTTTGAAACACAGATTTTACGATTAATTCCAAGTGGATAAATTTCATATTTTTAATTTAGAAGAATAAATCTTTTAACCTTTTCAAAAGATTTCATCATATACAAATAAAAAATAAAGTGAAATCAAATTGAAGGATAAATTTAATTTAGTGGGTACTAAAATCAAAGCGTTTAATTTACCAAATTCTAGAAGTGAAACAACAGATATACGTGAATTTGAAGGGAATAAAAACGTAGTGATAGTATTATTTAGAAGTAAGAGTTGACCTTATGCCAAAGCTCATTCAAAAAAGTTGGGAAGTGAGTATGAAAAATTCATAGAATTAAATGCAGTAATATATGCAATCTTACCTGATAACCTTGAAAATGCGCAAAATTTTGAATCCGAATTTGCAAAAGAATACCCTATATATTATGATGATAAAAAAAAGGTTAATAAAATGTTAAAACAAGAAGTAAAACCTTTAAAATTAGGGAGAATGCCAGCACTTCTAATAATAGATAAGCAAGCAATAATAAGATATGCATATTTTAGCGATTCGATGAGTGACATTCCCGAAAATGAAGATTTATTTAAAATAATTAAAAATCTAAGCAAATAAAAACGATTTGAACCGAATAAAATAAAAGAAATGTTTGAATTTTATTCTAAAAAGTTAGCCATGCTTTTTCAAATCAAAATTTTGATCTACAAAAATTTTATACATATTAAGATAAGTAATAAATAGGAGATCGTTAAAGGAGCTAGAAAGATTTATTAATATTATCTCTTAATTAAAGCAGCGCTCTTCTATAAGAAAATCTTTTTGAGCAAAAATCTCATTTTATACATAAACTAATGAAAAATCTATGAAAAGAGAGGAAGGAAAAAAAATGGCAATTTTGGATCGAAAAAAAATTCGACCTGATCTTCTCAAAATTCAGGATGATGGATTTAAAGAGCTAATAAAATTTGTGTCTCAATTTATAGGACTCGAAGAGAATAAGCGATTTAATTTTCAAAAAATCTATGGGAAAAATATGGAATTAAATGAACTTTTCTTTAAAAAAAAGGCTGGAATGGTTGAGCTCCATGATAAATTATCATGAGCTTAAGGAAAAAGGAAAGCATTCCAAGCATTAAAAGCATTAAAAACACAGATAAGCAGGGCCACGGCTTAAAAGGAAAGGTTACATAAGACTTTAACTTGTTCTTCCTTTAAAGTTAAGCTTTAAATCTTATTTTCTGAACAATAATTTTTTTTGTGAAAAAGTCATCCAGCAATAACTCTAACGATTAAAATAATAAGAATATAATTTGAATGAAAGAGTTTTAATCGCTTGAAACCTTTTGAGTAGATGATATAACATAAAAATGTTTAAAAATTAGAATGTAAAATTAATATTTTCTATCTTTAAATATTTTTATTTATTTTAAATATTAATAACACTAATTAGTATACCGTATTAATCTAATGAATATTGCAATCATTTATTTCTCAGCAACTGGGATAACTGAAACTATTGCAAATCACATTGCTGCGATTTTAGAAAGAGAAGGAAACTCTGTAAAACTGACAAACATAATTACACCTGATAGTAGAGGATCTCAATTTGATTTCTCAGAGTTTGATTCGTATATTTTTGGATTTCCAGTTTTCGGAGGAAGACCTCCCACTGTTGCTGAGGAATGGATGAAAACACTTGATGGTAGGAAAAAGAAATGTTCCATGTTTTTTACATATGGTGCACGAGATTTAGAGTGGGCACATCAAATCACCTATTATTTATTAACACAAGCGAACTTTCAAGTGGTTTTGTCGGCAGAATTTATCGGAAAGCATTCGTTAAATGTCGCAAAAGGATGGTCGCTAGCAAAAGATCGACCTAATCAATTTGATTTTGATATTGCTATAGAATTTGGATTACAATCAATTAAACGATTTCAAAAGGGCTCTGAATTTAGTATCGACTTATCAGAATTTACTTATAAACCAAAGAAGACAAGAAAAGCTCGTGGATCCTGGGCTAACCTTTATCCTTCTAGAGGTAAGGATGATTGTAGTATGTGTTATTTATGTGAAAAAGAATGCCCTGTAAAAGCTTTTGATGCTATTTCAGGGGAAACTAACAAAAAATTGTGTATTCAATGTATGCATTGTGTAACAATCTGTCCAGATAATGTAATCTACATTGGTGAAGTATCTCAGTTATTTAAGAAATTTAGTGATCGTTGGGGATTAACTAAAGATGTAGTCGAGCAAAAAAGGAGTAAAATTATTTTTTAATATCTTTCTCCATAATAACATAATATCTTAATATTAATATATAATCTCCAATAGATGATACGAATAGGCTTATTGAGTTGATATAAAGAATCTAATAATAATTTAATTATTACTAATAGGAGAAAAAAAGCAATTTAATTTTGGTATATTTGAAATTCATATCGTGAAACGGTTATTGTTCATAAATACT
>JAHQWH010000043.1 GCA_029856105.1 Promethearchaeia archaeon | reverse complement strand
AATTATGTTTTTTATAGCTGGTAATGAATAATCAAGGATATCGATATTTTTATTAAGAGTAATATTAGTAATAAAGTAATTAACACCAGTATAGGTATCATCAGGATTAACATTATAAGATTGGTTAAAATAGTCATACGCCCTTTTAAGATTTAATTTCTTCCATGACCCACCTAAGCACGACAAAGCATCGGTATCTTCAGGATCCAATTTAATTGCTTCTTCTAAATATTTTTGTCCTTGTTGATATTCAGTACCAGTAGGATTTTTAGCATAATATTTGTAAAAAGCAAGGCCAAGTTCTCTTAATGCTGAAGAATTATTGTAATTGACAAAATCATTTAGAAGTTTTATATTAAGATCCCATTTTTCTACAGCTCTTGCGAGTTTTACAATTCTTAATACTAAATTAAGTTCTTTTGATTTATCAGGGGCATTATCATATACCAATTCCAAACTCTTAATTTTATCGTTTATTTCTTGAGCAGTCATATATGCTCCATAATTAGCCTCATATATGCTCAAAAATTCTAAACTATTTTTAAATTCAATGTCTGCATCTTCAAGAATTGCCGCAATTCGATAGAATTGCCGCTTAATTTTATCTGGAATTTTAATACTTGGTTTATATAAATTATCGTGTTGAATAACACTCCAACAATGTTGAAGAAGCGTTCTTATTTGAAGTTCCGCTTTAAGTTGATAAATCTCGTCAAGAACATCAAGATCTTGTAGATATATAGAATCTGGATTTAATTGTACAATATAATGATGAGATAAATATCCAAATTGATCCTCACCTAAAGTATCGAGTTTGTCCTCGCTATCTTCCCATTGGATTTTGAAGTTCTCTTCTATTATTTGGCAACATTTCTTTACATCATCTAGAGTTGGTAAAATAATACGGCCACCGCACAGATCGGTTAAATCTTGAACAGGATTTAGTCCATACTTCTCTGCTTTCCCAGGGCGTTGTATTTTTTCTGCAAAACTCGTTACGGCTTTAGCACGTGTTTGAACTATGCTTTCAGGAGAAATGTTTTTCGCAATCTTTTTAAGAACCAATTCAAGTATTTCTGCATATTTAACAAAATCTTTACGACATTCTTTGTAATTATTAATTTCTCTTATAAGCTCATCTCGATCTTTTCTCATTTTAGCTCATTTAGTTTTTAAGTTAGTTTACATCTTACAATCTAATTGTTTATGCTATATCATGTTCATAAAGAGCAGGTGATATTACTTCTCTTAATTTAGGATAAAAATCGGAATCAGACATGAGATATTTCTTAATAGATTGAATATCAGCAATATCAAACTCTAATTCACTGGGTAATTCAGTCTCCTTCAGATAAACACCAAAAAATGTCTTCTGTCTTTTCGAAGCGAAGCTAATTTCCTTCCTTACATAATCTGAATCGAGTATATGAGGTGTAATAAATAATAAAAAAGCTTTACATCGCTCTAGATTTTCCACGATCGATTTTTTCCAATTCTCGCTAATAGGAATTCCTTCATCATACCAGATGTGTATACCCTTTTTATTGAGAAAATCTATTATTGGATAAACCTGAAGTTTGTCTGTGTGAGCATAACTAACAAAAACAAATGGCTCATCTCCTTCATACGCTTTAAAGGGCATTTGAAATTTCTGTGGATCGGAAAGAAAGCTCTCAACTATCAGGTTTTCAAGGGAAGGATGTTCATTTATTGCTATAATCTTATTCTCGTTAATAAAATTTTCAAGAATTTTCATTATAGTAGGATCTTTGTCAAATGTTTCGCAGAAATGGCTTAATTTTTGCTGAGCGCTATATGAGTGTCCTTGAAACATATAATAAATACAAAAATGTTCTATTGCTGATATAAGAATTGTGTATTGACCGAATTTTACACGATCGAACGATTCAGAAAAAATTTGATCACAGAAAGTATTACAAGAAGAAAGAAACTCACCGAAATGGGTCTCATCAATAGTCATATCCGCAGTAAAGGGGCTGGATAACACCATCTCACCTTCTTTTGTCATAATAGCAAATAAAATAGGCTGTTCTGCTTCCAATCTTGGATATTCCTTTACTCGTTTTTTGGTCATGGATTTTACTTGATCAGCCAAACGAGCTAATTCTATACGTTCTCCCATAGGGGCATTTGATTCTTTTAATCCCTCCCACACGCTCAATTCATTTAATAGTTTATCGTGTTCCTCTGAAATACTCATAGCTAACCTAGTAAGGCCAAATTTTTCAGCAATTTTCTGTCCTTGAGTTAATAATCTTTGAGCTTCTTCTAGATTTAATGAGATTAACGCTAATTTAGCTTGTAAAAGGTAAGTTTCCCCTAAAACCCAAAAAGAATGGGATTTCTCAGATAAATCTAATATCTCTGCAATAAGAGGTTTGATCTCAGCTAAAACTTCTGCTTCATTACTTATTTGTAATTCCATGAGGAGTAAATCACATAAGTTAAGTAGTACCATTAAACGAAATTCATAAATTATATCCTTCTCTTCAAGGAGTTGCTTTAATAGTTCTTCAGCTTTACCCCGATTGAGAGCTCGAGGACTAGTTTTCAATACTAGAGCTTTATCAAGAAGGTACATCAAATTTATTAGTTTGTCTTTTAATTGATTGTTTAGTTGTTCTAAATCACGAAGGGAATTCTGTGCTCGTTCATGATCGCCTTTATCTATTAATATTTGAATTAAATAATCGTGATTCCAAGCAAGTCCTATTAAACTTCCTAACTCACGATTTAGTGTTATAGATTGTTCTATGCACTCTAAAGCACGATCTAATTCTCCCCTCATTTTATAACAGTTAGATAAATTGTTTAGAACATCTGACAACCTGTCTTTATTGTTAATTTCTTTGTAAAGCGCTACACTCTGCTTATAAAATCTAATAGCACTATCTAAGTCCCCTTGAAGGGTATATACAACTGCCAGAATACTAAGACTAAAAGCAATGTAATATTTTTTGGTACTTTCTTCCGCAAAATTTACACCTCGCTTAGCATAATTTAAAGCACGATTCATTTCACCTTTAAAAGCACATAGATTGAATGCCATTTGACTAAGAGTTTCGGCAATTTCATGCTTAATCCCCAATTCTTCTCGCAACGCTAAGCTGTGCTCCAAATGTTTTAATGCCAGATCTGCGTCATTTTTCTTTCTTCTTCTACTGTAAAAATGTCCCTTTATAAAAGCTAGATAAGCTTCTCTTTGCTTGTAGGCTTTTGTTAATTCTTGTGGAATTGTTTTTATTAGTTCTTCTCCTTGCTTAATCAAATCAGAAGCTTTATCAATTTTCCCAAGCCTTACTAATGCATATGTCATTAAAAGTAAGCAGTCAACTTTTAGGGAAATGTTTTCCAGTTCTTCGCTTTCTTTATACAATTGTTTAGCGTGTTTAATAAGCTCTTTGAGCTTCCCTTGCCAAAATAGAATTTGACATTGAAGTAAATGACATGATACTTTCTCATGATTGGTGAGCCCTTCTTTTTGTTCGTAATTATTCAAGAGTGTGAGAGCTTCATCGAGTTTACCTTCGTCGCTTAATTGTTCTGCTTGAATTAACTCCTTAGATTCTAAATGCGACATACAATCATCCATACATTACTGATTTGAAAGGCTTGGATTAATACTTTTGAAATACTTCTAATATATTAAGTAATTAAGTCAATTACCATTTTAAATATAATATAATTTGTTTACTTCAGTTATTTATATTATTATGTTTTTTTAGCTTTAGTGTCCTTCCTTCAACTGAATGTTAGTTTACACTTTACAATCTATTTATTTACGCTTTTTCATGTTCATAAAGAGCAGGTAATATTACTCCTCGTAATTTAGGGTAAAAATCGGAATCAGACATGAGATATTTCTTCATAGATTGGATATCAGCAATATCAAACTCTAATTCACTGGGTAATTCAGTCTCCTTCAGATAAACACCAAAAAATCTCTTCTGTCTTTTCGAAGCGAAGCTAATTTCCTTCCTTACATAATCTGAATCGAGTATATGCGGTGTAATAAATAGTAAAAAAGCCTTACATCGCTCTAAATTTTCCACGATTGATCTTTTCCAATTCTCGCTAATAGGAATTCCTTCATCATACCAAATATGTATACCCTTTTTATTAAGATAGTCTATTATCGGATATACTTGGAGTTTGTCTGTATGAGAGTAACTGACAAAAACAAATGGCTCATCTCCTTCATATGCTTCAAATGGCATTTGAAATTTCTGTGGATCGGAAAGAAAGCTCTCAACTATCAGGTTTTCAAGAGAAGGATGTTCATTTATTGCTATAACCTTATTTTCGTTAACAACATTTTCAAGAAATTTCATTAACGTAGGATCTTTGTCAAGAGCTTCACAGAAATGGGTTAATTTCTGCTGAGCGCTATATGAGTGTCCTTGAAACATGTAATAAATACAAAACGGATCCACTGCCGTAATAAGAATAGTGTATTGCCCGAATTTCACACGATCAAAAGATTCGGAAAAAATTTGATCACAAAAAGTATTACAAGAGGTTAAAAATTCACCGAAGCGGGATTCATCAATAGTCATATCAGCAGTAAAGGGGGTGGATAACACCATATCTCCTTCTCTTGTCATAATAGAAAATAGTATAGGCTGCTCTGCTTCCGTTTTTGGACGATCCACTACACGCTTTCTGATCATTTTTACAACTTGGTCGTTTAAACGAGCTAATTCTATACGTTCTCCCATAGGGGCATTTGATTCTCTTAATCCCTCCCACACACTCAATTCATTAAGTATTTTATCATGTTCTTCTGAAATACTCATAGCTAACCTAGTAAGACCAAATTTTTCAGCAATTTGCTGTCCTTTAGCCAATAATCGTCTAGCTTCTTCCAGGTTAGATGATATTAAAACCATTTTTGCTTGTAATAGATACGCTTCGGCTTGAAGCGAGTATGAATGTGTTTTTTCGGCAATAATTAATAGTCGACCAATATAATCTTTTATTTCATCCACGATTTCCATATCGTTGGTATTACGTAAATCTACTAAGATTATGTCACAAAGATTAATTATAGCAGTTTTTTGCCCAGCATCCTCTTCAATTACCTCTTTCAATAATTTTTGAGCCTTAGCTAAATTGCTAATTCGCGGTTTAGTTTTCAACAATAAAGCTTTGCTTACACGATATAGTCTATTAACCCCTTTATTTTGTGTTTGATCGGAAATTTCTTTTATCTGTTGTAAGTATTCCTCTGCTTGGTTAATCTCATTTTTACTTATAGTTATTCGTAATAATGTGTGCATAAATGAAGCGAGAAAAGGAATATTATGACCGACTTGCCTATACAATGTCAAACCCCGTTCACTTAATATTAAAGCTTGATCAAAATCACCTTGGCTATAATAAATATTGCCAATGCAGTCTAAAAAATATGCGATATTTATTTTACCGCTATTAAGTTTCTCAGCAAGCGCTAAACCTCGTTTATAGTAGTTGAGGGCGTGATCCAATTCACCTCTTTCATTATAAAAATTTCCTATATGAAAGAAAAGCCATGTAAGAAACGCATTAAAACCTTTTTCTTCAAGTGCAAGAGCTTTATCATAGTATTTCAGAGCTTGTTCCCAATCACCTTGAGACGAGTAATTAAACCCAATATATTGATAAAATCGTGCAATTTCATGCTTATTACCTAGTTTTTTTTGCAGTGCTAATCCATATTTAAGATATTTTAAACTAAGCTCTAAATCCCTTTCAAGATAATTATCAACATTAATATAACCTTTTATAAGAGCAATAGCAGATTCGATCCTGTTGTGTTCAAATGTCGTTTCTAGAGTAATAGTTTTAAAAAAATTTTCACATTTCATAATCACCTCAAGACTCTCGTTGTATCTCTCAAGATACATAAAAGCCTCAGCCATTTCAATGGATACATCAATTGATTGGATAGGAGTTCCTAATTTTTCAGCGTCTTTATAAGTTTTTTTAGCAAGTTTGAGAGCATCTTCATGGAACCCTAGCTTGTTTAGGAGAGTACACTTAATGATATTGTTGGAAAGTTGATCTTGAGATGTAATACCTTCATTTTTCCCTATTTCTTTGATTATCTTAAAGGCTTCAATAAATTTACCTTCTTCCTTAAGATGTTTTGCTTGAAGCAATTCTTCAGGATCCAACTAAGACCTCTCTATATAAAGATTTGATTTGTTTAGATTATAACTTTTTAAATACAATTAATATATAAGGGTAATTACTATTTTAAATGTAATTAAGGTTAATGAGTTGTTGGTGAAATAGAAAAAAAGAATTAAAAAAATTATAGTCCCAGAGAATAATGAAGAATTAGATGATGATCGTTTTTAAAATTTTGAGAAACAACAAAATAAGACTTATCAATTCTATAAAAATAAAAATACAACAGGACTTCATTAGTGGGGCTAGAGTGAGAACCAATTTCCCCCCTTCATTTTTGATTCTTTGAGGACCTCTCTATCATAGGCACCGAATTCTTCCTCGGCCCTGTTGATGTAAGCATTAAATCCCTTGAAATCGAATCCGGCGAGGTTGCAGAGGATAGCGTCTAGGGACACGAGGTCTCTGCCAAAGGCCACAACCCCCAAGCCCTCTATAATGTTGTATTTGCGCTTGAACATATCTTCAAACTTACCTTCAGGATGGAGGGTAGCCGTGTTGTTCAACGCTTCACAAATCCCGTAAATGTTGAAGAGAGAGTGGTAAATTTTGTTAATGTCGACGATACTCTTTGCAAGCATGCTATTTTCTGGTCCATGCCACCATGGCCTCCATGGATCGGGTATCATTCCGAAAAGGTTCTTCAAAGTGAATGTGTTGAAGTGTTTCAGTTTAGCTAAGCTGATGAACGTCGATCCACGCAGGTCGTAAAGTCTTTTCGGTATCATACTATAAAGCTTGTCTATTTGAACCGGTTTGAAACGTGTCTCCACTATCCTTTTTACTTCTGTTGGATCTGCTATCCTTCCACTCCAAACTTCATCGGTCACGCAGATGTAACTGACGTTGAACACCTTGAAGAGATCTGTGAACCCATATCTGCCAAGGAAGGTTTTATCCTCCTTCTTGATCTGATCCCAGTATCCACCTTTCTTAAACCAGTCCCAATCCGGGTTTTCGATAAACCAGTTCCAACCGCCGCCATCCATTATCCACTTCAAGTTCACCTCCTTGTCCTCGACGACGAAGCTCATCCCCTCCTTTAGGAGTTCATTAACCACGTGTGTGGAGGATTCCGTGACCACGATATGGGAGTCAAGTGCTTCCAATATCGTTCTCAAAGTCTTGGAATCGATGAAATGTGCTGGTTCTGTTGATACCCAGTTTGGTTTGATGATGATGGTCTCGGATTCGAGCCAAGGGTCAATCAATAATTGCTTTAATTCATCGGAGTTGCTTACTTTCGCTATGGTTATCTGACCGAACTTGTGATAGGGAACAGACATGTTCAACATATAGTTTTTAAATGAGTTTAGCTAATTCTTTAGGGTCTGAATGAGACATATAATCATCCTTACTTAATAGATTTGATAAACTTGGATTAATTTTTTAAATACAATTAAAATATTAAGATAACAAAAATTATAAATATCTTTTTTTCTCTATTAATCACCTCGATCTTTTTTCATTTTAACTCATTTAATTCTTAAGTTAGTTTACATTTTACAATCTATTTATTTACACTTTATCACGTTCATAAAGAGTAGGTAATATTACTTCTCTTAATTTAGGGTAAAAATCGGAATCAGACATGAGATATTTCTTCATAGATTGAATATCAGCAATATCAAACTCTAATTCACTGGGTAATTCAGTCTCCTTCAAATAAACA
>JAHQWH010000042.1 GCA_029856105.1 Promethearchaeia archaeon | reverse complement strand
GTTTATGATGGAATACAATTCAGTAAATTTAACGTAAAAGAAATAAAATTCCAAGTAGGTCCTGTAGAGGACCATGAATTTTTTTATTTACTCTCATTATATCATTATTTGAATTGGTTAAATGAGAATAAATTGATCTTAAATGAGGAACACGTTAAAGAGCATTATTTACTATCTGATCCGTTTAAAAAATCTATCGCGGAAAAAATAATGTTAAATGAAGAAGTTACTGAAGCCATTGATGTTCCGACCATTGATGTTCAGCCCATTCTTGATGTGCCCTCATTCACAATTGAATCAGAAAAAGCAATTTTCAAGTACTCTAAAGATTTATATAAATATTATATCTCAGATGATGAGAAAATTTATTACATTCACCAATATGTAGCCATTCCACCCACTATTAGAAGAAAATTTAGTTTCCAAATCTTCTTTATTAGCCTTCTAGGTTTAACATCGTTATTACTTTTTTTGGGGCTTCAAAATGAACCAACTGATTTATCGCTTCTCTTTATTTTACCTTTAATACCTGTCTTCTGGATAGGATATCTTTTTTTCAAAACAATTCTTTCCCTAAAAAAAATAAAAAATATTGAAGCAATCTTTACCGAATCAAAAATAATATTCAAGCGAAAAGATTGGATATTTCCACTACCATATGAGGATATTAACTATGTTCATAAAACCTTTGAAAAAAGCAGGAAACAATATTATAAATTCCTACATTTTCATTCGAGAAAAAAAGATTATTTGATGACTCTTCATGATATTGGCTTTGATAATCCCATGATTAAAATTTTAAATGCCAAATGCAAAGTAAAATAATCCAATTCTTAGATGCCAAAGAATTAGTTTTCTATTGTAAATGGCAGTTTAGCAATCTAGAATCTAAAAAGGGCTTTAATATTTCTCATTACCTGATTAGCAAAAAATTCGGGCTTAATTTCCTTTAAAATAGCAATTTCGTCAGTTATTAAAACCAAATCTTCTGGAAGAATAAATCGCTTAGGGGATTCCAGTAAATGAAATGGAGAATCTGTTTCAGTAAGTATCCGGTCTAAAGGAGTTATTTCAATTATTCTTTTTTATTTATTAGTGAAAATAGTATTTCTAGTATATTTCTTAGTTTCCATTCTTATTATTTTAATGATTTAATCATATAGATCAAACTGAAAGGTAAATTCAGAGTCTGATTTCAATGAAAATTCCATGGAAAAGACGAAAAGGAGTTAAAAATTGTTAACTAACAGTTTTAAATTTTAATAACTATATAGATCTCATGGTTAAAATCTATTCTATTTCTACAATTAGGAAAAAAGTAAGGGAATACGGGAAAAAAATCCACGCTCCAAGTCATCTGCTTTCCGTTCGTGCTTCTAGTGATGGATTTGGCACTCCTCATATTGAAATTGATGAGAATGGGTATAATTATGTAGTGAGTGAGAGAGGAGAAGAATTTGAACGAAGACAGACTAAAGATATTGACAAACTATTATATTGGATATTCAAACAGATTGTGTTCATAATGGCAAGTGATTATGAATTAGAAAATCGTAAACCCAATGAAGATTTTAGAAGGCAGTTATTTGCCAAACAAATAGAATTAATGGAACAACTCGATTCGAAATTTGCGCAATGGAACAAGGAGGAGCTTGATAAAATTCTTGAGGAATCTCCTTATGACGATAATTTATAATAAAAAATAACTGTTAAATTCACTATTATCAAAAATATCAATATACCTTAGTCATACTTTTTTTCCTTATAATATAATCTCCCTCCCCCGTGGTGCCCCCTCCTAAATAAAAGGGGACAATTATTTTAAGATTTTAAATTTTTATTTAAATAATCACGAAATTATTTAGTTTTAGATCTTTACATCAAAATATAGAAGTAAAAAAGGAAGTGATCGATTTGAGATTAGATGGAGAAGAAACCTTTTTTGGTGAAACAATTGATACGCCAGAAGAATTTATCGAAGACCTCTGCGAAAGAGTCGACACCGTCTATAGCACAGCAATGGACGAGGAAGATAAAATGCAGCAGTTAGCTTATTTAATCGGATTTCTAAGTGCTCTTAAAGGAAGGCTTAATCGAGTCTGCGAAAATATTTAGAAATTTATGTTTTGTAGTTTAGACAATCTTGAACTGAAAAAATTGACAAAATATTTTAAGATTAATTAGTGAAAATAGTATTTCTTGTATGTCTCTTAATTTCCATTCCTTTAATTTTATCGTTTTAATCATATAGTTCATAGTAAAAGGTAAATTCCACCTCTGATTTCGAAGGAAATTTCATGAACTTTTTTGCTACTATAAAACAATTACCATTATTACTATGAAAAATGTGATAAACACACTACATAATAACAAACAAAGTAATGCTTCATGTTCTATTAAATATTCTTTTTTATCAAAACTTATTTCCTTACCACAATTTGGACAATGTGAGGGAATTTTTCCCCAAAAATATTCACTAAAAGGACTGTGAGATCGATAGATTCGCTCTCCGCAGTGCTCACATTTAGGTCTTAATAATATTTTTTTTCCCAATCTCATTTTATTTCAAATCTCTTTTTTTGCTTATAGAATAATTACATAATGTCATAATAATAATCTCTCAACATTTGTATGGATTAATCATGCTTTATATAACCTAACTGATATATAAATATATTCCTATCAGCCACTAGAGTTAGTAAAATCTATTTATCAATAATTGTGGTGAAATATTTCCCTTTGAATGGATTATTTTAATTTCAATTATCCGTGGAGTAGTAATTATAGGTGTAGCAATCCTACTTTTAACTAGGCATAAGAAAAAAAGAATGCTACAATTGCTCTTCCAAATCCCCTTTTTTATTATTTCTGTTTAAGAAAACTGAAAGACTTATATCTGGATGGACTCCAATTGCTAGAAACAACCTTAGCTTATTCTTTTATTTGATTTATTTCAACCTTAAATGACACAGAAGGTAAATTCAGAGTCTGATTTCAACGGAATTTTAGTGAAAAAAACTTTCAAACAATTGATTTAAGGAGGAGCATTCAAGATATAACAACTAATATCTTTAGTAAGTATAAGAAAGTGTATAGATAAAATTGAAAAGAGGTAATATTATCAAATGATGATCTATACTCAATAAAATTAGGTACTATTAAGATAATCTAATTTTGAGAGGAATTTGTTCATTATAACGAGTGTTTCTTCGTATGGTTTGTTGTCGTATCTTTCACTTTCGGATTTTCCACGTTTTATAAATCCGTGTTTTTTACCTTCAAATGTAAATAATTCGCAATCATTACCACTATCTTTCATTTTCATTGTAAATCTCTTAACGTCTTCGAAAGGAACAGGATGATCAAGTGAATGGATAAGAATTGTAGGGGAGAGTTTTTTTTTGATGTGATATATGGGAGGTATTTCATTTCCAAACAATTCTAAACATTTTCTAGTTCCTTATAAAGAGGTATAGCACTTGTTCTTTTAATAACCTCCCATTTCATAGGATATTTTAAATATTGCTCTAATTGACTTAAAATTCTGATTGTGTTAATCATGTATCCGTAGAATAATTTATAAGCGATTAAATAAAACAAAATTCTTGGCTTTTCCCTTACATCCACATATACCGCATACATACTGATAGCTATTTCTATTATCAGAAAGAAAAAAAACCAGAAAAAATAAATTCGTATATATGTAAGAAATCCAGAAAATGGATTAAATATAAGTATAAAAGTCCACACACCTGCGAAAAAGTTAAACCAAGAAAAGATTAAGCCATTCAAAGATACCCATGGAATCATAAACAATCCTGTAGTTCCATATTTTGGATTAAAAACCATGTCTTTATGTTTAATTATTACTTGTAATAATCCTCTATACCAACGATACCTTTGTTTAGCTAAATCAAAAATAGATATTGGAGCTTCTGTATATCCGATTGATTTTGGTTCATATTTTATTTTATATCCTGCTCTTAATATTTTTAAAGTTAAGTCTGCATCTTCTGCAAATGTATCTCCAGTATAGAAACCTACCTCTTTAATTATAGATTTTCTAAAAGCTCCTAAAGGACCTGGAACTACTGTTACTTTTCTAAAAAATGCCTCACTTCTTCTTTGAATATTTAACTTAGAAATATATTCCAAAGCTTGTAATTTTGTAAGGATCTTATCTCGATTTCCAACTTTTATATTCCCTGCTACTGCTCCAACTTTACTATCAATGAAATGACTGACTAATGGCTGTATTGCGTTCTTATCTAAAACTGTATCAGCATCTATACATACTATAATATCTGATTTAGATGATTCTATCCCTTTATTTAGTGCACCCCACTTTCCACCATTCTTTTTTTTTGAAATAACCCTAATTGGATTATTAGTTTCCATCAATTTTGCAATTTTTAAAGTATCATCCTTTGAGCCATCATCCACAACAAAAATCTCTTTTTGACTATAACTCAGTTCTAAAACTGATCTTATTGTTTTTTCAATCACTTTACCCTCATTATAGGCTGGTATAATTATTGAAACTGATGGTGTAGTCTCAAACTCCTTAATATTCGGACGAAACAAGAGTGAAGTAGATAAATTAACAAAAGTTCGAACACCAAAAAATACTGATAATGTGATAAATAATATAGAAGTTACTTGATATAATAATTCTTGAGCGAATAGAGATAATATTACCTGAATGATTCCTAAAATTGTAATTATCGTGAGAATTATTTTAACAGAAGAAAATGTCTTTTTTTTGATTGGTGATGAAAACCTTTTTCTCGCGTTTCCAAACCAAAATAAAGTAATAATGACGGTTAAAACACTAATAATAGCAGAGATATGACTGATCCAATATACTATTGGATAAATATTAAGATAATTAATAAAATGAATCATTAAATCACTAGGGAATAGGATTAGTGAAATTATAATAATTAATACAACTACAATACTTCTTTTAAATCTCATATCATTCTATTTTGCAGAGGTCAAGTTATCTTAAGAATAACTATTTTTAAGTATTGAGGTATAAACTTCACCCTATTTAACGTGGAAAAATTAGATATAAAAAATGCGTTGTCCTTCCATGTGCTCGAGTATCTGGAGCGATTATCTGAAAATAATTTGCTAATTCTTTGATTTGGAAAAACTCCCTTTTTTCCTTTAAATTATTTATTTACTCCACTTTTTAACAAATACTGATATTTTACAAGCATTCGCTCTATTTTTAAGGCAATCTCCCAGTTTTTCTTCAACCATCATGCCCAAGGCCTCATACCATCCAGAACGCATAGCAAAGAAACCACATTCGTATTGATCTGATACACCTAATCTTTTTATGTTTTCAATAATGCCACACTTTTCAACTCTTCCGGTAAGTGATGTATCAGATTCACGATCGAAATGCACAGAAAAAATAGGTGATGGATAATAAAATTCTTGTATTGTTAAACATATATCTTTGAAGTTATCAATATTATCTACGTATGAAATCCCTAAAGCATTTATTAATCTATACATCATTACTTTGCCCATTTCATGAATTACGGTTTTGTTAATCTTATTAGCTTTTTCCCAACCAAACTCTTGGACAATTGTCATTTGATATCTCGCTTCGTGTGACATCCAGTTCTTTCTAAGGATTTCGATTTTCTTTTCATTGCTAATTGACTCTAATAGATTAATATTTTGATTCATATTTTCCATATTCTTTCAATGATTTTTATGGATATTTAAAATAGAATTATTTAAAGAAAAATTAATTTCTTGACTTTAGGAAATAATATTGATGTCCTAAAAGGTAAATTCAGAGCCTTTTTTGAGTGAAAATTCCTCTGAAAATGTTAAAATATGACAATTTATCCTAATAAGAATTCATATGATGCCTTTCTATAATGAGTGCACTACCAATTAGAGGATAGCTTGAATTCTTGACCTAATTGAATACAGAAATTATAGAATTTTTATAAATATTGGTCTACAAATTTATTATAATAGAATTTAATGTAAATTATATTATGAATATGAATAATGAATTGAACAATCATTTTAAATTGACACCGAACTATTTTGAGAAGGCAACTATGTTTGAACTTAATAATTTTTACAGATTAACTGAAAAGGATATTCAAAGAGCAGCTGAAGTCTATGCTAGAGCTTACTCTATGATTACACTTTATAAAAAAGCTCTAGAGGATGTAGAAGATAAATCTCTAATATTGAAAAATTTTTTTGAAATACCAATTCGTTTTGGAATAAAATATGGATTTCCTTATGCTCCTTCAGAACAATTAGAAGGAATTTCAATTTGGATACCATATGAAAAAGCTAATATGACTATGTGGAGAATCATTCGATCCGGGGGATTTAAAAGTAGCCTCGAACTGGTTAAAAATGGTAGAGCGTTTTTAGCTTCAATGAAAGAATTTAGTCTATTAGATAAGGAGAGGCACAAAAATATGACGGGGAAACGGTATTTACATCTAATGAATTTAGCAGTTGATCCTGAATATCAAAAAAAAGGTATTGGTAGTAAATTATTAGAAGCAATGTTTGAAAAAACGGATAGATGTGGTTACAGTACATATGTAAGCGCTGATCTTGATAATGTAGATTTCTATAAGAAACATGGATTTAAAGTCATCAAGGAAATTAATATTAAAATAAAAAATTATGATTTACCTAATTGGGAAATGGTTCGAAATCCTAATAATATCACTTAGAATGGATTTATCAAAAAGTAAAAAGATTTACAAAACGAAAACTCCAGAATGTGGGCCCATGAAATATTTGATGAGAGCTGTATAAAAAAAGATTTTCAATGAAATTTCCTTTGAAAATGTTAAAATATAACAATTTATCCTAATTGAATAAAGAACTTATAGGATCTCTATTTATATTGGTCTACTAGTCTTTTATAAGGGAATTTTCTTTTAATTTTTATATGAATATGAATAATGAATTAGACAATCTTTTTAAATTAACACCGGATTATGTTAAAGAGGCGATTAAAATAGCAGGGGATGCTTTTCAAGACGATCCTGTTACGATTTTTTCA
The DNA here is from genome assembly GCA_029856105.1 of Promethearchaeia archaeon. Taxonomy (GTDB): domain Archaea; phylum Asgardarchaeota; class Lokiarchaeia; order Sigyniarchaeales; family SOKP01; genus SOKP01. The sequence goes on along the minus strand of JAHQWH010000042.1, from coordinate 810 downwards.
TATCCTGATGAGACAGAACGAAAGGAAAAAGTACAATATGGATTTTATATGATCTATAATTATGGAATAAAACATGGGCTAACTTATGCTACCTCTAAGAACTTAGAAGGAATTACAATTTGGCTTCCCCCAGATAAGGTATATCCATCTACTTGGACATTGATGAAATATGGGGGATTTTATACCATGCGTAAAGTCGGTTTAAAAATGAAAGTAATGAAAAGAATTATGACAGTTTTTAAGTATGAGGAAGAGAGACATAAACATCTTGTACCCTATGATCACTGGTATTTTCAAAATATTGCCGTTAAACCAGAAGAACAAGGAAAAGGATACGGTGGACTACTCATAAGTACTATGCTTAAAACAATTGAGAGCGAGGGGTTACCCGTTTATGTAGAAACCAATACCGAAAAGGCTATGTCCATTTACCAGAAATATGGATTTGAAATACTTGAACATGGTATAATCCCTAAAACCGATGTACCTCTATGGTGTATGTTAAGAAAACCAAGGTAAGCTTAATAAATGAGTTTAATGAACTCTTTTTATGAAGGTCAATTCAGAGTCTGATTTCAATGAAAATTTAGTGAAAATTTTAAATGAAGATTACAATCTCTCATAAGAATAATGAGTATTGCAAATTGAAAAGCCTATTTTTTTATAGGTGTGGAAAGCAGGAGCATTGGCCACCCTTACTATGATGAAACATTGTTCTTTTTCTCGAAATAAAACTTTTAATGCTGAAGAGATTAACGAACTAGCATATCCTTGGTTCCAGTAATCTGGATGAGTCCCAACAATTACTAT
>JAHQWH010000041.1 GCA_029856105.1 Promethearchaeia archaeon | reverse complement strand
TCTCATTTAACCAATTCAAATAATGATATAATGAGAGTAAATAAAAAAATTCATGGTCCTCTACAGGACCTACTTGGAATTTTATTTCTTTTACGTTAAATTTACTGAATTGTATTCCATCATAAACCTTTTTGTCAGAAATTGCAAACATTTTTAGCATACAATCATAAGGACTAATTATCAATTCATCTTCGAAGGGAATCAAAGCTTCACCTGAAGGTGACATCACTTTAATACCATCTGTACAAATTTCAAAATTACTATTGGGGAGATAGTTCATCCTCTTTAATGACGAATAAATTTGATTTCCAGTAGAAGGGATACCATATAATATGAGACTTCCAATGATAAGTACAAATACATCAATTAGTATTGCAAATTCTATTGAAGTAGATAACTCATTGTGAACAAATGAAATGATTAAAAATATAACAACTATAGTGATTGCCATATAAATGATTATATTGGCTAAAAATCCTTCCTTTTTTTTATGAATGTCAACATATCTTTCATTAGAGATATTGAATATGGATTTTTGAATGATGTTTTGAAATTCATCTTCAATGTTTGGAATCCTTTTATCCTTAAGTGTATTTTTAATTTGGATTTTAGGATTACAGTAGTTATACAATAAAAAATACATGAATTTTAATGAATCCTTGGTTGATTTTGTTTGAGAAAAGTATTCTAAATGAATTGAAAATTTTTTCTTTGGTTCATATGGAGAAACTTGGTCAAAAAACATATTTTTTACATCGCTATATTTCACTGATTCATCCATCTTTAAGTCTTTATCATAAGAGTACATTCGTTTATTTGTAAAAACAATAGTCTTAATATCATAACCTTTTTTGCTCCTTAATAAATAATATATATTTAATAAAATTCCAATTACTAAAGTTAGGGAAGACCATGTGAAATGAGTGAAAGGAGCATTAAAATTATTTTCTATCTCAAGTACGAGGATGTAAAACATAATGATAAATACTGGTATAAAAATAATACCAAGAATTCGCTCAAAAGCTTCAATCTTTAATTCAATATTAAGAATATCTTCATTTTTTGGAATGGAAGGGGTAATCTTTTCAAGATAACCAGCTCTCATTGCCTGTCTTATCTTTCTTGGTTTAATCCTATTTTCTGCATTCAAAATTCAAATCTCCACCGATTTATAATGTAATTTTTGTTAAGTCTACTAATTTTATCATGGATATCCTTGTAAAAACATAATAAAATAATTATTAATAATTTTATTGAAATTTTAATCTATATGATTAAAACAAAAAAATAATAAGAATGGAAATTAAAAATATCCTAGAAATATTTGGACTTAAGAGTAGAATAACGTTTTACATCTTATTTTTTTGCTTCCATTATAGGATTTCCTACCAAATCTAACTTACACCGTTTCTTTCTTATCCCGTGCGCCTTCGCGTATATAGTAACCTTTTCTTGCGGCATACACATTTTTAGAATTTTCTCACTGAGTGAACCTATTTTATTATTAGTTAATCCAATAGGATACCATGTTTTAAGGTTACAAATTGTTTCAGGCAAAGTTGTAAGATTGTTATTATCCAAATGGAGTAATCCAAGATTTTTAAGGTTCCCTATAGAATTAGGGACGGATCTGAGTGCATTATCATGGAGAATAAGTTCTTCCAGAAATTCTAAATTTCCAATAGATTCGGGAAGTTCGGTTAGATTGTTGTTTCTTAAATCAAGAGTTTGTAAATATTTTAATTGATCAATCGATTCTGGTAAATAGTTTAAACCTTTACCACATATATTAAGTATAATTACATGATTGCCTAAAAGGACGTAACTGAATTTATAAGTATTTATATCAGTTGGCGCAGGCTTATAATCTCTTCGAGTAAATTCTCCTTCCCATTTAGGAATTCTTCCAACTTGCTGCTCTAATTCCTTTAATACCTCAAATTCTTCTTTTATCAATGGTTCTCCGTGATAATTTTTAAAAACAGATTTCTCTGTTTCCTGATCATTAAATCGTGAATATATTAGCTCTCTTTGTTTATAAAACTCTTGTCTCTGCTCTTCTTTGATTTCTTTATATTCTTTTAATTCTATTGCATTTATTAAATTTTTATTTTCAGAATCTCGGGTTTGTTCAAGTGTAAGAGATTCCTTAAGCTCTTTCATAACTTCTCTTCTAAGGTTAGGTTCTTTTCTTCTAAATTCTCTGGAATTTAGAATTTCTCTTTTTCTCGCTGATGAAGGCTCAGGTTGATTGTCTTCCATCCGAGTTCGGAAAAAAAACCTGATAATATCAATAATTGCATCAGAATAATCTATCCAAATTCCTGACATTATATCTTCATTTAAGCCCTCAAGCCAAAAGTTAGGTATTGAGAGCACAATTTTAGTTCTATTTGTTGATGTGCTTCTTGTAGAGGTAATCGTAATAGGTCTTCCATTCGTATCCCACTGTTTTGCAGCTGAAATTGTACCATAGGAACATTTTTCAGTTATTACAATCGAAGATTGTTTATCACCTTTCGCAAGGCGTTCAAGTATACGTTCATATTTTTTTTTATTAGGTTCTCTTGTCATATTAATCACTGTTACTACTATAAACAATTGATGTATTTAAATCTTTGTAGTAGAGGTTTTAATAGAAGTAGAATAATAGTAGTGAAATCAGAATGAAATCAACTTTTTAGATTTTTTGATAATAGTAGTATAATAGTAGAAATGATAAAATGATATATTCCTACTAATTAACACAAACGCCTAAAAAACTTTGAACTAAGTTCTTTTATTAAGAATTTCTGCTCGCTTTTCTTTAGGTAATTTTTCGCTGGCGTATCTAAGGATTAACCTAGACAGATTTTCTTTGTTCTTTGATAAATAGTCAATAATTACTTCAGGTTTATATTTAGAACAAGTCTTAAGGAGCCACCCGATTCCTTTTTCAATATAATTTGCTTCGGAATAGTTTAACATTTTTTCCACTAGATCAAAAACATAATCCTCGTCAAAATCTTTTCTTATCATCGTAATTTTAAGTAGAATAACCATTGAGGCTCTTTTTATCCATATATTGTCAGAATTTGACCACTCATCAATAGTTTTTTTAGCTAATTCTTCATTGCCTTGTTTCCCGAGAAACGGTCCTATAACTCTGACACAGGTGCTATCACAGTGACTCCAAGTATGGCAATGTTTAGTGTATTCTTCTCTGAAAAGGTCAATAGTTCCCTCATTAAAATTTTTTTTAAAACGATTTAAGAATAAGAATGCTACGAATTTTTCTTCCTCAACATTTGATTGAGTTAGCGTTTTAAAAATTTCAATTGCGTCTTGATAAGTACATATGAACTTATTATAAACATTTTTTACGATGTTCTCAATCTCGACAACCTTTACTCCGTATTTTACATAATTAGAGATATCGGGGTTTATAATCTTGTACATCATCGACTTCTTTTCTGGAGTAAGACGCGGAGTTTTTTCCACCAATAGATTTTTAATTTCAACAATTACATCTTCCGTCATAGAAATTTATCAAGTCCTGTTTTTTGTTCTGATTCTTTACTTTTTTCTAAATATGGTTTAACGAATTCTATTATTTTTTTATTGAAATTATTTAATTTTGATAGATCCCCTCTTTTATACACGGATATAATAGATTCTTCGAGATTATTTAGATTTAAACCAGCCCATTTCATGGCATTGTTTGATTTTCCGGTTTTAACAACATCCAAATATTCTTTATTCAATAACAACTCCGAAATCTTGTAATTCCACTTTCGGTAATCGTTCGGTATCCATCTCTTTTCTCTTATAGGTAATCCATACTCCTCGCAATAGTTTAACAATTTTGGGTGTAGTTTGTTTACATAATCAGTAGGTGGGTAGATTTGTCCCTTATATAAATTTAGTAAAGGATTTACGATATTTTCGTATTTACTGTTTTTTAATTTTTTGATAAAAAATTCTGCTTGTTGATCTCGTATTGTCAAACCTGGCGAAAAAAGAATAAAATCGGCTCCCGCTTTTTTAGATTGTTTAATAACATCTTCCAAATTTTCGTCGTTATCTTCTAAAAAAGGTATTATTGGCATAAAATAAGTCCCCACTTGAATATTTGGAGCTTTAGTTTTAATCTGTTTTATAGCTTCAAGGCGTTCCTTCGGTGGAGAAGAATTAGGTTCTAAAAATTGAGCTAATTCATCATCAGTCGTAGTGATCGAAAAACCAACTGTGCACCATGTATCTTCTGCAATTTTATTCAATAATTCTATATCTCGCGTAATTGTTTTACTTTTTGTTGCTATATTCAAGGGAAATTTGTGTTTAGCTATAACTTTCAGAATTTTTAAAGTATTTTCAACCTCTTTTTCTATTGGTTGGTACGCGTCACAAACACCACCAGGCCCAATTACATCGGGAAGTAATTTTCGAGCTCTCCTAATTCTTTGGTCTAATTTTTTATCAATATTCGTTTTTACGATAATTTCGTTCTCGAAGTCTTGATCTAAGTAATACCTTTGACTCCTAGCATCGCAGTATATACAAGTATGGGCGCATCCCGAGTAGGGGTTTATCGTATATCTGCACCAAAACCAAGAATCAGGGAATTTTAACTTATTTAACGCCGTCTTAAATTCTCTATGAATAATTTTAAAGTTCTTCGTCATCTTAAAGCAAAAATTGTTAGTAAAGCTCAATAATACGAGAAAAAATTTAAGATTAGTTACTCCCTACATGTAGTTTTAAAGAGAAATCGTGAAAAAACGCCCTTAATTATTTTTATTATTATTAAGTGATTAAAAAATGGAAATGGAGATGGAAAAATGGAAATGAAAAAGTGGGCGCTTCTTCAATTAATGTATATACCAATTTGATTATATATATCTTTAGGTTATATAAAAGTATCCAATAATAATACTCTTAATACTCTGTTATGATTTTTTATTAAAATTTTGAGGTTTTTTTAATAAGTGTGAAAAAATTAGGGAAAAAACACATATCTATGGAAGGATGAGGCATTTTAATGATTCTTAATCAGAAATGTAAGTTTCTTCAATGTTAAAAGTGATTTATGTCCCTTTTTTTTTTTCGTGAAATCATCGTTTCACGAAATATGAATAAATAATAGAGATTAATATTGGAGATTTTGTTAGCTAAATTTTTTATTTTTCAACCGTTCCCGAGAGTATAATGATTTCAAATAATCAGTAACACCCTGAAGTCTTTGTTCAAAGGGAATTGTTTCATCCACAACCATTTTTCGCATGAGAGCTTGGTATTTACCTTCTACTTTTTCGATGAGTGTATTATGCTCAGATTGAATTAATCGAATTTTCGGTTGATTTTGGATAAAATTAATCAATTTCAACCATTTTTCTGCAGTACTGGGATTAAGACCAATTTCTTTTAACCGACTTTTTGGAAAAACATCGTTCTGTGAATCAATGAACTTAAAAATTGCTTCAACACGTTCTTGAAGTGTTCTTCGTTGAATTGAATCTGGTTTCATATTATGATATATTATTGTATCTTACTATTTAAGGTCTTGGTATGTTATTGTATTTTATGATATAAAAATATATAAATAGAAATGAAATTTTATTTATTTATGGAAAAAAATAAAAATAAAAAAATTGTAGATTTTAAGATTAAAGTCGACACAACAAAGTGGGCTATCATTGAAACTTTAAAAATGATTTTTATGAAGAATTCTCCTAAAGAAGCAGAAAGTTTAGTGGAGACCTTTTCTAAGAAATATGAAATTTTGTTACTAGCCCATGAACAAGAAGATAAAACGGATCTTTCTCGATATTACCGTCTAATAATGGAATTCAAACCGGCATTAGCATCTATTATGAAACCTGGAAAAGAGTTTGATGATGTGTGTGATATAGCAGTCAATCAGTTTAATGTTGTTTTAAATAGAATTCGGAGGCAAATCAATGATAAAAAAGGGAGAGTCCAAAAAAAGGGCCCCTTATTACCTGGGAGCAGCAAAACAATCGATCTGAAATATTTTTGTACCATCTGTGAACAAGAATTCGATATTCCTTCTGATATAAAAACACAATTGTTGAATTCTTCTCAAAAAATGACATTACCCAAACATCATGAAAAAGAAATGGAGATCAGGATTAAAAAACCCAAAAATGAAGAGTCTACAACGAAAAATGAGAGTGATAATGATAAAATAGAAATATATTCTGCAGAACTTCTAATGGGTCATATGGATTCCACTGAGTCTAATGTTGAATATTTAAAAGTATTAAGTGTAGGAATTGACGTTGGATCTTCTACTTCTCACCTCGTTTTCTCGCGTCTTACCCTAAGAAGGGAAACAAGCTTTTTTAACATGTCAAATAGGTTCTTTCTGGTAAATCGAGAACTCATATATAAAGGAAATATAATACTCACTCCCTTAATTGACCGAAATACCATCGATATCGAGGCGATTATAAAATTCTGTGAAGAAGAATACAAAAAAGCTGGAATTACACCTGAAATGGTTGATACGGGCGCAGTGATTGTTACTGGTGAGACTGCTAAAAAACAAAACGCTGCAGAGATAGTGAGACGATTATCTTCTGAAACTGGAAAATTCGTTAGTGCTTCTGCTGGACCCAATTTTGAATCTCTTCTTGGAGCCATGGGAAGTGGTACCGTTGATCTATCCCGTAAGAAGCAAAACACCATATTAAATATTGATGTAGGTGGAGGTACTAGTAATCTTGCAATCTCATCAAAGGGGATTGTACAAAGCACTTCATGCATCAACGTAGGAGGTCGACTGCTGGGAATAGATGAAAATTTCAAGATCTGGAGAATTGATGGACCTAGCGAAATCATTATGAAAGATCTAAATATGAATTACAAGATAAGTGATATTATCCCAGAGGAGGATGTGAGGGCTATAACCCATGAATATGCAAAAGCATTACTTGAGGTGATGAGAGGTCCTGCAACAAGTAAAACCGCCAAAACATTGATGATGACCGAAGATCTGGATTTTTCCATCCCAATTGACGAAATATCCTTTTCTGGAGGGGTTGCAGAGATGATTTATGATAAGGATGGAGGTATAGATAGAGATAAGGGTAAAACATCCAATCCATATAATGACATTGGAATGTATCTTGCTGAAGAAATCAATAATCTCGTGAATGAATTCAATTTAGCGTTAATGGAGCCTGAAAATAAGATCAGGGCAACGGTTATCGGAGCTGGTGCATTTTCTCTTTCGATATCGGGGTCCACTTGTTATTATGATGAAAGTATTAAACTCCCGATTGAGAACATTCCAGTTGTTCCTGTCAATGTTAATCTGAGAAAGGAAAATCTGAAAGATAAAGTTGAATTAGCTTTAAACAATTTTGATCTGAAAGAAGGAGAGGATTTGGTTGCTCTATACTTCAAGAATCTGATTAACCACCGTGATTTACCGATTCTCGCTAAAGAAATTGAAAAAGCACTCCCAAATTCCGTTGCAAATAAAAGATTGATTCTTATAATCTTAAGATTTGATGGTGGTAAAATGCTGGGAATTACAATCAAGCGTGAGACATCCATAAAAAATAACCTCTTTTGTCTGGATGAATTGGAGCTGGAAGCGGGAGATTGGATTGATATTGGTACTCCCCTCCATCCAAGTCAAGCTTTCCCGATTACTATAAAGAGCTTGGTGTTTAACAAGGACAAGAAAGATTCGTGAGCATAAAAATTAATCTCAACGATTTAAGTTGTGAAATCTATTCTCTTTCTAAGAGTAGTTTTGAGAATTAGGGTTTCAATGCTCTTTGAAACCTTCATTTTTAATGATCTAACTTATATTTGAGCACATCTTGATTAATCAAACAAATCTTTTATAAATTGACCAATTTTATCTATAGCTTCTTTTGCTTCAGGAAGATCATAAAGACCGTAATTTTGCCAGACATGGGGCATATCATCCCATTCTTGTAGGATGGCATTAACACCGGCAGCTTTCGCGAGTTCCA
>JAHQWH010000040.1 GCA_029856105.1 Promethearchaeia archaeon | reverse complement strand
GAGGGGCTAATTTTGAAAACATATTAAATTTTGAAAAGAAATACAAGGGTTGCAAAAGATACGTTATAACTTATAACTACAGGAGCGTCCCTCAAATTCTCGACTTGGCGAACGATTCAATAAAACATAACAAAAAACAGCACAAGAAAAACATGAAACCCGCTCGTTCTGAGGGTGAGACACCATATCAAGTAAATGTAGGAGATGAAAAGGACCAAGCTCGTTTTATTACTAGTCAAATCTTAAAATTACGCACTGACGATTATAGATTCTCTGAAATGGCGATTCTCTGCCGAGCTAGTTTCCATTTGTTGCAAATCGAATTAGAATTACAAGCTAAAAACATTCCATACGAAGTGCGAGCGGGAGTTGCATTTTTTGAAAAAGCCCATATTAAAGATTTATTGGCTCATTTGCGTGTTATCGAAAACCCTTACGACGAAATTGCGTGGTCGCGCGTTTTTTCTATAATTCCTGGGATTGGGGGCGCCTCAGCAGAAAAAATATTTCAAGCAATATCAAACACCAGTAACCCTCTCGAAACATTATTGGATAAATCTTTTTTCGCTATAAAAATGAAAGGGGCCCGAATTCCAGAAAAAGGAAGAAAAAGAATAATCTTATGCGCAAAAAATTTAATCGATTTTACTTCTCAAGACGCTCCTGAAGAAATCATAAAAAATTTTGTGAAAGTCTTAGAGGATTATATTAAATCTAAATACGAAAATTGGCAAGAAAGAACAGATGATTTGACTCAGCTTGGAGTCTACGCTCAAAAATATCCGACAATTCAGAGATTTTTAGAAACACTTAGTTTAAACGCGTCTTCTATTGAATCGAAATCCGTTCGTCTGGGGCTTCAAACTGAAGACGAAAAACCGTTAGTACTTTCTACGATTCACCGGGCTAAAGGTCTTGAATGGCGAGTGGTGTTTATTCCTATGTTGTGCGAAGATTTCTTTCCTTCAAGTCGAGTTGTAGGAGACGTCGATGCCTACGAAGAAGAACGGAGAGTTTTTTATGTGGCCACAACAAGAGCGAAAGACCAATTGTATTTGATTTCACCCTCTATGGTTAGAACATATAGGGGTTATCAAACGGGTAGATTATCACAATTTATAACTGAACTTAAACCAAATGTGTATCAGAAATCCTCGGTGAAATTTAAACCTACAAATGAAAAAAACAAAAGAAAAAATAAGGACTTGAAATCAAATTTTACAAGCGCTTTCGATATTTATGAAAAATAAAACCGTTCTTAAAAAATCTTAAAAACCTCAAAGCCTTTAGGGATAATTTCCAATCAGATTTCGAATAATATCCAATTTGGCTTTATTTATAAAAAAGAATTCGATTTAGCTCAAATAAAACCTTATTACAACAAACATGTATTCGTAGTATGTCTAACTGTAATCGTATCCACAAAATCCGTGAGTGTATTTAAAATAAAAAGATATATATAGCCTATTATGGTATTTTTAATTAACCATGTCTCAATCGTATAAAGATTTTTTAAAAAAATATAATATTGACGATTTTAAAACAAAATTACAGCTTACTGGACGCACAAAAATAGATTTCTATAACGATATTGACAAATTATTAAGGAGCATGTGTACTATTTTCGATAAACTTTCAAATATTGCGCCTATGAGGGGTGCACAGGTATTAATGGGCTTGGCAAAATTGCAAGGAACTAACAACGTTATAAATAAAACGGACGTAAAAAATTGTCTAAATATTGATAGATTAGAGAAATTAAAATATGCTTTTGATTATTTGGAAAATGCCGGTTATATTAAGATTGAGAAAAAAACAGAAAAATTTCATATTGTAAAATTAAATGAAGAAGATAATCCAAATCTAGCAGTCTTTCGAGAAATTGTTCAAAAATATTGGAAATCTCCTTTAGAAGAAAAGGAGAAAGTAAAAAAATGGAGCGAGGAAATATGAGAAATTCGCTTAAAAGAATAACAGAGTTGAACTTTGAAAATAAACAGGACATGTTCGATTCCGCAAAAATAATCAGATCGGAGTATCTTAAAAAGGCATTGAAATCTATTGCGTGTATAATCGCAATTTTAACTTTGGCGCTAATCTATTTAACATTTGTTTATTTACCTTATTTAAACAGCAACTCATTCAATTATTTAATCTCGGGAAAATATCCCTTGGGAAGCAATATATTCCCGTTAGATTTGACTTTAAACTGGTCGTTACTTAGCACCTCTATTTTTTTGATAATATATTTATTAAGAGCGATATATCTTAAATTTACGCCCTCCTTGATTAGATACATCGAACGGGAGACTAAACACATTGGGTTTGAATTTAAAAAGAAATTTGAAAGTATGCTCCTTTTTATTATTTTAAATGTCGTTTCTATTGTTATTTTGTTTTTTTTAGATATCAAAGCTATTCAATTTACCGATATATATTTGAGTCTTCTCTTTAGGACTACATTTGTTACATATCTATTTATGAGCATAACAATACCGATCATTTGGATATTTAGAAACGATAAATTTGTCATTAAAGTAAAGGAAAATGTCTTCATAGAATGCACTCTTCGCTATAGTCTTAGTAAAAAGGATGATTACGATCCTAATTTAGTAGGAATTATTTTAACCTCAAATCGCTTATGTTCTAGATTTGACAAATCTGGAAAAAACATATACTCTAAAATATCAGAAAATAGATGGCTAAAAAAAAACGACACCTCTACAATTTCACCATACCTACATTTTCAAGAATTTTCGGTTCCTTATAACTTTCAGAAGCAGTTTTTAAATATTACTTTAGCTCTTAACGACTGGGAAAACAATTACGATAGTAATTTAGATTTAATGAACTATTATTTTTCAACTTCATACCCATATTCTAATAGAAATTTGATAAGTAAATATCCCGGCGAAGACCAACTGATTTATCTGAAATTTTTAAATCGCTAAAACTTTTTTTTCCAATATAATCATCCTATTAAAATATAGTTTGAGAAAGAGAATAATAAAATTATTTGATTAAATAAAATATTTTTGCTGTAAAACTGCATACTCGTCATAATCTGTAAATTCTTCATCAACAAGCGTAGCAACGATTTCATATAACTGTCGAAAAAGTTCTTCAGGGAAAGCTTTGTGCTCATATACAATTTCACAAACTAACTCTTCTGTTAGTATTTGTGAATTAATTGGTCGATTATATAGTAAAAATTTCATCATAGAAGCATCTATTTTAGATTTTACAATATTTTTTATAATACTTAAGCTTAAGTCTCGCTTTGGGTCGATAAAATAAGGAAAATTCATGTCATCCATAATTTTAATGTAGCCTAAAGTAGAGGTTATCTTATCAACGCAATATTCTAAAGAGCTGATTTGAAGGGAAAACTTATCGCAAAAATCCTTTTTCTTATCGTGGGCAGGGAAGCCAAATGGATGTCTTGTAACCACGTAATAAGCGGCTATGAAAAATTTATATAGATTATGTGGTACTTTATTTTTAATTCTTAGATATCTATAAACTATAGAAACCGAGTCAACAATGAAATCTTGATTAATGTCGAATTGCTTTAAGAAATCTTCTCCATCCTTAATTAAATCAACTGTTATTCTATCTTTAGTGTTTATTATTTCATAATTAGCTGGATATAATTCTAACATTTCACACACGCAACCTTAACATTTACCTTTTTTTTAAGAAAATATCGAAATATCATTTCGATAATATACAAATAACACTTGAATTATTTAAATGTGATGCAATTTGCATCACATCGATGCATTTTTCACAATATTTAAATATGAAAACTTTTTCTTACAAATTAATAAAGTATAATTTTCGACAATATTGAGATCAAAAGATATGACGCCCGACAATAGTGAAAGTAATAAAAAACGAATAACAGTTAATTTAGAAAATATTGACTATCAAATAATTGATGCGTTAGAGGGTGTTATAGCGAATTCTAAAGCCGCAGTCATTTATCAAATGATAAAAGAATGGATAAACCAAAATTCGGATCGGATAATGACAACATGGGAAATAGACTTAGCCGGTATTAGGAGGCAAGTAATAGCCGAAACTAAAGGTTTATCGATTAAAAAAGATTTGAAAGATTTAGATAAAGAGATAATTAATCAATTACCTGAACTTTTTGAAACAATATCGAGCATAAAAGCAGTAGAACTAGCGGAGATTCTCGAAATAAATCAAAAAACGCTTCAAAGGGTAATATTTGGACACAGAAACGAACTTTTAAAGTTAGGTTTAAACTTAAAATATGAAGATGGTTTAATAAGCAAAAAAGAATCGAACTAAACAAAATGAGGGATGTATTAATTTGAATTCTGAAAAAATGATCGATCTTTATCAAGGATTTAAGAACAATAATCACAATTTAATGAAAATATCGTTTAATAATATAGACATTTATTCCGGTGAGGAAACTATACGATTTGATAACCGACATCCCATTTACAAAACCTTAATGAAATTAGAGTTTGAAGATATTCTTCGAACTTTTCCAAGAAAATAATTATTAATTAAGGGGAATATACAATGAGCACTGAAAATATTAGAAAAGCCATTCGTGAAAGATTAGAAGAAATACACAAGGCAAATTCAGAATTTCAATATAATCTTTCGAAAGTTGTAATACCATTTTCTGAATTCTTTAAAAAATCAGATTTAGTCGACGACGAGAAAGAATATTCCAGTGAAAGTAAAGAGGAATACAAGAAACTTTTAATGCAGGAGCTTCAGGTTAATTTGGAATAAGCTAAGCCTCCATTCTCTTTCTAAAACATTATAGAAGTAAGATATCCCATTCATTAGGAATCTTTTCAAACCAAAAATAACATAATCGAATAAAAAAAAGAATTATAGGTTCTTTCCTATCTAAAAATTTAAAAAATCGTTATTTAATTATTATTTAATACGAATTTTAAAATAGTATTTAATTAATTTTAAGGTAATTTTATGGCAGAAGAAGAAGAGGAAGAAAGTGGTTACGCGTTAGATAAAGCAGAATTGGAATTATTTCACGAAGTGCTTTTCAAACGAATAATGGAAGTTATGGATAGTCCAGAAGTCGATTCAAATCCGTTCGAGGAAATGATAAAAATTTTAAGTCGGTTAAGCGAAATCTTTAGTTTTAAAAGCATGATTTCTATAATTCCTGAATTAGTAGCGTATGCAGTTAGATATGGGATGCTTGTAGAACAAGCTTACGATAAAAACCCTACTAGATTGAAGGAAGACGAACAAGGCTATAACGCCGAGAAAGAAGAAAAGAAGAGAAGGTCTCTTATAAAAAAGGATTTAGACAAGCTTAGCTTATACCTATAATCATTATTCATTTTATTATGGAATAGCTAAAGAATTAATAAGATAGTAGGAAATAATAAAAATTATGGTATTATAGAATTTTCTTTTTTATTTTTTTTTATTTTAGGCTTTTTTGTGCGAATTAATTCATTTGAACCATAGATGATAACAACTAATACAACAATTATTCCCAACATTATCGTATAATAAATTGGTCCTGTAAATGTGTTATTAATTGGGATCGTCCAATAAGATACATTTATTGATGTATGAAAAAGCAGGACAACCAAAATACTCCTCTCAGAATTATTATATAACCAAGTAAATAGTATTGATATAAGTAATGCCGATGTGAAAAATGCGAAAAAGGATTGTTCATATTGTATTGTACCAGGAATAAAAAAAGAAGGTAAGTGCCAGAGGCTCCATAAAATGCCAACAATAAGACTCGAAGTTAAAGCATTATATTTTGATTCAAGTCGATCTAGGGCATATCCTCTCCAACCAAATTCTTCTTGTAGAGGTCCTCCAATAAAGAAAACCGTTAATATATAAGGGATATATTGGTCCCATCGAGATAAATCTACAATATCTGCGAGAACTATACCCTCGACATTAACAGCTAACCATAAAGAAAGCAAACATAAAATGGGAACTAAAACAATTGCGATTACTAAATAAAGCATTTTTTCACTATACCATCCCCTTCTCCATAAATCAAATACACCTAAAGACCTTTCTTCCATATAAGTTAGCACAAATCCAGCAATTGTGGGGCCAAAGGTCCCTATTACTCTTAGCCCACCTACCCAATCTTGATATAGAACCGTTCCAAATCCGAACATATAGCTAGGTATCCATAAAAGCCAAGAAAATGCAATAGTAAACAAAAAAAATAGCCGAAAATTCGCTTTCTCGAATTCAAGAAAATCTGGTATAAATCAACACATCTTATCTATTATTTATTAAAATTATAATATCATGTAATCCAATAAATCTTTCTATGAATTGAAATTTTTTAAATTTAAAATTAGACCTATAAATCCAAATGTAATAATATAATAATAAAAAAAAGATTAGGGAATTTTTAAATTACTTCTATTCCTTGTTTTCTCGTAGGTAAGCATAGAAATTAAGAACTATAAGAATTAAGATAATTATAACGTCAGTCCATTCTGAAGCTAAATTAGTTGGTGAGCGTGCTATTGTTGCAAAACTAATAAAATTTATAATATTCGTTAATATAAGCCAAAGAACAACAAATTCTATGATTACTTTAAGCGTAGTCCACTCATTTCGTATAAAACCGATAATGCCAACGACTCCTAGAGTAGTACAAGTAACGCCCCAAAGTCGCCAGAAGTGGATATCAAAAGCGGGAGAATCGATGAGACCTGCATAAATCTCAGGTATAAAGAGATATAGTATTCCATAAATAAGTGCAGCTAAGATATCGATGATTAAAACAATTTTAAAAAATTTTGATAATTCAGCCATTTTTTTTTTCACATTTAATGTTGGATTTCATTAAGTTAGACTTAATAATTATAATGTAGTTTTTAACTAATATTTAAATCTTTACAATTCTGTCATTATTGGGAGCAGCATTTTGATGATTTCTTTTTATTCTAAGTCTAATATCTTTAGATGTATAAATCGTTTTTGTGAACAAAAAAAAACATTTATCATTTAATGTCGCCTAAAAGTAACATTTATTATTTAATGTAGCCTAAAAGTATATTAAAACTAAGTAAAATTTTATAGTTCGTAAAATTAAAATTTAGTAAGAAATCCGTGAATATTTTTATGAAAGAACTACAATCCGAAGGTCTCACTTTTTATATAGTAGATGTTTTTGCTGAATATAGATACTCGGGAAATCAACTTGCTGTGGTTATTAGTGGAAATAAACTGTCAGATGAGGAGATGCAATTAATAGCTAAAGAAATGAATTTTTCAGAAACTAGCTTTATCACATCCGTCGAAAATCACGACGTTAGAATATTTACCCCTAAAGTAGAGCTACCGTTTGCGGGTCATCCCACGATTGGTACGGCGTATGTATTGCAGCAAGAATTTATAAAATCGAAAACGAAAACGCTAACTTTAAACTTAAAGATTGGTCAAATTGCCATATTATTTAAATACAAAGGGGAAATTACTTCCGAGATTTGGATGGAACACAAAGAACCTACATTCAACGGTTTTTTCGCTCCCGATTTAATAGCTGATGTTTTGAGCTTAAATGAAAGCGATATTGACGGCAGATTTAGAATTCAAGGCGTTTCTACTGGTGTTCCTACGATAATTGTACCTTTAAAATCGTTAGACGCCGTAAAACGCGTAAAAATTGATTACGAAAAATACTACGATTTAATTGAAAATACTCAAGCTAAAACTATCTTGGTATTTTGCCCCGAAACTTATGACAAAAAGAACGATTTAAACGTTCGTTTCTTTGCCGATTTTTACGGCGTTCCAGAGGATCCAGCAACAGGTTCCGCAAACGGTTGTTTAGCTGCCTATTTGGTAAAACACGAATATTTTGGGAAGAAAAAGATTGATATACGCGTCGAACAAGGATACGAAATGGGGAGAGAATCTCTACTTCTATTAAAAGGCGAAGAAAAAGAAGGTAAATTTTTTATAGCCGTAGGTGGTAAAGCCATAATAATTGCTAAAGGAAGATTATTGTAAATCCTACTTACTGGACAGTTAGGAATAAAAAAAAATAAAAGAGAAGTTAAGTATTAAATTATAAATTCAGTTCTTTTATTATC
>JAHQWH010000036.1 GCA_029856105.1 Promethearchaeia archaeon | reverse complement strand
AACTATATGATACAGAATTGTTATTATCTTTTGCCCCTAGCGAATTGGACGAATTAGTAGCAAATGAGTTAAATATCCTTATGAAAAAGGAATTAATTTTGCACGAAAGAGAGAAAAAGAGAATTGAGAAGCAATTAAGAAGTCAAATGGGACCTTTAAAAAAAGGGATAATCCCAATCGATATGAACGACTTAAAAGATTTAGATCCAAAAGATATAATGAAATTTTTCTCTAAAAAGCTAATGGGTAAAGAAGACGAAGACGATAACGACGATGACAACGATACGAATGTAGACGATAAAACGGGGTATTATATTTAAATTAAATTAATCAATATTAAAAAAAAGAATTTAATAAATTTTAACCTTTAACCATTTTAATTCTACTTTTTTTGCCTTCCTGTAAAATAGGGCGAATGTTAGATAGACTATAGATGACCAAATTATCCAAGATAAGGCTTGATAAATATCTATGTTTAAGAGATAATTAATAAATTCTTCTACGATGTAAAGTCCTGAATCATTCGAATCTCCGGGAAGTTTGAAAGTTTCAGAAAATAATTGAATGGCTACAGCTTCATGTGTATTATTTTCTAAGTTTTTAAAAATATTTTCAATCGTTTTATTACTTGGATCATCTAATTTTAATTTGATAAAAGTGTTTAAGTCTTCGTTAGTGTGAATGTCAGACCCCGCTATGCAAATTAAATTGTTATCCAAGCAAAATTGACGTATCTCCGTATACCTGGTATAACCCCCACCATTAATGATTTCAAAACCATCGACGCCCCAATCGCGCAATTGTTCAAGTGTATGTGGTGCTCCAGACCCGTCTTCGTAATTATAATGGTTCACCGTTATAAAACCACCGTTAGCTTTTACATAACTTATTAAATCTGAGGCATTCATCGCTTTAGGTCCTTCTGGTGTATAAGATTCGAGAGGTACTAATTCTTCTTCTATCCCAAAGTAATTCATATGAATTTCGGGATCTGGTTCGTGATTTGTCCATTCTTCTGCTATCCAGACTGTAAAATCCAGTCCATTTTTCTCAACAAATTCTCTAGCTGCTAAAGCTCCTCTTATGTTATCGTGATCGGAAAATGCCGCTCCAGAAATCCCGTGTTCAATGTACCATAAAACTCTCTCTTCGGGTGTAAGCCAACCGTCAGAAAAGGTCGTGTGGACGTGAAAGTCAAACAAAAACTCGTCGTCGTCAAGAGGAGTAATTGGGATTATTTTATGCGTTGGAAATTGAATTGACAATAAAATAACATTAGACCCTAGTAATAATAATAAAATTCCGGCAAAATAAACAAATTCTTTCTTCAAATTCGCTGTAATTTTTCTATTTCCCCTTTCTATTTTAGCAGCAAAATTAAATTTAAGCCTTGGATGGAATAATTTTAAAAGAGAACACACCGCTTTAATTGAAATTAATATAACACTAAAGTGTATTCCAATTTGAACTGGGACCATAAAGTATCTATTAACAAAGAAAAAACCTTGAATTAAGTATCCTACTAGTACTATTAGTAAAATTGCAACAAGCGTTATAGAAAAGACTTTAAACGAAAAATAAATGAAATCTGTTAACAAATGTTTTAGATGGTTGTATTTACTTGAGTTTAATTTGCCCGATTTTCTTAAGAACAAATAAATAACGCGTAGAATAGGGTATATTATTAAATACAGGAAAAGCCAAGTGAATCGGTATTCTAAAATAAAAGCAATTGTTGCAAAGGGTTCAAAAACATATCTTAAAAATGGCAAAAAGCTAATATAATTAGAAGAAACATCGGTTTGTCCAAGAGCATCGTAAAAAACTATTTCCCTACGACTAAATATTGCAAGCAAAACTAAAATACTAATCCAAATCGAAAAGAACAGAGTTCCTATTGAAAATATTTTGTTTTTATAAAATAGAGTCTTTAAACGCATAATTATAAATTTACTTTTATCCTTTAAAATATTTTTAATTAGTTTAATAGCTCTTCAAATTTTCTTCGATAAAGGAATTTATTTCAAGTAAAATACAGCTTTTCTTTTAAAGAACTATTTATTTGTTTAAGCAGTTGTCGTTTAACTCCGCTATCGAACTCGTAGTGCTTCGTATTTAAAAATTCCTCAAGCAATTCCTTATTTATATTTGGATAATTGTTATTTTTTACCCAGCTAATTGCCTCTTCTATTAACTTACCATCTCCGCCACCAATAAAAGGGGGTAAGTAAAAGTCTGCGATTATTTTAGAAGAATAGAGCGTTCTAACGTATAAGCCCTTATGCTCTAAATTACGATATAAATGAGGTACTTTTTCCGAAAGGGTATCTATTACAATGTTTTTACCTGCTTTTTGGATTTTTTTGTATAGAGGGATCCACTCTTCTGATCCTTGTGGTTGTCGACCTGCTCCTGGTACCCATTGGATACCTGTTAAGTGTGAGATTGATAAAAAATCGTCTAAAAACGGGATTTGATAAGGGCCGTCCATGTGGTAAATTGCGTACTCCATATGTTCGATTTGAGTAATAATATCTGGTAATGCAAACCTTTTAAAAAATTTTGGGTTGAGCATCGCGATAAAATCACATTGAACGGGGTACCAACTTTTCCTACACCAGACATTTAACCAAGCGTTGAAGCCTTTGCAATCCTTCTCAATAATGCCGTAAAGCTTATCGTAGATTTTTATTAATTTTTCAAGAATTATTTCTCGGCAAGTGTCTATTATGTGTGGATTACGTTTCATAGTTAGTAGTAGATTAGTTGGTCCTAAGAACGAGGAAAGAATATCTAAAACTCCTCCTAGATCTGTAATTGAAACCTGATAATTTTCTTTAGCCCTTTTCACAGCATACTCCGTGATTCTAAGAATTCTCGAATACCATTCGTTATTCTGGTCTAATTTTACGCTTTCAAGAAGAGATATTATTTCTTCTGGTTTGGTTGGGCGACTAAACCAAATAGTTTCAGATTGAAATTTCGGGTCAACGCCAAAAATAGCCGCAACTATGCCCGGTCCGTAATTTGGAAAATAAGAAGGTATTGCTTCTCCACCATAAAAAGTTTTTTCAGCATTTTTCTCAAAACTATCAAGAGATTCCTCGATTCCCTCTTGGTTTTTTGCCAACCTCCAATCTTGCCCAAGGGCATCTAAATAGCCTCCAATGGCTGCCCTTTTCTTCGAAAAATAGTAAGATATAACCGGACGATCAACTACTTCGTGATCCCACCACGCATCCATGCGTTCTTTCGATTCTTCGATATCCTCTTTTAATAACATAATAATACACCTATCATCAAATTGAATAATTTATATGGCAAAATTATTAATCTTTTTTGAATTATTCGAATTATTTTATTGCGACAAATAATTAACTAGAATGAAGCAAATTAAAGGAACACAGTACGAAACAGGCGTAATTCACGGAAGACTCCAAATACTCCACAACGATCACGTGAAATTTCTCCTAGCAGGAAAAAAACTATGCAATCATTTAATCGTGGGAATCACCAATCCCGACCCTACCCTAACTAAAGTCCACGATTCAAATCCTCATCGCAGTATGCTTATCGCTAACCCTTTGACTTACTATGAACGATATGTAATGGTAAGAGAAACTTTATTAGAAAAAGGGTTGGAATTGTCAGAATTCTCTATTGTACCGTTCCCTATAAATGTACCTGAGCTATTAAAATATTACGTTCCAATGGATGTGGCGTTTTTCCTCTCGATTTACGACGATTGGGGCCGACAAAAGAAAAAATACTTAGAATCTTTAGGATTGAATGTTCAAGTTTTATGGGAAGTTCCTTTAGAAAAAAAAGGGCTCAGCGGAAGCGATATTCGTGAATCTATGCTCAAAGGTGGACAATGGGAACAATTTGTACCCCCAATCGTAGCCAAATTAATAAAGAAATGGGATGTAATAAAGCGACTTAAAAATCTAAGTGAAACTAAGAAGCTATAATATTTTTGAAATTCAATAAAATAAAAAATAAAAATAAAGTAGAATAAGTTTCTTATTTCTTCTTTTTACCCTTAGGCCCAATCTTCTTGATTATTATTGCCTCGGCGTGCACTTTACAGTTCTTTAAGATGATCGAGAATCCGCCTGAGCCACCTACTCCAGGAATAGTCATCCCAACAGTTCCCATTGGAACCATCGCGCCCTCTGCTTCCCATTCTTCCTCTTCTTCTTCTTCCGCTAACGCCTCTGCCCATGTTTCGACTATGGGATGGTTAACATCCTGTAACCATTGCTTTAACGCGTTAATATCAGTAACTTCTTCTTCAGTTGCGATTTTAGACAAAAGGTCTTTCGGAAGGAATTCGCCGATGCGGTCTTTTACTCCCTTGTTCATCCATACGACGGTTTCAATTCCTTCATTTAATCCTTGTGATTTTCCGTCATACTGTTGATATTTCGGTGATATGATGTACTGGATGCTGATGCCGTTAAAACCGGGCATCTGTTTGCCGCCGCCCGTTTGGTTTGCCATCGCGCTGAACGGAAGCCCGTTAATTGCTACATCGCCGTAGTTTCGATCTACAATTCCGTGTCCATTTACTTCAGGGATGTAAAAATCGATAGCTTCGAAACAACCGCACGATGTATGTGGGAATTCCATGCCCGAAAACAGATAAATTCTGTCAATTTCTCCTAACGAGCGTTTTTTGATCATTTCGTTAACGCCGGTGTATTCGCCAGCAAGTTCGTTCAAGCATTCGCCTGGGGGAATTTCGAATAAAGGTCCCTTAGGATCGACTTTCGCAGCTGCTCTTGCATCGAACCAATTAATTGAACCGCACAAACTTGTTCGGTCAGGTGTAATGCAACATGCGTGAGTCGGGGCGAAAGATTGGCATAAGACACATCCGTAAAACATGTCTACGTCTTCGTCGTGAATTGTTCGTGCTCTTTCGTCTCTTTTATCGTAAATCTCCATTGCCATAGCATAAGGTTTTTCAATTTCCTTTTCATTTGTGAAAAAAGTTACTTGAGCCTGTTCAATGATAGGTAATTCTGCCTTGTAAAGTCTAATAAGAACTGCTCCTAGTAGTTGAAACGAATTGAAGCCTTTTTCAACTGCTGTCTTAGAGATTCTTAGCCAGTTTGTATATCTCTGGTTAAGGTGCATAATTCCGTTGACGAAATTGCAGAATTCATGAACCCGTCTTTCGAAAACGGCTTCTAAGTCCACTTCTAATTCTGGCCCGGCGACTTCTACGAAGATTCCAATTGGATGGGTTGATCCTTCTTCCATGTCTTTTAAATCGATTCCGTGGATTGTTACTTGACCATCTGTAATCTCTTTTTTAGAAACCACTTTGCAAAGTTCAAAGTGTTTTTCCATTTTGGGCCCGCCTAATTCTACATACATTTGTTTTGCCCTAATACGTTCACCTTCGTATACGGGTCCAATTGGAACGGGAATATCTTCAAAACTCATATTGTAATTCTCCTTTTATTATTTTTCCTTTTTTAATTTTTATAAATTTTCAATTAATTTTTCTAAAAATTCTTTCCAATCGTTATCGCTAAAATTCGGAAGACTAAATCGAGCGTTAGGATGTGAATATTTATCCAATTCAACGGTCCGCAGGTGATTTTGAAAGTTCTTCAGTCGACTTAAAGCTTGACTTATATAGTAGACAATATGTCCACCAAAAATAGCCATTCTATATTGTCCCTTGCCATCTAAGCCTTTCCAATCTTTATCTACTAATCTACCAGTAATATTAATCAACGACATATCCCATAATTTATCTTCTGGAATTTTACCTTTTACGTATTTGTATGTGTGGCCTGTAGTAAGGACGTGACAATCTAGTTTCTTTGCTATTTCAATAAAATAGTCAGCTACTTTTTTCCCATCAAGTTCCCAAGTTAAAGACTCCGATCCTATGACAAAAAGCTTCTTTTTATCGTCCTTCAAGAAGTTTGCCATGACTTTTGGATCAAAAACGGTCGTACCCATCTCGGGTCCTGGGATATTTGCTTTTTGATATGGTCTTGTCATATTTACATCAATTTCCTCTGTTAAAGATTTTAACTGTAAGTTTAAAATAATTA
Organism: Promethearchaeia archaeon; assembly: GCA_029856105.1. Lineage (GTDB taxonomy): Archaea > Asgardarchaeota > Lokiarchaeia > Sigyniarchaeales > SOKP01 > SOKP01. The sequence goes on along the minus strand of JAHQWH010000036.1, from coordinate 44,389 downwards.
CTATATTTTTATTTATTAAGCGTATTTTAAAAAAGTTGGTTTTATTTAAATTGACCAAACTTATACGTATAAACATTAGAATTAAAGTGAAATATTAGATATGTGCGAGTTTAAGATAATAAAGAAAAACGATGGCTCCCAAATATTAGAAGATATTGTAATTTTATCATATACCGAAGATAGTGAATTATTATTCAAGGATGTGCTCGGAATGGGGGAAATATTAGATTCAGCCCTCATTTTAGATGTTAACACGTTAAATCAAACATGTGTTGTACTGGAACATCCTCTTATTAGGGGTTTTATTGACATAATTCAAAAAGTTAATAATAAAACAATTTCCAAATCCGAAATTGAAAGCTTCGAAAAGCAATTAGACGATCTCAAAAAGAACCTTTAATTAGTATTGACATTCCCTCACGCGTTAATTTTTTAATTAGTGAATCTTCTTATATGAGTATGGAAGCAAGATTTTACGAAGAAGTAGATGATTTTTATAATATACGCAACTGAGTGCGTTGCAAAATTGAGCAAACAGCTCTTAGAAAAAGGAAATAAGTACTGTTTCTTGTTTACGGATTTAAGTAATCCAACTTCAAATAGTATTTATTAAAAAATAGGTTATAGCCCTGTTATTGACGAAAATCACTATAAATTTTTAATAAAATAGTATTTTTAAATAGGAAACAATTTCTTGCCTATTCAAATTTCTTTTGCAAATCTGATATAAATTTTTTTTTATCTTCGTGCTCGTACCATCCAGAAGCAATTTTTTCTATCTCAAATGCATCCTTATAAGATTTATCAAGGAAATGATTGCTACATAGTTTAATCGCGTTCAATACAGTTTGATTTTTTGAAAAGAGAAAACCCGCTTTTCTCATAGATTCCTCAATTAATTCCTCTTTACTACCTACAATCTCATCAATTAACCCAATTTCTAGCGCTTTTTCCGCGCTTACTTTTTCACCAAACATAAGCATCTTTTTCGACCATGGAATCCCAATAATTTTTGAAAATAGAACTACACAACCAGTGCCAGGGAAGATTCCAGAGCGTATTTCTGGCATTTGAAAAAAACTATCTTTAACGGCGATTCGATAGTCGCAACATATTGAGAACACAACGCCTTCGCCCATCGTTCTACCATTTATAGCACAAATAACCGGTTTTCCGTTAAATAACAATTTACATATATCTGCAGCAGTATCTTCGAGATCTCTAACAGCTGCATGATCGCTACCATCAATAGCATCTAAATCCATTCCTGTGCTGAACGAAGAGCCGTTGTTTGTTAAAATTAAACCTCTAATTTTATCTTTTTTTTGGCAGTATTCAATCGCTTTTTTTAAATATCTTAATTGATCAATAGTAAAAGCGTTCGATCGATGAACTCTATTGAGTGTAATCGTGCCAAACCTTTTTTTTACAGAAAACTCAATATACTCTCCAAAATCTAAATTATTATTTGACATAAATAAAATTTATTTTCTTTCAATAAAAAGTAATTATTATTAAAAATCCCCTCTAACTAGTAATAAGAATAATATTAAATAACTGAAGAAAATGGAACTTGATAAAATAAAGCGCATATTGGTTGTAGGTGCTGGCACGATGGGACACGCCATTGCGCAAGTTTATGCCACTGCCGGGTTTGAAGTAGATCTTGTAGATTTAAATCAAGAGGTTCTTGATAATGCCATGAATAAGATTAAATCAAACCTTTCTTTGTTGGTAGAGTATAAGCATGTAAAAAGTGGTGAAATTTCTAATATTTTGAATCGTATTCATCCATCTATCGATTTAAAAGTTGCTGCCCAAAATTGCGATTTAGTTTTAGAAGCAGTTTCTGAAGATCGTAACGTTAAACGAGAAGTTTTTTCTCAATTAAATGAATTCTGCTCAGAAGATATTATTTTAGCAAGCAATACTTCCGAATTAAATATTTTCAATGTCGCAAAAGTTAAAAATCCGAAACGCTTAGTAATCCACCATTGGTTTCATCCGCCATACATTATTCCTTTAGTTGAAATAGTAGCTGGGCGTAAAACTTCTTCTAAAGTCATCGATATTTCGTTTAAATTATTAGAAAAAATTGGCAAAAAACCTTTAATCTTGAAAAAGTTCACAAATGCTTTTGTTGTCAATAAAATCCAGCAAGCAATAAATTCCGCGGTTTTTACTCTTTTAATACGAGGCATAGCTTCTCCAGAAGAAATTGACATGGCGATTAAGAACAGTTTGGGCATACGTTTGCCGTTTGTTGGAGTAGCACAAAATCTTGATTTTGTAGGACTCGATGTTGTATATGATATCATCAAGAATATGGGTGGTATGGATCTCGTACTGCTTAGGGATAAAGTGAAGAATGGGCAATTAGGGGCTAAAACTTCAATAGGTTTTTACGATTACCAAGGTCGAACTGAAGAAGAAATTCTTACTAAGAGGGATAAGCTTTACTTACAAATGCTCGATTATCTTAAAAAAATGAACGCATTTGAACCTATTTAAAGAAAATCAATAATTTTCACTTATTAATAAAAAAATTATAACATTGAAATTGTAATGAATTTAAAATGCCCAAAACACTAGAATCTTTTATTGAGGATAAAAATACTAATTTAATTAGAAAGAGGGATTTAAAAAGATCTTCAAATCTAAAAAAAGAGTTCAATGAGATCAATCAACACCTTTATGCTAAATTAAAACATACGGAAACTGATACAAGAGCTCGTTCAAAAGAAATTTTAAAACTTATTTTATGTAAGTTAGTTGATGAAATAAGTAATTCTTTACCTGATTCTATCATGTCGTTTAGCATTGGACAGGACGAAACAGAGAAAAAATTGTTCGATCGGCTTCAGGAATTCTTTAAGGAGAATCTAAAAGATAAATATAAGAACCTCATTGATGAAAATGAAAGAATCAATTTAAACAAAGAGTTGGTCTTTTTAATTGTTGAAAAATTACAAAGAATATCTCTTCTTGAATCTTCTAAAGATGTTTTGGCTGATACTTTTGAGATATTTGTAAGTAGATTATTAAAAGAAGAAGGAGGGCAATTCTTTACTCCTGTGAGTATAATAAAATTTATGGTGCGCTATTTAAATCCTGAGACTGATTCTAAGGTTATAGATCCTGCGTGTGGGCATGGTGGTTTTCTATTAGAATGCAAAGACCTCTTATGGTCAAAAATTGAACAGGAATACGGAGCCCAAATAGATATTATAAAAAAAAAGAAAAGTGAAATAATTTCTAATCTCTATGGAATTGATAAAGATTCTTATTTAGCAAAATTATGTGAATTATATCTAAATATTATCAGTCAGGGCAATTCCAACATAATTTGCGAAGATTCTTTGGATCCAAGTAATTACAAACAAAAAACAAAAGGAATTATAAAAAATGACTATTTTGATTATGTGTTTACTAACCCCCCTTTTGGCGCAAAAATACCCATTGATAATAAGGAAATTTTAAAAAAATATGCTTTAGCACATAAGTGGGACTACAGAGATAATTTATGGGTTAAGCAAAATAAGTTAGTTAAAAAACAACCACCTCAAATTCTATTTATAGAAAGATGTGTACAACTATTAAAAGACCGTGGAAAATTAGGAATTGTTTTACCAGAAGGTCTTTTTGGAAATCCTTCAAATAGATATATCTGGGAATATTTGCGGAGTAAAGGTAAGATATTAGGAATTATTAGTTTAGATCAGAACACTTTTCAGCCCTACACGTGTAATAAGACAAGTATTCTTTTCTTTCAAAAATTAAAAGTTCTTCTCAAGAATTATAAAATTGATTTTGGAATTGTTGACAGTGTTGGTCACGATAAAGATGGAAAAGTTTTGTATAAATTAAATAAGGATGGAAGTATAAAATATGATAAGAATAAAAAGCCAATTGTCAATAATGAATTAATTAATTTACACCTTAAAATTAAAGAAAGTGCTGAATTCAGCTACTTAGAGGACCAAAAAGTTTTCAAATTAAGTCTAAATCAGATAAAAAGCAATATTTTCATACCTAACTATTACACCGGTGTAGAAAAAACTCTAAAATCTTTAGAAAATAATAAGGACTTTCAATTAGTTTCTATAGGTAATTTAGTTAAAAATGGAATAATCTACACAAAAAATAAAGGGTATTTACCAAGAGGAGACGAAATTGGCTCACATGTTTATGGTTTAGGCGATATTCCGTTTATCCGTACTAGCGAAATTAATAATTGGGAAGTCGATCTAAATTCACATAAAAAAACTTCCAATGAAGTATACGACCAATTTAAAGACAAACAGAATATAGAAATTGGAGACATTCTGATAGTAAAGGATGGCGGTCCAAATCTAATTGGAAATGCGGCAATTATTACTGAGTTAGATACAAGAATTATTATCCAGAGTCACATATTTCAGATAAAAACGCTTAAAAATAATGAGAATATTGATTCGCACCTTTTGTTATACCTTCTAAATCTTGACATTGTTCAAAAGCAAATAAAAGCAATAACATTCGTTCAAGGCACTATTGCTACAATTGGTAATAGATTAATGGATGTAATTTTACCAATTCCATCTGAGATTAATAAAAGAAAGGAAATTTCAAAATATATTAAAGAAATTATTGATAATAAAACAGAAATAAGAAAGAAAATAGATAAACTCTCTATTAACTATTTCAGTGATTAAAATGAAGATAGAACTTTTTTCTATGCGATACTACCACGATATTATTGATCTATGGAAAAGATCAGGAATAGAAGTAAGCTCATCAGACACACAAGACGAGATAGCTAAGATACTAAAGCGAAATCCAGATCTATTTCTAATCGGTAAGGAAGATGGAAAAGTTGTAGCAGTAGTAATGGGTGCTTTTGATGGAAGAAGAGGTTACGTGCACCATCTTGCTATAGATGCAGATTATCAAAAAAAAAGGAATGGCAAAATGATGATGGACGAATTAATTGAAAGATTTCGTAAAAAAAAAGTACACAAAGTTCACTTATTTATTGAGAAACATAATAAAGAAGTAGTAGATTTTTATAAGAAATTAGGATGGGACACTAGAGACGATTTAATTATGATGAGCTTTGTTCCGGATAAAAGTTTATATAAAAGAGACATTGAAATTTAAAAATTCTATTTTAAACCATTAACCATCCTTATACTTTTTTTTTTAGTTTATATTAAAATTTTATATATTATTGGAAGAATATAATCATACTTACAAATTATTCAATTGTGATCAAAAATGAGTGACGAAATTAACGAATATTGGATGCAAAATTGGCCTGAGGAAGTACCAAGACATATTGATGTTCCTGAAATCTCTTTAGGACAAATGTTAAGAAACACAGTTAAAGCCTATCCTGATAGTCAGGCTATATTTTTTGAAGGTTTTCGAATGACATACAAAGAACTAGATATGGCAGTAGATCAGTTTGCTACAGCACTTTCAAAAATGGGAGTTAAAAAAGGTGATGTGGTAGTTATAGATTTACCTAATATGCCCCAATATATAATTGTTTATTACGCGGTTTGTCGAATCGGTGCAATTGCGAATCCTGTAATTCCCTTAAACCGATTTGTGGAAATTGTTCATCAAGTAAACGATTCCAAAGGTAAAATAATGGTTATTTTAGATGTTCTCTATGAAGAACATCTACAAGGTAAGGATTTAAGTAAGATAACTACTTTGAAGGACATCATTCTAACAGGTGTTGCAGAATATCTACCAAAAATCAAAGCAAAATTAGGAACAGCTTTAGGTAAGGTTCCCAGAATGAAAAATTGGCCCACTAAAGTTGGAGATGTAAATTTTCATAAATTTCAAGATGTTATGCAAAATGGACTTCCAATTGATCTGCCAGATGTTAAAATTAATCCGAAGGAGGATATTTCTACTTTGATTTATACTGGTGGTACGACTGGTCTTCCTAAGGGTTGTATGATGTCTCATTATAATTTTGTTGTAAATGCCGAGCAAGGGAAAATATGGGCCCAAACACAAATCGAGGTTGAAAGTACATATGGTAAAGGAGGAATGTTTACCATTCTACCTTTAGCGCATGAATTTGCATTATCCATCGCTATGAATTTAGGAATTATCAGTGGGTATAAGTTAATACTGTTTATTCGACCTCCAGAAAGGCTTTCTACTTTTTTAAAAGTAATTAAAAAGGAAGGAGCTACTTTCGGTCCTGGCGTACCTACTTTGTGGCAAAAAATAACTCTCGATAAAGATTGTGCAAAGTATAAAGATCAATTGACGGATTTAGTAGCTTGCTTAAGTGGTGCTGCCCCCTTACCATTAGAAGTCAAACAAGGGTTTGAAGCTTTAACAGGATCATTAATAATAGAAGGTTTCGGTATGTCAGAAACCAGCCCAATCTTAACAGTTACACCGTTCCATAAATATAAGGAGAATACAGTGGGATTCCCAGTTTCAAATACTTTAATTAAAATAGTAGATTCCGACGATGGTACAAAAATTTTACCTCAATGTCCCAACGAGAACTGTGAGAATTGTGGAGCTAATGAAGCCCAATATATTGGCGAAATTTGTGGAAATGGACCTCAAGTATTTTTAGGATATTTGAATAGACCAGAAGCTACAGAATATGCGTTAAGGAAGGATTCTAAAGGACGAACATGGTACCATACAGCAGATATTGGATGTATTGACAAGGATGGTTATTTACGTATTAAAGATCGAAAACGAGACATGATTAAATATAAGGGTCATTCTGTCTTTCCTAGGGAAGTTGAAGATTTACTATATCAGTTAGAATACGTTAACGAAGTTGGCGTTATAGGTATTCCAGATCCAGAAGTTGGAGAAAATATTAAAGCGTATATATCCTTAAAACCAGGATTTCAAGGTAAAGTTACTGAGGAAGATATTACAAAATGGGCTAAAGAAAATATTTCTGCTTTCAAATACCCTCGAATAATTGAAATCATACCAGAGTTGCCAAAATCCGTAGTGGGTAAAATTTTAAGAAGAGAACTTAGAACTTAATAATTTTTTACTAAATTAAAACTATTTTTTTTATTTTAATACAAAAAGATATCTAAATTTCATTTCGCCTTAAATTAAAATTAAGTTGATTTTCTAAAAATTTTAAATAGGTATTCAAAATAATATACAATATCTAATAAAAAATTATAAAATGATTAAAAATGAGTGATGATATTAATCGACCATGGTATAATTATTGGCCAGAAGGAGTTCCAAAACACATAAATTATCAAGAAATAACGTTAGGAGATGTTTTAAGAAATACAGTAGAGGAATTTCCTAATTCTCAAGCTATATTTTTTCAAGGATATAGAATGACCTATCAAGAGCTAGATGCTTCGGTAGATCAATTTGCTACAGGACTTTCTAAGCTTGGAGTGAAAAAAGGTGATGTAGTCGCAATTGATTTACCAAACATACCTCAATTTATCATAGCTTTTTATGCAACGGCTCGTCTTGGCGCTATTGTCAACCCCATAATTCCATTACATAAATACGTAGAAATTGTTTATCAAATAAATGATTCAAATAGCACAGTTTTGATTATATTAGATGCTCTTTATCAAGGATATTTGCATAACAAAGATTTGAGTAAAATGCCATCTCTAAAAAACATTATCCTAACAGGTATTGCAGAGTATCTTCCAAAAATTAAAGCAATTTTGGGAACTGCGCTAGGGAAAGTACCTCAAATGAAAAAAAAATTATGGCCGACTCAAGTAGGAGATATTGAGTTTCATAAGATGCAAGATATTCTACAAAACGGCGTCCCTATTAATATTCCGGATGTATCACTAAATCCTAAGGAAGATACAGCAACTCTAATTTATACTGGTGGAACTACAGGAGTACCAAAAGGGGTTCAGTTATCGCATTATAATATGACCGTAAACGCAGAACAAGGAACTGCTTGGATGTATAATCAAGTTCCTGAAACAAGAGAATCTCGTGGAAAAGGCGGGGTTGGTTGTTTAGTTCCCTTTGGGCATGTTTTTGGTATATCAACAGGAATGAGTCTGGGAGTTTCATCAGGTTACAAACTTATTCTCTTTGCAGCCCCTCCAGAAAAGAAATCTGATGTACTGGACCTATTAATGAAGGAAGGAGCTATTTATATACCAGCAGTGCCTACACTTTATAATCAAATCAACCAAGATCCAGATTCTGAAAAATTTAAGAATAAATTACCTGAATTGACAGCTTGTTTAAGTGGGGGTTCTGCTTTATCGCCAGAAGTTAAAAGAAAATTTGAGGACATAACGGGCGCATCGATAATTGAAGGATATGGAGCAAGCGAAACAGCGCCAATAGTAACTGCTTCACCATTTCATAGGTATAAACCAAATTCTGCGGGTTTACCCGTATCAGATACATCGTTAAAAATCGTAGATGTTGAAGAAGGAACGAGAGTTTTACCTATTTGCCCTAATGAAACTTGCGATAATTGTGGAGAAGCAGAAGCAGAGAAATATATCGGAGAACTATGTGTAAATGGACCTCAAGTGATGTTAGGTTATTTAAACAAACCAGAAGATACTAAATATGCGTTAAGGAAAGATTCCCAAGGTAAGATCTGGTATTATACTGCCGATATAGCATGCATAGATAAAGAAGGATATTTGCATTTAAAAGATAGAAAAAGAGATATGATTAAATATAAAGGTCACGGTGTTTTCCCAGCTGAAGTAGAAAAATTAATATATCAGCACGATGCAGTAAACGAAGTTGGAGTAATAGGAGTTCCACACCCTGATGGAGTGGGAGAAACGATTAAGGCAATTATATCAATAAAAGAAGAGTTTAAAGGTAAGATAACAGAAGAAGATATGTTAGAATGGTGTAAAGATAACATTAGTCCGTATAAATATCCTCGGCAAATAGAATTTATCGAAGAACTACCAAAAACTCTTATTGGTAAAATCTTAAGAAGAGAACTTCGACAATAATTAAAAAAACAAATTTTATTCCTTTTTTTTTTGTTAAAATAATTTTAAAAAAAAGAAAGAAAGAATATTGTTGTAATAGAATTTTACTAGCTATTACGAAATGGAACTAATCTAATCGCTTTATTAGGACATCTATGGTAACATACAGAACAACCCCCACAATAAGATCCAGTTATAATTGTTATAGCTTTTCCCTCAGCGTTAAATTTTCTAATATTGAGTGGACAATATATTACGCAAGTTCCACATGATTTACACTTAGATAATTCTGTTATCGCTTTATACGATAATTTAGATAATTCTCTGATTTTTTTTTGTAATTCAGGTGAGGCTGTTTTCATTATTTAAAAAAATAAATTATTATTCAAAAAGAATTTGAAAAAAAAAAAAAATATGGATTATTTCACGACCTTTTTAATAGATATTAGCACACAAATTCTTTAATATTTTTTCTGCTTCTTTTGTAAAACTGGTAAGGATATCGCCAACATCCATTATCGAGTCAATAAGGCCACATGTTTGGCCCACTGGAATAGCACCATTATCTACATCTCCTTTAGTGTATACGATTTCGTAATGATGAAGATCTTCCATAAATCCATCCAGATCGTAAGCTAATTCTTGCTTAATTTTATCTTCTTTTGTTATGAGCGCTCCATGTTCTAAGCAGTATTTATTTTTCAATAGTCTTATTGGTCCAAACCCACCTGTAGTAAGCAATGTATCTCGAGCAGTCGCAGGTGGAATTAATGCTTTATAGTTAGGATGGAATTCGCTTTCACTAGAAGCTATAAATCGCGTTCCCATAGCAACAGCGTCGGCCCCCATAGCTAATCCCGCAGCTACGCCTTCTGGACTTGCAATACCGCCACAAGCAATTAGTGGTTTTTCGGGGTATTTTTGGGCAACTTGTTGAACCAGAACCAATGTACTAATCCCTTCATAACTTTGATGACCGCCCCCTTCCGTTCCCGTAGCAACAACACCATCGCATCCTGAAGCGTATATTTTATCAACTAGCCATAAAGCTGGACCAACATGATAGTGCTTGATATGAGGTGCCTTTTGTTTTAATATTTTACTAGCATTTCGTGGGCTTCCAGCACTTGTTAGCAAATAGATTAACTGTTCGCGAATTTTTGGATTTGAATTACTCAATTGAGCAATTTTTCTCAACATAATCTTATGATCAGTCTGAACGCGAGCAGTTCGAATGTTAAGGCCAAATGGTTTATCAGTATGTTCAATTACATAATCTAACTGCTTTTCCATATCCTTTATCGAACTTTTTCCTTGTAAAGTTGCGTGACTTACAACACCAAGCCCTCCCGCCTCAGAAACAGCAACAGATAACTCGGTCGTGTAGAATGGACCCATCGGAGCGCTCAATATTGGATATTTTATCCCAAATGATTCTGTTATTTTAGTTTTAATCATATTTGATTCTTTCCTATTTTTAAAATTATGATAGTTAATAATACTTTTTTGCAATTAAAAAATATTTTCTTATTAAGTTTAAATAAAAAAAGAAATCGAAATGTATTTCCTTAATTTTATTATCTATGTGAATTTCTGATGTAGCTCTTTTATAAAAGCATCTATTTCCTTTAAGTCTTTAATGCTGTTATCGTAAGCCACCTTCCCGCATTCATCTTCTAAGTCAAAATACGACTTAATACGACCTTTTTCCATAATAGTTAACATTGATTTTAGGAAGATTGAGAACTTTGGTTGATATTTACTAATTTCTTTTGCAAATGCAACGGATTCTGGATCTATTTTATCGAGTGGAAAAATTCTAGTAGGGAAATTAATATTCTTTAGTTCTTTTAGTCCTATTTTATCAGCGGTATACAGCGCATTTTTAGCATAGTTGAAACCAAAAGCCAATAAGGGCAGTAATGTTGCTCCTGTCTGTGGAAATGCTGAAATTGCAAGTTCTGGTAACCTTAAATATAAATCATCTATCGGTCTGTCTGCAAACACTTTTAAATCAGAAGCTAATACTAACATTACTCCAAAACCAATAGCAATGCCTTGAATTTGCGTAATTATCGGTTTTTTCATAAGAAGCATTGTTTCATTGACCTTTCTCCCCCACTGTTGAATAATAGCCACATTCATTGGATCACCCTGAATTTCTTTCAAATCGTAACCCGCAGAAAAGAATTTTTGACCAGTACTTTTTATCAAAATACATCTAACTTTTTCATCATTATCTGCTCTAATCAACTTCGCGTGTAGAGATTTTAACATGTCACCGTTAAATGAATGCGCTTTTTCTGGTCTATTGATTGTGATTATAGCGATACGTCCTCTCAATTCATACAAAATTAAATCTTGATTGCTCATAAGATTATTAAATTGAAATTTTATTTAAAAGATACCATTAAAAAGTTTATTTATTCATCACAAAGCGAGACCTTGATAAAGCAAAAATTTAAGAAATTTCTTTTCAATATGCATTTCTCAAATCGTTATAAAATTAATTAACAAACGAATCTAATATAACTTATAATTAAAATCAAATTTAAAATAACACAATTAAAATGAGAAGAATGAAAAAAGTAGCTATTATTGGAGTTGGAATTACTCCTTTTAAAGCAAGATATATGGATAAAACGCATTTTGAACTCGCCTATGACGCGACTAAGCTCTCTTTGGAAGACGCAAACAAAAATGGGGCTGAGATAACTCATAGAGATTTAGAATCTACTGTTTACGGTATTTACAACGAACTATTCGAACGACAATTCATGCCGGACATTTTTATAAACTCATATATCGGAATGAACAACAAACCAGGAACTCGAATCGCTTCCGGTGGTGCTACGGGAGGATACACCGTGAGAATGGCCTACGCGGAAGTTGCTTCAGGTCTTTCTGATTTATGCCTCTGCTTAGGCGTAGAAAAATGTAATGATTGTTATGACGAAAAAACGGGTACGACAACACCAGAGGTTTTGAATGCCATTGCTTATTCTGCTGATATGACTTACGAATATCCTATGGGCATGATGGCGGCAAGCTCCTATGTTTCAATGGTAAACGCGCACTTTGAAGAATTCGGTAATCCAACCGAAGAACAAATGGCTTTAGTTTCCGTTAAAAACCATGGGAACGCGATAAATAATCCCAAAGCCCAATCTCCGATGAAATTAACTGTAGAAGACGTCCTGAATTCCAGGATAATTTGCTACCCTTTCAAGATGCTTGATTGTTGTCTTTATTCAGAAGCTTCGGCAGCTTTAATATTAGCAAGCGAAGAAAAAGTAAAAGAACTAAAGATTGAGAATCCAATTTGGATAACTGGCGTAGGTGCTGCGAATACAGATTGTTTTATTGGTAATAGGGAAGAAATTGGACGCCTATATTCAAATATATATGCAGCAAAGGCAGCTTATAAAATGGCGGGATTGGACTATAATAAGATTAAAAGCCAAATAGACCTAGCAGAGCTTCACGATGCCTTCTCTGGACATTACTTGTCATAAAGACAATTTGCCAGTCAAGAAGTCATTAGCTACGAAGAATTAGGTTTTGTGCCATTTGGTCAAGGTGGTCCATGGATTGAAAAAACATTTGAAAATCCTGGAGAAGGCCCTTGGTTAGAGGGAGAACTCCCGTGTTGTCCTTCAGGTGGATTGATAGGATGTGGACATGCTGTTGGTGCGACGGGAATTATGAGCACTGGAGAGGCTGCTCTTCAATTAAGAGGGGAATCAGGTAAACATCAAGTAACTATTGAAAAAGGAAGGGCTATAGCGCATTCGATTGGAGGGCCTGGTGCCGCCTATGCTGCGATAATTGTAATGACAAACGAGGAGGGGTTGAAAAAACCATGAGCGAAGAATTTCAGTCACATGAAATTAGGGATAAAATCCTAATAGAATATAAGTATACCATGGGCGGGCAATCAAAATTCTTCATCGAATTAATGAATGATAAGAAGATATTAGGAACAAAATGCAAGAAGTGTGGTAAAGTATGGATGCCTCCAAGAATTAATTGTTCAGAGTGTTATGAAGATACCGATTGGATTGAACTCTCCCACGCCGGCACGATTCAAATTAGCACGATAGTATGGTATGGGGCCGCTGAGTTTATTCAAAATGTTCCCTACGGTTGTGCATTTATTAAATTAGATGACGCAGATACTGCTTTATTTCAAGGGGTATTTTCAGAAAATTTGGTCCCTTCAAAAATTAAGAAAGGACAACGAGTTAAAGCAGTGTTTAAAAAGAGGGAGGACCGAGAAGGAAGAATGACAGATTTCTTCTTTGTTCCCGAAGATGAGTGGGAAAGATGGATTAATAAACCAGAATTTGAAGGTGGTGAGTAAAATTGGGTATAGCAAGTGAAAGTTTAAGTAAAATAGTTGAAATTATGAGCGGGAACGCAAAAGTTGAAGCTGTTTTTTTTACTAACATTGGTGGTAAAGAAGTTGATTGGGATATGATTTTCCAATTTAACTTGGATAACGAGGACTCTTTTTATCTTAAGGTAAAAGGAAGAAAAGCTGAACTGATTAACGGAACTGCTTCAGATCCTAACATAATTATAACGGGAGACAATAACGCAATTGTAAAAATCTGCAATGGTAAGGGCGATTTCACTCATGCGATTAGTAGAGAAGAGATAAAAGTTACAAAAGGAAAAATCATTGAAGTAATACGCCTAACTCGAGCAATAACCCTTGTTTTGAAAACTAAATAGATTTTTCTTCCTTTTTTTTTTATTAGAGAAATGATAATTTAATTAACATTCTAAGGTTAACTGTTGATATTATTAGACTATAAATGAAAATCTTTATAAGCTTACTTATAACTTTTATCTTCTGTATCACTTAATCTAAAATACAACACTAAATAAAATTTAAAATAAAAAGTTGATTAATGGATGAAAAGAGAAATAGCAATATTAGGAATTATCATCGGTATAGTAGTAGGGTTTTCTGCAGGATGGTTCATTCCTGCACTTCTTACCGAGCCAGCACCTACACCGTTATTAGATCAAATTCAAGATCGAGGTTATATCATTGTAGGGACTAGTGCTGATTACCCTCCCTTCGAGAATAAGACTTATCCCGGTGGAGAGATCGTAGGTTTTGATATTGATGTGTCACAGATGATAGCAGATGCGCTTGGTGTTACACTCCAAATGCAAGATATAGGTTTTGACTCTCTTATTGGTGCTTGTAAAGCTGGTACGATCGATATGATTGCTGCGGCTATGACATACAATGCACAACGCGCAGCTCAACTTGCAGCTTCTACAACCTACATTTCAGTTAGTCAAGTTGTGATCGTGAAGAATAGTTCATTGGATTTTCCAGTTCCGATTACGAATTTAACAGATCTCATAGGATTCGATGTTGGTTGCCAATCAGGCACCGTAATGCAGGACGAGTTAGACGCTATCTCCGGGATAAATGTTTTTACTTATGCTAGTGCTGATGTCCTTATTCAAGATTTAAACGCTGGAGGAATAGACGCAGCATATGTAGACGGACCAATCTTTAATGCATACGAAACTACATATGTTCTTAGGGTTATATACAGTTCAGAAGAAGAACCTTTAGCACTGTGGACTAGACACGGTGAACCCGCTCTGCTGTACGAAATTAATAAAGTTATTTTTGATAGTTATCAAGATGGATCCATGTACACTCTAATAAATCAGTGGTTTGGCAATGTAACAGTATAAAAAGATGAGTAACATGCCAGACCTCTTTGATATTTTTTTTTATATTATTATTCATGGCTTATTTAATACATTACTTCTTACTGCCCTTGGTTTACTAGGGGGGTTTCTCTTAGGAATAATTTTGGCAATTATGCGCGTTTACGGCGCTAAAGAACTCATTTGGTTATCAAGTGGTTACGAAAAACTTTTGCGTGGGATTCCTATCCTTATATTAATCTTTATATTCGCTTTCGGGATGCCAGACTTATTTTGGTATTTAGATTTACTTGATAGACCAATTGCTAGCGTAATTTTGGCACTTGCTCTTCGTAGTGGTGCGTATCAATCTCAGATTTTTCGTGGAGCTATTCTATCTGTGAACCCAGGACAAATGGAAGCAGCTCGGGCATTAGGTATGAGTAAAGTCCAAGCTTTCCGATCTATTATAATGCCTCAAGCCTTACGGTTAGCTGTTCCTAGTTGGACCAATGAGTATGCGGTAGTTATCAAGGATTCATCTTTTGCTTATGCAGTTGGAATTGTTGAAATGACAAAAGCAGCTTATGATCTTGGAGTAGGTTTCACAAATTTATGGGCTTTATCTATAGGTGCTGTTGCCATTCTATACTTTTTATTTACTTATCCAGTAGCAAGATTATTTGGTGAACGGCAAACTAAAAAACTTAAAAAATTAGGAATGGGAGGTGGCTAGATATAAACGAAAATATATTACGTGTAGTTGATGTGTGGAAGTCATATGACGATTTAAATGTTCTTAAGGGTGTCTCTTTCGAATTAGCACAAAGAGATGTCAAGGTCATTTTTGGACCTAGTGGTTCAGGTAAGAGCACGCTCCTTCGATGTATTAATATGCTAGAACCTCCCGATAAGGGTGAAGTATATCTTTCTGGACAAAATTTAATGGAATCTAAAGCAAATATTAATGCATTGAGAGCGAAAATCGGTATGGTATTTCAGCATTTTAATTTATTTTCTCATCTCAAAGCAATAGACAATGTAAGCATCGGTCTTCGGCGGGTGAAAAAATTACCTAAAGAAGAAGCTCGAGAAAGGGCACTTGAAGCTTTACAACGTGTAAGATTAGCTGAATGGGCTGATCATTACCCTGCTGAACTTTCTGGGGGCCAACAACAACGTGTAGGTATTGCACGGGCCTTGGTCATGGAACCCGATGTAATTTTATTTGATGAACCTACTTCTGCATTAGATCCTGAACTAATAGGTGAAGTTCTTCAGGTAATGTTAGATCTTGCTAAAGCGGGCACGACTATGGTTGTTGTTACACACGAACTCGGATTTGCTAGAGCCGTCTCATCAGAAATGCTCTATCTTGATGGGGGTGTTATCGTTGAACGTGGTACACCTGAACATTTCTTTACGGCTCCTAAATCTGAAAGGGTTCGGCGCTTTCTAAACCAAATTAGTATATTATATGGGGGCCACGAAAAGCTTTTAGAACTTTCAAAAAAGGAGAAAAATGAGTGATGTTTCAAGTTCTTCCTGGACCGATTGAGGAAATTCTTGCTGTACTGGAATATTGGGATCATATTTTTTCAGGTTTCTTGTTAACATTGTGGTTATATGGATGGGCAATTTTAATCGGTTTTTTTCTAGGATTAATATTGGCAATTCTCCGACTATACAAATCATCTTATCCTTTAGGTATTATTTCAGATATCTCTGCAGGCTTTATAGAGATTGTGCGTGGCACACCTCTAATCGCACAATTATTTCTTTTATATTTTCTCCCTTATAGTTTAAATTTACCGATAGAGAGGTGGAGTTTTTCAACAAGCTTCATGATTTTTGATAAGGAAATAACTCTTATTCTCCTAAATCGACGAACTTTAATTGGAATTATTGTATTAGGGCTTAATAGTTCAGCGTATCAAGCAGAATATTTCCGTGGAGCTATTATGTCCGTAGGTTCTGGACAGTTAATGGCTGCCCAATCACTAGGTATGTCTCGGTTTTCTGGAATTCGTCATATTATCGTACCTCAAGCTTTGCGACGCGTTATTCCTGCATGGTCTAATGAGGCCGCCTACCTTCCGAAGTATACGGTTATTGTTTATTTCATCGGAGTTGAGGAATTGTTTGCCGAGGCGCATTGGATTGTTGCTAGGACATTTATTTCTCTCACTACTTACATCGTTATTGCTGTCATCTTTCTAGTTCTGATCACACTTGTTTCCAAACTATTAGATATTGTACATAAACGTACAGCGATTCCGGGTTTGTAATCCAATATACGCTTTGTAGAGCAACGAAAAAATATTACGATTGTGATATAGTTTTGGGTTCTCAAAAAAATAACATAATTCATTATTACAGTTTAAATTAAATTAAATTGATATTAATGAAAATCGTTGATTTACGATCTGATACAGTTACCAAGCCTTCTCCAGAAATGTGGGAATTTGTAAAGTCAATGGATAGTTCTCAGCTTGGAGATGATGTTATGGGAGAAGACCCTACTGTGAATGAGTTAGAGGAAAAAGCTGCGAAAGTTATTGGCAAAGAAGCCGCATTGTTTGTAACTTCAGGAACTCAAGGCAACTTAGTTTCACTTCTTTCGCAATCTAAACCAGGAGACGAAATTTTATTAGAAGAATTAAGTCATATTTATGGAAACGAAGTAGGGAGTGCTGCGCGAATAGGGGGCTTGATGATAAGGACATTTCCCTCAGATAGGGGCGTTCCTTCTTTCGAAC
Source organism: Promethearchaeia archaeon (assembly GCA_029856105.1). Classification (GTDB taxonomy): domain Archaea; phylum Asgardarchaeota; class Lokiarchaeia; order Sigyniarchaeales; family SOKP01; genus SOKP01. Next base: position 26,997 of record JAHQWH010000036.1, on the reverse strand, counting down.
AACTTCAAACTTTAATTCGCGATAAAGAAGATATACATAAACCACCAACCACACTTCTATGCACGGAGAATACGCATAATTACCATGGCGGTGCGATAGTTGGGGTTGGTGCATTGAAGAGTATGAAGGATTTTATCGATAAAAATGAGTTAAAATTTCATTTAGATGGTGCGAGAATTTTTAACGCTGCAGTTGGACTGAATGTTCCCGTAACAGAATTTACTAAACATGTTGATAGCGTAATGTTCTGTCTGTCTAAAGGGCTCTCCTGCCCCGTAGGGTCAATTGTAGCGGGTTCTAAAGAATTTATTTCAAAAGCTAGAAAGTTTCGAAAGTTGGTTGGGGGAGGTATGCGTCAAGCTGGAATTATAGCCGCTTTTGGTCTTCTTGCTTTAGAACCTAAATGGATAAAAAGACTTGATGAGGATCATAAAAATGCTAAAATGCTTGCTCTAGGATTAAAAAGTTTCAATTTACCAATAAAAGTATATCCGACTGATACTAACATTGTAATAATTGAAATGTTGGAAAAAATTAGAATTATTAAGATTATTACAACGCTCAACAAGGCTGGGTTATTAGCTTTTAATATCAGTAAAGATAAGATTAGGTTCGTTACTCATTATGGAATCACCGAAGACGATATTGGCTACAGTATCGAACAGATAGGGCTCGTATTAAAAAAATATCTATCTTAATAGAATTTTAAATTTCGAGTTTTTATCAAATTCGTTTCTAAACCTATATTTTTTTGTTTAAAATTGATATTATTCTATCTTCAATTTATGGAAATTGATTAGTTTTTCAAAAAAAAATATCAACTTTTAAAAATAAATGAAGCAAAGTAATTAATTAACAAATTCAATAAAAAAAAAATAAAAAAAAAAGAGTTAAATTTAAATGAGTAAAGAAAAATTTTGGTTCAAATCTTATGATTCTCATGTTTCACCATCCCTAACCTATCCAACAGAAGATCTTGGAACTATATTAACTGGTGCGATGAAAAAATATCCCGAGAATGTAGGTTTTTATTTCATGGAGCGCACATTCCTTTTTAAGGAGATATTAGAATATTCTCAGAAATTCGCAACATTTTTACAAAAGAATGGTTTGGAAAAAGGTGATATAGTAGCAATTTGTCTTCCAAATTGTCCTCAATACCTATTTTCTGCTTATGGAACATATATGGCGGGAGGCACCGTTTCTGGTTGTTCTCCCCTCTTAAGTCCTAACGAATTAGCATATCAATTGGAAGATTGTGGCGCAAAATTTGTAATTACCATGGATATCGTTTACGAAAAAGTCTTTTCGCAATTTCTAGATAATTTACCGAAACTTAAGGTTATTGTTCCTACGAATATTTCTGAATTTATGGGACTCCCTGGAATTAAGGTGCTTTTGGGTAAATTAATTGGCAAGATACCAAAAGGAAAAATGAAACCATGGCCAAACAAAACAGTAGTCCCTTTTTTAGACGCTATAGACACTGATATTGATATAAAAAAAGTGGATATCGATCCAAAAAAGGATTTAGCATTATTACAATATACTGGAGGAACTACTGGACTCCCTAAAGGAACGGAAATTGTTCACTCAAACTTAGTATCAAACTTACATCAATTCGATTCATGGCTCAAAAGAGAGAAGGGAAAAGAAATTCTTATTTCAGGATTTCCATTCTTTCACATAGCTGGATACTTCATAGGATTATTTTTAAACTATATAGGAGGTGCACAAATTTTAATTGCAAATCCAAGAGATACCGATCATATAATTAATGAAATTATCGACAAGAAACCCACTAGCTTTGGAAACGTCCCAACTCTGTTTTTAATGATTCAGAATAATCCAAAATCGCATCAAATTCCAGCAGAAGTATTAGATAACATTTCATTGTATGTAAGTGGTGCCGCTCCCTTCCCACCAGAAGCAATAAGAGAATTTGAAAAACAATTCCATACGGAGAATAAGTTTGTTGAAGTGTATGGAATGACCGAAACTGCAGTTCTCGCTACAGTAAATCCAATGAATGGTGAAAAGAAAATTGGAACTGTAGGTTTACCCTTGCCTGATACAGATATTAAACTTATTGATGTAGAGACTGGCAAAGAAATGGGAATTGGGGAGCCTGGGGAGATATTGATCAAAGGTCCACAAGTAGTTAAGCAATATCACAATAAACCTGAAGCAACAGCAAAAACGTTTGATAAAGATGGGTACGTACATACTGGTGATGTAGGTGTTTTTGACGAAGATGGATACTTAAAAATCGTTGATCGTACTAAAGATATGTTGATTGTTAGTGGTTTTAAAGTGTATAGCGTTCACGTCGAAGAAGTAATGACTAAACATCCTGATATTGAATTACTCGCAATTATCGGTGTTCCAAACCCAGATAGGCCTGGAGCTGAAATTGTTAAGGCAGTTATTCAATTAAAAGAGGGTATTGCTGAAACTGAAGAGGTTAAAGAAAGTATAAAACAATACGCTGAAAAAAGTCTTTCCAAATACGAAGTTCCAAAGATTTGGGATTTCCGCGAAGAACTTCCATTGACAATGGTAGGAAAAATATTGAAAAAAGCGCTTCGAGAAGAAGGAAAATCTGAATAATACTATTTAGTAGAAAAAGCTAAAATAATCTTTTTTTTTTTTAATTTTCTAACTAGTTTAAAATTTAAATAGAGGAAAATTTATTATAAATTAATAACAAAAAGACTCTAGAACTAAAAATGAAATTAGAAGATTTTGAAGACATTCTGTATGAGAAAGAAGAAAACGGTATTTGTACAATCACGATAAATAGACCAGAAAGAAGGAACGCAGTGTCTTACGTGTCTTTTTTAGAAATTTATACTGTTTTAGAAGATATGGAAAAAGACGATAGTGCTAAAGTCCTTATAATTACTGGAAACCCAGAAGGAAATGCTTTCTCGTCTGGAGGTTATTTCGAGCCTAAATTCTTTGAAAAAGTCCAAAAAGAGATTAGAGCAGAGATAGATCTGATGGACATTGCCCAAAAGAAATTAAGTATGGCACTTTGGAAATTCTCTAAACCTGTTATTGCCGCGATAAACGGATTGGCTATAGGTGGCGCTATTACAATGCCTTTATCGGGTGCTGATCTAATTTATATGGCCGAAGATGCGTGGTTAGGGTTTTATTTTTCCAAAAGAGCAATAATCCCCGAGTTTGGTTCCACTTTTATGTTACCCTTTTTAGTTGGTTTCCAAAAAGCAAAGGAGATTTGTTATTTTGGCGATAAAATTACCGCTCAAAAGGCTTATGAACTTGGGCTTGTAAATAAAGTATTGCCTAACGAAGAATTAATACCTTATGCTCGAGAACAGGCGCTTAGATTGATACCGCCTAAGGGTCCATATTTGTCAATAAAGTTAATGAAAAAAACCATGAACTCTTACTTTATTGATATCTTAGATAAAACATTGGATTTAGAAAATAAGGGATTAAAAAAAGTATTTAGAACAAAAGATTTCAACGAATCGATGAATTCCTTAAAGGAAAAAAGAGATCCCGTTTTCATTGGGCGATAATTTAAGGATTATCTTTTTATTATAAAAACATATCTTTAAAAATTATTCAGATGAATATTTTTTTATGAATAACAATAATTTTGATGAAAGTAGAGTAATTTCTAAATACCCCGTTATAGTAATTGGCGCTGGACTTGGTGGACTTGGTGCTGCATGTCAACTTGTTCTCAGAGGAGAAAAAGTATTGTTACTTGAGAAACACAACGTACCTGGAGGATTTGCTACTTCTTTTGTTAGAGGAAGGTTTGAATTTGAAGGTGCATTGCACGAGTTAAGTGATATTGGAACGAAAAATAATCGAGGCAGTCTTTATCGATTCTTGGAAAAATTAGGTATAGTTCCAAATAAACTAGAATTTATTCAAGTTCCTGAGTTTTATCGAAGCTTGTTTAGCGATGGTTACGATGTAACAATTCCACTTGGGATGGAAGAGTATACTAACAAATTAATTGAATTATTTCCTTCTGAAAAACGAGGGATTGAAGAATTTATGGAAATGTGCAAAGCTGTTTTGGCTGGTATTATATTTATAGCTTCTAAAGGTGGAAAGTTTTCACCACAAAACATGCTTAAAGAACACCCATGGATTCCGCGGATTTCGGGCCTTACATTATCAGAATTATACAAGAAATTTTTTAAAGATGAGAAATTGATGGCTGTAATCTCTCAACTATGGGGATACATTGGATTACCGCCAAGCAGAACAAATGCCTATACTTATATTGCGATGCTCATATTTTATTTAAATTGGGGCGCTGCTTTTCCAATAGGAAGATCACATTCTTTATCAACTTCAATGGTACAAGCATTTGAAGAACTCGGTGGTGAAATAAGATATAACGCGTTGGTTGATCGTATTCTCGTGGAAAATGGAAAAGTTAGCGGAGTGAAACTCCTTAACGGAAGCGTTTATCTTTGTAAAGCAGTTATTTCTAACGTTAATCCAATATGTACAACCATGAAAATGCTTCCTCAAGATATAGTGCCAGATAGTTATAAGAAAATGATTTATGCTCCAGAAATTGGCCCATCTGGTTTTTCTGTTTACATTGGATTAAATGCCTCATATAAAGATTTAGGATTTACGGCTCATGAAACTTTTATTAACGATTTATACGATACAAATAAAGCGTTCGAGAATTTCAGAAAATTGGAACCGCCAAAATATATGGTCGCTGCTTGTTATAATCACATTTATGAAGATATATCTCCTCCAGGAACAACTCAATTAGTTTTAACTACTTTACAAATGGGTAAACTTTGGCAAAACATCGCGCCTGATCAATATTTCCACTTAAAGGATAAGATCGCAGATGGGATGGTGTCATTGATCGAAGATACTATTTGTCCTGAAATTCGCGATTATATCGAAGTAGCTGTAGCTGCAACTCCTTTGACGTATTACCGTTATTCTAAAAATATAGAGGGTGCTATCTATGGAACTACTCAAGATGTTACAAATGGGCCTTTACTTCGATTAAAAAGTAGAGGTGCAATCCCAGGTTTATATCAAGTAGGTGCATGGACTAATTTTGGTGGTGGATTTTCGACTACTCTCTTAAGTGGGAGGATAGGCGCAGGGTTATATTTAGGCGATAAAATTAAAGGGAGGATCTAAAAAAATGGAAAAGGAAATAATGGAAGATGTAAAAAAGTATCAGAAAGCTGAAAAGTTAAAAAAACGGCGCGATGAGGTCGAACCTCTACCGTGGTATTACGACGGTTTGGAAAATTTATCCAATAGGATTCATCCCGAAAAGCAATCTCTACTAGTTACTGATATTGAACTTCTTTCACGCGATACTAAACTATTTAGATTTATTTCTGCGAAACCCGATAAGCCTTTAGCGCCCTTTCGTGCGGGGCAATATGTAGGCCTTACTGTAGAAATTAATGGAGTTCGAACCTCGCGCCCGTATTCTCTTGTCTCGTCGCCAAATCAACTCTCCTACTACGAATTAGGTGTTAGAAAGAAAGAAGGTGGTTTTGTTAGCCCTTTTCTTTTTGAAAATGTAAAAATTGGCGATATTTTTGAAGTAACTGAGCCCTTAGGAAATCTCTACTACAATCCCATCTTTCACGGCAAAGATTTGGTATTTATTGCTGGTGGGTGTGGTATTACACCTTTTATGTCAATGCTAAGAGAAATCTCCGAGAAAAGACTTCCCTTAAACATTTGGTTAGTATTCGGAAGTTTAACTGAGAGAGATATCTTGTTTAGAAGTGAATTAGAAGATATCCAAAAAAGAAGGTCAAATATCAAAATCAAATATATCCTCTCTGAACCAACTCCAGAATGGAAAGGAGAATGTGGTTTTATCTCAAAGGATAAGATATTAAACGAAATCGTATCGATTGAAAACAAGTACTTTTACATTGTTGGCAATCGTGCCATGTACCAATTCGTAGATGAAGAATTAAAAGCTCTTGGAGTTCCTAAGCATCGAATTTATTACGAGGCGTTTGGAGTTCCTGACGACATCACTAAAGTTATGGGGTGGCCTCGAGAAATAGATACCTCTAAGAAAGTTCAAATTACCGTAGAATTTAGAGGTCTTGCTTCGAAAGAAAAAATAGTAATTGAAGGATCATGTATAGAAACTCTCTTAAATAGCCTAGAACGATCAAAAGAACTGAAAGTCGAAATCGCTAGTGGATGTCGCTCTGGTGAATGTGCTCTCTGCCGAACAAAAATGATTTCGGGCAAAGTTTTTATCCCACCAGAGGTGACTATACGGGAAGTGGATAAGGACTTTAGCTATATACATCCTTGTATATCTTACCCAATTACAGATATCCATTTAGACTTAACTTTAACATAATTTTTTTATTATATATATTTTAAATAATAAAAAATTACAATTAAGAAAAAAAATAAATAAAAAATAATTAAAAATTTATGAATTTTACTTCCAACGCCATTTGGGTTTTGTTTTTTGGAGCCTAGCTAAAGCTCCGCCCACAGTATCTTTTGTTTGGAGTAATTGAGAGCTGATAAGTGTTTCTAATTCTAATCCAAAAGCTACATCCTTACCATAACAATCATCAATTAATTTTTTAGCTAAACCAATACCTAATGGACCACTTTCAATAAGTTCATCAGTATACATCTTAATTATCGAATCTAATTCATCTGGTGTTTTAGCTACTCTGTTCACCACTCTTAAACGGTAAGCTTCATTTCCATCAAATTCTCTCCCAGTTAAAATGATATCTTTCGCATTTTGAATGCCAGCTAATCTAGTTAACCTTATTGTACCTCCTACATCTGGGTTTATTGACATCTTAGTTTCTAGCAGGCTAAAGATCGCAGAATCTCGACAAAACCGAAAATCACAAGCTAAAGCTAATTCAAAACCCATTCCGAGGCAGTAGCCGTTAATTTTAGCTATTACAGGTTTCTCCATTTTTTCAATTTTTGTAAAGACAGTATGTAGTCTAGTATTCATAAAATACCTAAAGTTTCGAGGGATTTTTAAATCTGGAATGACTCCTTCAGGATCTTTTTCTTGTCCAGTTAAAAAATTTAAATCAATACCAGCACTAAAAATTTCCTCACTACCCGTTATTATAACAACTCTAGTGTTAGTGCGCTCAATTTGATCCAGTGCTTTTTCAAATGCTACTATCATTTCATAATTCATCGCATTTTTTTTAGCTAATCGGTTTAATCTAATGGTAGTAATGGTTTTTTCTTCGTTTTCTTCTACTAAAACAATATTATTATCCACTTTATATCACTTTTAAAATTCAAATCGTTAATAATTTAATATTATAATAATAATAGAAATAAAAAAAAGTTATAAATAAATTATCTTATATTGGATTGAAATATTCTATATCCAATATTCTTTTTCGTGGCGCCTCTTTAAACACAGCCTCAACTCTCATACCTATTTTCAGCTTTTTTGGATCGCTTTCTTTTATTATGTGCACAAAATCTGTATCTGCACCATCGAGCGTGATAATTCCATAAGCAAAAGGGGGTTCTAAGGGCATCACAGGTGTTGAATGTGTGATAACAGTAAATCCTTTAACGGTTCCTTGGTTTCCGACTTCGATCCATTCTTCCATTTTTTCGAAACATTCGAAACAAATCATTTTGGGAGGAACGTAAACTTTTTTGCACTTTGGGCATTTTACGCCGAAAATTTTGTTGTTTTTTCCTATTTCAGTAATAAACCTTTCTACATAAGCCCCTGCAGTATGCTTGTATGGAACTTTAATTCGACCGTGATATACTTTTTTCTCAATTTCATCTGTCATTTTTCTCTACCTCTTATTCCTCCTCTTTAACTATATTAAAATATGGAATATCTGCAGTTAAATCACCTATAAGTTCTTCGCTAAATACCGCCTCGACTCGTTGTCCTATTTTCATCTTAGTCACATCGGTTTCATTTACGAAATGCATTGTATAGGTATCAGCGCCATCCAATTTGAATAGGGCATAACCATATGGAAATGGACGAATACCCCCAGTGTTAGGATCAGTGAACGGATAATTAACTACAGTGAATCCTTCCAAAGTACCTTTAGGGGATAATTCAACCATATCATCGATAGTCATTTCAACCATGCAATCGGCACAAACTGCTCTTGGTGGAAAATGGACCTTACCACATTTTGAGCATTTACTTCCCATTATCTTTTTATTTTTTTTGAGTTCCTCGAAAAATTTAACTGCAAGTTTGCCAATTGAATATCTGTACGGTAAGTCAGTTTTCCATTTAATTTCAAACACTTTTTCTTGACCTTTTTTTCTACTCATATTATCACCTCAAAGGTTCTTTTCCTAATATTAGAATTTCCGTCCAAAGACTTCCGCCAAATCCCATTGCGAGAGCTTTTTCTACATCGGGTACTTGTCTTTTCTCACCCCTTCCCATTACTTGAATTGCAGCTTCTGCAACTCGCACTAATGCCGTAGCCCCAATAGGATTTGTGCTTAAAACGCCACCTGAGGGATTGACAGGAAACTCTCCACTCATTAATGTTATTCCTTCGTCTAATAATTTTCCGCCTTCACCAGGTTTGCAAAAACCTAAAGCTTCGGTCCATGAAAGTTCGCTCCAAGATGTCGGTTCATAGATTTCTGCTACATCTAAATCCTTTACGGGGTTTTTAATGCCTGCTTTTTTATAAGCTTTCTTAGACGCGATTGTAGCAGTAGGAAGATCGAACATTGCTTCATCAGTGCCAAAAGTGTAATAATGGGCAGTTTCTACCGCGTGGAACCAAGCGGGGTTATCGGTTATCTTTTTAGTTTCTTCCTCATTAGCGTAAATAAGAGCACAAGCGCCTTCGCTTTGAGGGCAAACATCGTGTAGCCTTAAAGGATATGATATCATTTGAGAGCTCATAACATAATCAACGGTAATATTTGGCATCTGTAAATGTGCAAATGGATTATTTGCCGCGTTACTCCTATTTTTTACAGTAACTTTTGCTGCTTGTTCTGATGTTATTCCATATTTGGCCGAATACATACCTGCCATAAGGGCTAGTGGACCGAGAGCACCGGCTAAAGATGGTCTTTCCCATACCGGATCAAATGCCGTTATTATCCCAGTAGTAGCTCCACCTTCGTTTAATTTTTCCCAACCAACAACTAAAACCTTGTTATAAATTCCTGAGGCAACATTGTGATAACCACATATAGCTAAGGAACTACCGGTTGTGCCTCCTGTTGCAACCTTAACTACAGGTTTTAAATATCCAGGAGCACCTTCAATTCCACAGAACAATTCAGAGAAATTAATTCCTTCAAAATGGTCCATATTCCCAATTATTATGGCATCTATCTCTTTAGGTTCAAGTTGAGCATCGTCAAGAGCCATTTTAACGGCTTCGTATATCATTTCAGGGATATTAACATCTCTTCTCTTACTTCTGAATTTAGTTTGACCCATGCCGACAACGGCCACATCGTGTTTTGTCATATTCATTCGCCTCCAAATATTAATACACAGTTTCCTTGAGAACATATTCCGTTCATTCCGTAAGCTAAACCCGTTTTTGCGTTAGGAATTTGTCTTTTCCCTGCCTTACCCTTCAATTGTAACGCAATTTCAGCGACTCTAATTAAACCATTTGCCATTATGGGATTACTCGATAACACGCCTCCGGAGGGATTTACTGGAATAGAACCATTCATCTCTGTTTCCCCTCCCTCTATAAATTTTCCACCTTCTCCAGGACCGCATAATCCTAGTGCTTCGTAAATCATTAATTCGTGAGCACTGAAGTTTTCGCTTACTTCACAAACATCCATTTCTTTAATAGGATCGGTAATACCCGCCATTTTGTAAGCTTGCTTAGCGGCTAATTCTAAACCTACCAAATCCGTCATGTTCCTATGGCCTAAATAATACGCATCAGTACAACTTCCATAACCATTAAGCCAAACGGGCGTATCTGTCATCTTTTTAGCTATATCTTCTTTTGCTAATAGCATAGCCACCGCACCATCTGAGAAAGGAGGGAAATCTAATTCTTTTAGAGGATGTGCCATCATCTTTGAATTAAGAACATCGTTAATTGAAACTTCTTTCTGTAAATGCGCATAAGGATTATTGAGAGCGTTTTTCCGATTTTTAACTACAACTTTAGCGGCTTGGTCTTCAGTCACACCATATTTATTCATATACATGTTAGCCATTAAACCTGCTGATGAAATTTGATCTAAACCTAAATGTCTTTGATAATAAGGATCAAAAATTGTATTGTTTACTAAATATTGGTTAACTTCAGAGCATTTACAATGTGAAACTACCATTACCGTATCGAATGACTCTGACAAAATTCTCATTGCGCCGTAAATATAAGCGAAAGCACCATCTCCAGAGACTCTAGACTCTGCTTTTCCAACAGATCCTACAGCATCTTGTATAGCCATGTTTGCGATCGTTCTACCATCGTTAAAATCATTGGAACTAGTAATAACGCACCCTATATCGTCATTAGTAATTCCTAATTCGTTGTAAAGCTTTTTTACAACTTCAAAAACAAGTTCGGAGTAAGTTTGATCGATTTTATCTGCTTCGTATTTAGTTTGTGTACATCCAACTATTCCTACTTTATCCATATCTGTTTTTTTCCTTTTTATTTTATTTAAAATATTTATCAAAATGCTATAATCATAAATATTGAATTAGGTATAAAAAATTTTCAATAGTTCTATTTTTTAAATTTTGAGAATCAATCATTTTTCCCTAATTTATGATCAATTTTGTAGATCTTTAAAGGAAATTTTTAAAACCAGTCTTTTTTAAGAATTATCATACTTTTAAAATTTAAATAGAAAGATACTTAATTTTTATTCAACAATAAAATTATAATATTTATTACAATCCATACTATTAAAAATAGGTATAAAAAATGTCAGAATCGAACCCAGAAAATAAGTTAGTTATTTCAGCAGCATTAGCTGGTGCAATCACAACTAAGGAAAATAATCCAAGCGTTCCATATACAGCAGAAGAATTTGGAGATGAAGCGAAAAAATGTTATGATGCGGGTGCTGCGATTGTCCATATCCATGCTCGACATCCCGAAAAAGGTAATCCAACGCATGACTTAGATTTAATAAAAGCAGTGTTAGATAATATAAAATCAAAATCACCAGATTTAATAATCAACTTAAGTAGTGCAATTAGTTCAGTTGCTACTGATAAACAAAGAATAGCGCCGGTTCAAACCTTCAAACCACCTTTAGCTTCGTTAAATACTGCGTCCATGAATTTCGCAGTTGGTGATTACAGAACAGGAAAAGTTGGTATGGGAGCAGGAAATATCTTCGCAAACACATTTAAAACTATTTCGAAATTTGCGAAAGAGATGAAAAAAGCTGGAACTAAACCGGAAATGGAAATTTACGACTTAGGAGGTATATATAGTATGCTTTTCCTAAATAGACAAGAAGGTGCATTCACTCAACCGCTTCATTTCCAGTTTGTATGGGGCGTACTTGGAGGAATTCCATTCACACCAAGAAATCTCGCTTTAATGCTCGATCTAAAGCCTTCGAATGCTACTTGGAGCGTTTGTGGCGTTTCTAAGCAACAATTTCAAGCTGGATTATGTGCTGCCGCATGGGGCGGACATATCCGTGTTGGTTTAGAGGACAACACTCGTGCCGTTTCAGGTGAGTTAGCTAAAGGCTCGTGGGAACAAGTAGAATGGGCCGCTAAAGTTGCAAAAATAGCCGGGAGAGAACTAGCACAAGGTGAAGAAGCAAGAAAAATATTTCATCTAAAGCAAGAACATGTGTCACTATAAGGATTAGGTTGAATTTAAACTCAAGTTTAATTCTAAACCATTATATTTTTTTTTATAATATTTTTACGAAGAATTAAAAAAATAAGAAAAAATTTTTAAATTTAATAAAATCGAAAATAAAAATAGGTATATAAAATGTCAGAAGATTTATCAAAAAAATTAGTTATAACAGCCGCTCTCGCCGGTGCTGCGACGATAAAATCTCAAAATCCCGCTGTTCCATATACACCCGAAGAATTTGGGGATGAGGCAAAAAAATGTTACGATGCAGGAGCAGCAATTGTGCACATCCACGCAAGAGACCCAGAAAAAGGCAATCCAACGCACGAATTAGAAATAATTAAAGCCGTATTAGATAACATCAAAGAAAAGGCTCCAGATATTCTAATCAACTTAAGTTCTGCTATCAGTTTAATAGTAACTGATAAACAAAGAATAGCTCCTGTTACAACATTTAAACCTCCAATTGCTTCCTTAAATTCCAATTCAATGAACTTCGCTGTTGGAGACCATAAAACAGGAGCCGTTGGACTTGGTGCTAAGGCTATATTCGCAAATACATTTGATACGATTCAAAAATTCGCGAAAACAATGAAAAAAAATCAAGTTAAACCAGAAATCGAAGTATATGATTTTGGAGGCATGTATAACATTCTTCATCTTAGCAAACAAGCGAAGGTGATTCTGGATCCACCTCTTCACTTCCAATTTGTTTTTGGAGTTTTGGGTGGTGTCCCTTTTTCTTTCGAAAATTTAGCACATTTGCTTAATTTAAAACCACCTGACGCTAGCTGGAGTGTGTGTGGAGTAGCAAGAAATCAATTTCAAGCAGGAATGTGCGCCGCAGCAATGGGTGGACACATAAGGGTTGGTTTAGAAGATAATATCCGTACAGTTGATGGAGCATTAGCTAAAGGCTCGTGGGAACAAGTAGAATGGGCCGCTAAAGTTTCGAAAATAGCAGGGCGAGAAATTGCTACGCCTGAAGAAGCGAGAAAAATATTACATCTTTATCAACAATAAATTCTTTTACTTTTTTTCTTTTAATTTCAATACACTAAAATTTTCATTTATTAAAAGAAGATTATACTCATTAAACATTTTAAAAGGAATTAAAAAAAAAATAAGAAAATATTAAAACTTAAAAAGTAAATCCTTCAGGTAATTCCGATTCTGAGGTTCCTTCGGGAACAAATGAGAGATCCATTATAGTATAAGTGGGGTTTTTTGTTTTAAAAATGGGTACCACGCGTTTTTCTAGTTCGGGGTCTCCTACCGAGAGATAACTCATTAATATTGTGACTGCACCATCAAATTCTATATTAATGAATTTAATTGGCTTTTTTAGGGTATTAAACGCTCCCGCTCGATGGGTTATAATGAAGGAATGAATTCTGGCGCTATTTTTTGCTTTCTCAGTAAAATCAATTGCAAACATTTTTCGTAGACAATCTGGGCAATAAATCCTGAAAGGTAGGTAGATCGATCCTTTGAAATCACATTTATCATTATCGCATCTTGTAGCCATCAATTTTCCCTTACTAAGAGATTCGAAAAAAATAGCTTCACCACCATAAGAGTGGATATAAGTCATATCTCTAGGATTTGTAACACCAGCTAATTTTCCTGTGTCTTTGTTAAAAATCGGTTGATTTGCCTCAATGATATGAAATTTTCCTTTTGGTTTGTATCTTCCATTAATAACAGAAACAAAACCTTTTTCTTCTTCAGTTTTTGGCATTATTTTTATTCCTCCTTGATTAAGTGATTTGGATGCATTAAAATTGTACAAGTTACATGAGAGCCCACACCAGCATGACTTATTGCTAAACCTCTTTTTGCCCCTTTTACTTGAAGGCTTGACCAATCTTTCGGTTTTTCTCTACCAAAAGCGTCCCATTTTTCATGGGGCTCATGAATTTCGTCCCATCGATTCCATATATGATATCCAATTTCTGCAATTTGCATAAGCCCGGTTGCTCCAACAGCATGCATACAACCGATTAATCCACCACATAAATTGCTAGGTAATTTACCTGGTTTTTTAGTGTTTGGGTTTGTATGGTATGCTTCACCAGACTCAATATAACTACGCCCATCTCCATAAGGAGTAATACCTATGTCCTCATAAGTTTGAATATCGCTAATTGTAAAGGCATCGTGTAGTTCTACAACATCAAGATCATCAATTGGATCAACAACCCCAGTCATGTTATAGGCATAATAAGCCGCCACACGAGCAGCTAAAAAACTACTAAAACCGGGATACCTATCGGCTCCAGGAAATCTTTTACCTAAATTATCGTATTGTCCTGGTTTTTCGTTTGGTAAAAGGGGTATTTTCATATTACGACGATCAGCCACTCTTAGTGTATGACTTCCAGCACCTATCCATATTCGAAGAGGGTTATCAGTTATCTCATAAGCAGTTTTTTCATCGCAAACAACGCCGCAAGCAGATCCTACGCTCATTAAACAACAATCCAAGGCACGTAAGGGATAAGCAATGACAGGAGAATTGATTACATCTTCAACAGTGATCTCCATAGGTCCATGTGCGTGAGGATTCATTCTTGCATAACCACGGTTTTTGACAGCAATTTCTGCCATAGTTTTCCTAAAAGATTCTTCTGCTTTACCAAAAATTTGCCAATATCTTTGAGCCATTACAGCGTAGTAACCCGTGTAGATATGACCTAATGGAGTTTCCCAATCTTTATCTGCAGCTGCAGAAATGAGATGATTACCTTCATCAGTTGGAACTTCATCCATTCTCTCCCAACCTAAAGCAAGGGCACAATCGCTATACCCTGATGCAACGGTTTTAATTGCCTCCCACATGGTGGATCCTCCCGTAGCTCCGCCCGTTTTGACACCGATGGTTCCTAATGGATCCAGACCAAGTCTATCGTGAATGACTGCTTCTCCTAATAATTGATCTCCAAAATGGTCCGCAAAATGACCGTAATAAGCAGTATGAATGAAACTTTTCAATTCAGCAGGGGTCATCTTAACAAAATCAGCAGCTGCCGTTAAAGCTTGGACACATAACTCCTCCGTTCGAGTTTCAGGGAAAGCACGGTCGAATTTTGACATGCCTACAGTAGCTAAGTATACAGGTTTAGACATTTTGGGGATTTTCAGTTGTTTATCGCTAAATTTAATCATTTTTTATTCACTTTTTTTAATAAAATTCTTTTTTAATAATTAGATTTTAAATATCTAATTGATATGATATTTTAATTTCACTATGATTAAAAGATTTCTAATTATGATCAATTTAAATTTTATTCACAAAAGAATTAATTAGAACTAAAATAAAGTTTAAAAATTAAAAAAATGATTGAAATAATATGGATACAAGAATCAGAGAGTTTGAAAAAATCAAAATCCAAAAATATGTACCAGAATTAGATTTACTGAATAATCCCATGCTTACCGCTCAAGAAAAAGAATTTTTAGCAGAACTTTATGAATTTATGGAGAAAGAGCTTGATCCAGAACTAAGGAAATTAGAAGAATTAAACTATCTTGTTGAGGAACCTACTCAAGACAAAAAGAAAGAAATAGTTATTGGAATAATGAAAAAGTTATCTAATAAAGGATATTATTCCACAGTTCTTAACATAGAAGATTATGATGTAGGGCGGATTACTAGGAACGCTTTAATTGCCTATGCTTTATGTGGTGGCCGGTGGAGTGAATATAGCGAGAGATATATTGCCGGTAATTATAGCGTAGAGATGGGGCGACTTGCAGGAGGCACGCTTTATTGCAATCCTGTGAATTACGCTTCCAATGATGCTCAAAAAGAAAATTTTTTAACTCCTGTTGCAAAAGATGGTCAAATTGCTGCTTCTGCTATGACTGAATTTAACGCAGGGTCTGATATTTTTAATATGGAATTATCTTTACTAGAAAAAGACGATAAAATAATCGCAAAAGGTAAAAAACTGTTTATAACTAACGGTATGATCGCTGATTACATGATTTTATATGGGAGATTAAATAATGGACAATTAGCCGCTGTTATAGTCGATACGGAGAATCAGAAGTTAAAAAACTTTCTAAGTTCTCGGGTTAGAACATATGGCATGACCGATGCGTTTGTCAGCCGATTGATATTTGACAGAACTGAAATTCCAAAAGAAAATCTACTTAAAGGACATGGATTAGATATTATGTTTCATCAATTAACAGAAGAGCGTTTGGTTATAAGTGCCGAGGCTTTAGGTGACACCATGAAAAAATTGATTTATTCTCATGCCTACGCCCTCCAGCGTAAACAATTTAAACATAGATTACATCAATATCAAGTTATACGATTTCCAATATCTCGAAAAATTCGAGAGTTGAATTTATTAATTTCTGCTATGATACAATATGTAAGGCAATTAGACGAACATCCCGAATTAGTGGGTTCTAAATTAATGGCAGCCAATACAATGGGCTTAAAAATAAGTACAACGGAACTAGGGTTTGAAAGCGCTATTCATTGTTTCAGAACTATGGGTGGTCGGGGTTTTACTAGACAATACGCCAATGAAATTGGTCTTTTTGACCCCTATTGTATGGTACATGGCGGGGGCAGTAATTATGTGCTAGAGGACAGTGAATCTCGAAGATTCTTTAAATACAAGCCTCCACGCAGAGAAAATGAAGATTATATCCCTAAAATTGATTATTAAAAAATCCATTTTTCCTTATTTATTTAGTTTTATTATAAATTTTCAGAGTTTGAATTATTAAATAAAAATTCTTATTTATTATTGATAATGGATTACTTCTATAACTTCGAGACATTTGATATAACTCACTTAGCAGATCAATTTAAGGACAAGAAAATCGAAGATATTTTCCGCAATCACACCATTGTAAGAAATAGCATGGGGCAGTTCATGGAAATTACTTGGAAAGAAGAGACTTTTTCATGCGACTTAAATTTAACTCTCTCAAGGAATAAACTTCTTCGTAACTTAAAGACGGTTTATTATATTGGTGAAAATATAGAACATCAACTAAATAAAAAAGGAGTACAATCTCTGTACGATTTGAGAACTAATTTAAAATACAACGAATCTGCTCGTCATATCTTGGATCTAATTGAAAATAAAAAATACAACCTTCTGTGTAGAAATAGATATATTTACGATTTAGATGTTGCTTTTTGTTTTGATAAGGAGGATTTCCTTTTTCTCGATATAGAAACTTTAGGATTGTATGATAGTCCCATAATTGTTATTGGGTTAGGATTTTTTAAAAACGATAAATTTGAAATCCGCATACTTTTTGCAAGAGACTTGGAAGAGGAGATCGCAATGAATGAGCACCTTAAAACGGCAATTTTACCGAATTTTAAATGTCTAATTAGCTATAACGGAAAATCATTTGATATTCCTTACATCGCCAACCGTTTTCTGTATTTTTTTGACGAAAATCCAATGATTACTAACGAGGAAGAGCCCTACGAGAGGTTTAACACAAAATTTCACCATATAGACCTATATCATAATTGCCGTAGGAAATACAGAGGAAGCTTCGAGAAATATACGCTAACAAACATGGAAGATAAACTATTAAATCTGAAAAGGGATAACGAATTACCAAGTGGATTAGTTGGATTGTGCTACAAAAAGTATTTGGAAGATTCTTTAAGATATGTGGGATTAGTAAAAGAAATTATTGAACATAACTATTGGGATATTTATTCTATGCCTTTGATTCTCCAAAAATTATTGGAAGCTTAATTTTATTTTGTTGTAGAAATTAAATTTCTATGTATGGATGAAAAATTTAACATTATTTCATTAAACAAAAAAGCTTGGAATAATGTAGCAGAAAAGTATGCTAAAGCTAAATATACAAGTTCAAACCCGTTAATTGATTTTTTTTGTGATAGACTCCCAAAAAATGGTTTTATTTTAGATTTAGGCTCTGGAACTGGCTTACCTTTCGCTAAATTATTTGTAGAAAAAGGTTTTAATGTTTTAGGGGTTGATATTTCGTCCCAGATGATCAAAATCGCACAAAAAAATGTTCCTCTAGCTAATTTCAAAGAATTATCAATGACAGATTTAGACTATGATAAAAAATTTGATGGTGTGTTCTCAAGCTATTCAATGCTTTTACTCAGCCCTCAGTTATTCAAGGATGTAGCAAATCGAATCGTTAAATCACTGAAAGACAAAGGTTTATTATACTTGTCGCTAAATGAGCCCCGGGTTGAAGGTGAAGATGTAGACAAAGAAGTTATTGTTGAATTAATGGGCGAAAAAATGTATTCACGTGCTTACAGAGAAGAAGAGATTCTTACGATATTTTCTCTGTTAGGGATGAAAGCTCTCAAAATCCATCACAAAATTCAAACTTCTAAGGAATTCGGAATTGAACATTTGATTGCGTTTGTATTTAAAAAATAAATTTATCGTTGTCTGAAATATAACTTCATTTCTTATTGATCCATAATTAAATTTTATAAAAGATAAAGAATATCATCATTTATGTATAGGAAGCTAAACGACTACGATGTTACTTTAAAAACTTTAGATTCAATAACTAAAAAATTAGAATCCGTTCAGACAACTGTAGTAAAAAAGTCTTGTTTTTTGGGTTTTGATGGGTATGTTGATTCTCTTTATTCTTTAGTCCAGAGCAGGATGAACGCAAAAAAATGGACAAGAATGGAGAGCATGAAGTCTTTTGGAGAATTATTAATTGAGGTTGCTGGAAGTTCAGCAAATATTGAGAGAGTCTTAAAAAAGAGGATCTTTGGCGGTTTTGCACCTAACACTTGTCGAGCATTGAATGCTTTTGGAACAAAAATATATTTAATTGCGGCTTTAGGACATCCTAAACTTAACGAATTTTATTACCAACTACCTGAAGTAGAATCAATTTCGATTTCTAATCCTGGTCAAACGTTAGGGTTAGAGTTTGACGATGGAAAAGTTATGATAACTGATTTTACCCCCATTTTAAACATTGATTGGAAAATGTTAATGGATAATGTAAAACTAGGCAAGTTAATTAAGATAATAGAAGCATCTGATATTATGGGTTTTGGACATTGGGCTTTAATACCAAATCTAAACGATATATGGCAACATTTTTTGGATGAACTCTTTCCTTCTATATCCAATTTAAAAGAAAAAATATTTTTCGTAGACATAGCCGATATAAGAAAACGCTCGAGACAAGATCTTTTAGATTTGATAAAAATTCTTCAAAAAATAGATCAACTAGTTCCAGTTATGCTAAGCGCTAACGATCTGGAAGCTCATTTCCTTTCTAAAGTATTAGATAATGTTAAAACCTTCGCTCCGTATCGAGAAAATTCAACTGATTACATTGACGGTGGAAAACGGCTTAATACAGAAATGAAATTATCCTATTTAGTAATTCATTCTCCTCACTTCGCAACGATCTCTACTGTAGAAGAACATTATTGGATAACTGAAGGATTTACTTCAAAACCTAAATTTACCGTTGGTGCAGGCGATTATTTTCATTCGGGAACGGTTTTAGGGTTATCGTGTGGCCTTACCCCTCCTGAAGCAATTCTCATGGGCAACGCTCTAACGGCTATTTTTGTAAGAACTGGAAATTCTCCAAACTTTAATCAATTATCTCAATTTGTAAGTAGATATATGGAATTTATTGATAATGATAACCCTAATTTTCCTTAAAATACAATGAAAAAAGTATATTTGGTTGATTATAAAAAGAAGAAGAATCAAAATTTATATAGAGTTCAATCGGTATTTTAATTAAGTAAAATTATATTATGATTTTCCAATATTAATCATTTTTGCTTAAAAAATGGTATATAATTAAAACGATTAAAATCAAAATGTCAGACGAAGAACTTAGGGATCAAATTAATAAGATAGCAGTAGAAATTGAGAAAATTGAACAGACAGCGAAACAAAAAGAAACCTATTTAACAAATAAATGTAATGAAGAATTTGATCCTAAAATTAAAGACCTTGGGGAACAATTGCTTCATCAACAAACTGATTTAAACGATCTACTCAAAAAAATTAATGACCTAACGGCAAAAAAGAAAGAATTACTTTCTATTACAAAGAAATTGGAATCAGAATGCAATTCTTTGAAATTAGAGAAGGAAAAAACCTTAAACCATAATTTGAAAGCGATTGAAAAAGAAAAGAAAACTAAAACGAAAGATATTGATATTAAAATTAAAATGCTAGAAAAAGAGTTGAAATCGAGCAAAAAAAAATAACATTTTAGAGATATCATCCTAAATTACCATATAATAATAATTAAACTCATAAATTCTTACATCAGATCCGCATTAAACATATAAAATATTAGATGTTTTGTAAAAAATCATTCAAAACGGAAGTAATAGCCTGAAGATCCATTAGAGCTTCACTACCACCATCAAAGCTGACATCTCCGGCTTCATGTGCGCCAGAAATCTCAATTGTTCCATAAAGAATTCCTGTAAAAGTCGCCATATTGGTGGTAAAGGTTAATGAGGGATTATCGGCATCACCCTCTCCATAATCCACTTTTCCTTCGTTGAATTTAAGCCAAAATTTCTTGTTTTCATCTGATATAATTATTTGTCCTAAGAAGTCCATATCTAACATGGCCATATCTTCGAATTCATCTCTCAATCCCGCATTTTCTGATGAGATCTGTTTATATATTTCAAAAAGTTTGAGACAATCTCCAGGCATAGCACTACCATCTGATAATTTTAATTTAATCTCATTTAATAATTCAGAATTTACCATTTTTATCACCTTATAATATATAAAACAATAAGATTACAAGTATATCAATTTATTTATGTCTTAAAAATCAAAAGTATTGATAATAGAAACATTAAGAAACCTTATTTATAGTCCAGAATTTTCTAAACATGGTTAAAATGGAAGATTTGGAAAAAAAATTATTTGATCAAGCTTGGAATTATAAAAACAGAGATTTTTTTATTAAGAAATTAAAAGAAGAAAGTTACGACATTTTCATAATAGGGGCAGGTGTTACGGGAGCAGGAGTAGCTCGAGAAGCAGCGATGAGGGGGCTTAAAGTTGCTATAGTAGATATGCAAGATTTTGCTGCAGGGACTTCATCGAGAAGTACAAAAATGGCGCATGGCGGAATTAGATATATAGCTCGTAGTGAAATGGATTTAGTTAAAAAAGCATCTCGTGAAAGGAATTGGATGCGAGTTCAAATACCTCATTTAGTTAGACCTCTTCCATTTGCTTTACCATTTATTGAAGGATCAAAGTATAAAAAGCGCGTTTTACAAAATGCCACTAAAATTTATGATTTTTTAAGCGATGATAAATCAGAATTTAAAAATTACCAAAAAAGTAAAACCTACACCGCTGAAGAATTTTATAAATTAGAACCTGAATTTTCAAAAAGGGGTCTACAAGGGGGTGTAATATATTACGATACGAACATTGATGATGCTCGTTTAACAATTGAAATTCTAAAGGAAGCCGTAATAAGAGGAGCGGATGTGATAAATTATTGTGAGGTTATTGGGTATATCAAAAACAATGGGACAATCGTTGGGGTAAAATGCAGAGATCTAGTTAATGAATTTGATTTTAAAATTCGGGCTACTTTAGTAATCAATGCAACAGGTATATGGACGGATAATCTATTGGAGAGCTATCCCGAAAATATTCCAAAACCACTAATTAGATCAACTAAAGGTGTTCATCTCCTCTATAAACGTGAAGACATTGGAAATAATATAGCAAGTGGTCTATATTCAGATGTTGATAATAGATTCTTCTTTATTATTCCAAGGGATAAAAAGTATACACTAGTAGGAACGACTGATACTGATTTCCACGGTGATTTAGCAAGTCCGTTTTGTGATAAAGAGGATGCAGACTACTTAATTAAGTCCGTTAAGAAATTTTATCCGAACGCAAATTTAGATTATGATCATATTCTTTCTACATATGCAGGAATTAGACCATTAGTAATGCAAAAAGGAAAATCAGAAAGTGAAGTTTCACGACAACATGTTATCTTTTTTTCAGATGATAATTTGTTAACAATAACTGGCGGAAAACTGACTGAATGGCGTGAAATGGCCGAAGATTTATTTGTATCTGTGGAAGAAAAGGAAATTTTTCCAGGAATTAAAAGAGAAAAATACTGGTCTCGACAAACCTTCATAATTTCACTAGAGAAAGATGAATGGTTAAATATACTAGAAAAATCAGGTGTCAAATTAGATGAGGAACTTTCAGATCACCTTTATCAACAATACGGGAAAGGTGCAATCCAAATCCTCGAGATGATAAAAGAAGACAAGTCTCTAAAAGAACGAATCATCGATGAAAATGATTTTATAAATGCGGAAATTATTTATGTACTAAGATACGAACTATCACCTCATTTGATTGATGTATTTTGTCGACGAACAGAGATGTCACTATGGATACATCACCGAAGAGCTTCTGAAGCAGCAGAAAAAGTGGCAAAGATTATGCAGAAAGAATATTCTTGGGGAGACGAGACAACCAAAAAAGAAATCAATAACTATTTGGATTACATTAAAAAAACAGTTTCATTCATACAATAATTATTGAACAAATCTTATTTTTACACTTTATTCAATATCATGCATCTTAAAAATTGGACTAGATGAAATATAAATACTTAAAAAGTAATATTCAACATAATAACAATTTTAAACAATTTAAAAGAGTGAAATTTATTGATATATCAATTTGATTTTACAGAAAGTTTTTTAAGACCTTTAGCAGAACTTGCTGGATTCTTTACGTTAGTTCTTGGCGCTATGTGGTTAGTCTACGCATTTTACGAGGCTAAAAGAAGAGGATCCGTCAAAAAAAGAAAGGTAGAGGATTGGAACTTTGACATTACAAAGTTCTTGAAATTTTTCACATATTTAGGAATAGTTGTCGGTATTTTTGGTTTACTTAGCGGTGTTGGTGGGCTTATTCTCGATCAAGCGCCAAGCGTAGCATACGCAGCTAATACTCAAGACGCTAAAAGTTTATTTACTTCTGCTTTCCTTATTATTCTAGGGATACTAACGCTTTTAAAACCATTAAACGATCTCCCGATTTCAAGCGTTTTAGGAATTTTATTAGCTTCTATTGTCGTTGTCGTTGTTTCAATGGCTATTCCTGACCACATTGTTCAAGTAATTGCAATTTATATTAATCCAAAGTTGCTATTAGTAATAGTTTTTATAGTAATTTTCGCTATTGTCGCTCTTACTGTCAAATTTTACATTGGAGCTTTGATGTCAATTTCGAAGGCAATTTCATGGCCAATTTTAGCCTTTATAATCGCAGGATTCTGTATACTTCAAGGGTTCTTGCTCCTAGTAATAGGAGTTTCAATTTCAGGAATTTTCTAATTTTTTTTAATTTTTATTATATTTTTCTTTTTACATATAGTATTTTAGAAGTAGTTAAATCTATGAAAGGTATTTCTATTAATTTCTCCTTTAATATCATTACTTAAATCGTATTGGCAGTTTGGGCAATGTTTTGCGGATGTAATATCAACTTTGGTAAGGCTGTAACCACTTCTACGTATAATTAAATGATTACAATTTGGACAGTAAGTATTTCCTCCTTTTTCGTGTCTTATATTACCAACATATACATAATTCAAACCTGCTTTTTTGGCTATATTATAAGCATTATCTAATGTTTCAAATGGAGTCCTTTTCTTAGATGGCTGCTTAAAGTCTGGATGATAAGCAGAGAAGTGTGTAGGAGTATCAACTCCTAGATTTTCGACAATCCAATTAGTTAATTTTTCAATTTCAGCGTTGCTATCGTTCAAATCTGGAATGATTAGGTTGGTGATTTCTATGTGAATTCCATTTGATTTAAATCTTTTAGCAGTGTCCAAAACAGGCTGTACTGAATTCACGCCACATATCGTCTTATAGAACTCGTCTGACATTGATTTTATATCGATGTTAGCAGCATCAATCCCAACCTCTATTAACTCTTTTGTAGCTTCTGCCGTAGAAAACCCATTTGTTACTAAAATGGGCTTAATATTTTCTTGTTTAAGTAATTTTGCGGTATCCAGTATCCATTCGTGCCAGATTAGAGGTTCGTTATATGTGTATGCTAATGTTGTAGCACCGCTTTTTTTAACATTTTCAACAAGTTGTTCTGGTGTCATTTCTACTAAAGACATTTTTCGATTTTCTAATTCTTCTAAAGAGTAAAAACCATTTTTACCATTATCAGTTGGATTTGCTTGGCTTATATTCCAATTTTGGCAATTCAGGCATCTAAAAGAACACCCTATGGAAGCGATCGAATAAGCTGTAGCACCAGGCCAAAAATTATATAAAGGTTTTTTTTCAATAGGGTCTAAACTTCCACTAGAGATCATAGATCCATAAATAAGAGTATATAATTCTCCATCAAAATTTTTTCGAGTTCTACAAATTCCTATTTTCCCGGGTAGAATAACACATTCATTAGCGCAAACATGACATTTTACTTTATTATCTCCCAATGAATCCCACAATCTTGCTTTAAATTTCATTTAAAATCAACACTTTGTTAAAAAATAATCAATTATTTCATTAATTAAATAATGATAAGAAATTTTATATTTTTTATACATTTAAATTGCAATATTCATAAAAAAAAAGGAGTTGTTCGAAATATCTGGAATAGAGAAAGCTATTTCTTCCTTTAGAGGAGATTTTAATTGTGCTCAATCAATATTAAGTTCTTTTGCCACTCAATATGGATTAGATAGAAATACCGCTCTAAGATTATCTACAGGATTTGGAGGCGGAATGACCCGTTTACAAAATACATGTGGTGCAGTGTCTGGAGCTTTTATGGTTATTGGTTTAAGATATGGTATGGGAATAATGGACGATACAGAAGCGAAAGAAAAGACGTATCAGATTATAAGAGAATTTTCAAATCGATTTCAAGAAATTCATGGCTCTATAATTTGTAAAGAATTGCTTGGTTGTGATATTAATACACCTGAAGGAAAATCCTACTACGAGCGAAATGATTTTTTTGAAAAGAAGTGCTTTCAATATGTAAAAGATTCTGCAATGATTTTAGAAGATATATTATAAGAAGATTGTATAAGGAACTACTAATTATATAAAATTTTTGTGACTGAGAATGAAACAGAGTTAATAAAAGAGGAATTAAAAACTAAAATAAAACAACAATAAAACTAAATGGTGAAATAAGAATATTCACGTTAAAGAACATATTGAGCTAACAAGAGAAGAAATCGAAAAATTAATTGAAGAAACTGAAGAGAGATTAAAAGAATTAGAAAAGTACGGTAAACATTCAGAATATATTAAAGAATTAAGTAATTTAGCATTCATGCAACTTGAAGTTGAACAATACACAAACTCAGAAAAAAATTTACACGTTTGTTTAAAACATTTCGAAAAACAACGCGATATTTTAGGAAAAGCTGCTGTTTATGGGATCCTAGGAATTTTACATTTCAAAAGTTGCGCATACCAGAAATCTATTGATTATTACAATATGGCACATGAAATTTATAAAGAGTTTAATCAGATACAGGAGCAAATTACTTGCTTAAAAGGAATTGGAATCAACTTAATTAAATTAAACCAATTTGACGAAGCGTGTGATAACTTGCTTGAATGTAGCGCTTTATGTTCAAATATCAACGATATTTACAACTTATTGGACTGTTTAGGTAATTTAATTTATATTCATGAAAAACAAGAGAACTGGGACGTTGTATCTGAATTATACAAAAAAACTCTCAAAGCTTTTAAAGAATTAAACGATAATAGGGGCACTATCGTTTCTTATTTTAATTTAGGCATCCTTGAAAAAAGAGGGAACGATTTTAGTCAAGCCATTAGATATTTTAAAAAAGGAACTAATATTGCAATTGATTCGAATTATATAGAACTAATTTTAAAAGGGTTAGGATATGTTGGGGAGATTTTGGTTTACCAGGGTAAGATGAATGCCGCTAAAGAAGTATATATTAAAGCATTAAGTACTTCTGAAAAATTTAAAGTAAAGAATTCAATTATTCAAATAAAAATTCTTTTAAAATCATTAGGATTAAATGAGGAAGAAATAGAAAAAGAGCTAAGAAATTATCGAAACCTTAGAATAAAATAGCAATTATTGATAAATTGGAAAATAATCACGTTTCAAAACACAATTTAAATAATTATAAATGAACGAATTTTCATTTTTAATTAAAGTAATCTAAATAAAATACTTCAAGTGTTCACTTAGTAATGAATTATTGTCCATTTTGTAAGAAGCCAATTGAGCAATATTGGACGTATTGCCGTAATTGTAATAAACCTTTAATTACGAACCTTGACAACGAATTAAATCAAAGAGTAAGAGACTCTCACGATGAGGCTTCATTTTATACTAACGACTTTGAAGAAGATTATTATGATATCAACATTCTCGACGATGAGGTTGTTGAACGCGAACTGAACGAACTAGAAGATCAACTAGCAGAGAACGAAAGATTTGGTAAAAATATGGGAGATCTCTTATTAAAGAAAGCAAGTTTATTCTATAAAAAAAGAGATTTCCCTAACGCCTTAAAAAATTTAGAGTTGGCCCTAGAAAACTTTCTTGACGAAAAAGAATTCTTAAATGCAGTCATATGCCATAACGAATTAGGTTTAATCCATGAAGAAACAGGATTTTTTGATCAAGCAATCTATCATTTTGATAGTGCTCTTATAATTTTAGAAAATCTTGAAGATAATCAGAAGAAAGTTCAGGTTTTAAATAACTTAGGAAATGTCTATTATTTAATCAATGATTTAAAAAGCTCTTACAAATATTATCAAAAGGCGCTAACTTTAACCAAAAAAGAAAGCCTAGAATTAGACGCAATAAAAACTTCAAGTAATTTAGTTGAAATCCTAATTTCTTTAAAAGATTATGATCGTGTTACCAAAATATTGAAAAACAATCTGGAATTCTTTACAAAAACCAACGATGTTTATGGAGTCATCCAAACTCGTATAAAGTTTGGGAAATTATATTATTATCTTGGAGAAGAGTATTATGACCAATCCTATCAGAGCTTTAACAATGTATTAGAGCTTGTTGATACTATAAAAAACCAAATTTCTATTTTTATAAAAAAAAAATTAGAA
>JAHQWH010000039.1 GCA_029856105.1 Promethearchaeia archaeon | reverse complement strand
CAATTATGTTAAATAAATAAACTTCTAATTCGATATCTTAAAATCAATTATATAATATTCTATTTTTTAAAACTACACTGCTTATAGATCCTAATCGCTCTATCCTTAGGTTTACACAGGTTATTTGACATATACAAAATAGTAGTAACACTTCTTTATTTTAAATCTTTATTTCATGAAATAAAATAGAATTAATATATAAATTACTGGGATATTGAAGTGATATTTTTCTCTATACTTTTTTTATAGCGAACTTTTTACGAACCCGCCATCAACTTGGACTACAGTCCCAGTTATATAACTGGCTTTTTCTGAAGCTAAAAAGACAACTAGATTTGCTAATTCTTCTGGTTTACCTAATCTCCCTAAGGGGATTGAATCAACCCAAGTCTTCATAACTTCTTGTTCACTTTTTCCTGACTCTCTCATTTGTGATTTTATTATATCTTCCATACGGGTAGTGAGATTTGGTCCTGGACATACAACATTCACTAAAATATTATATTTAGCATACTTATTTGCCATAGTTTTAGCAAAACCCACAACTCCAAGACGAATTGTATTTGATAAGACTAAATTATCTAAGGGTTGCTTCACCGAAACTGAAGTAATTGCTATTATCCTTCCAAACTTTTGCTGCTGCATGATTGGCACAACCAATTCAGAAACTCTTACGAGCGAAAGCAAGTTTAAATTAATGGAATTTTGCCAATCGTCATTACTGATCTTATTAATTGGCGCCGATGGCGGTCCACCAGCGTTATGAACTAGTATATCTATTCTTCCAAATCTTTTTACGGTCTCGTCTACTAAGGATTTAATTTGAGCCTCCTCATTTAAATCAGAAACTAAAGAAATTATTTTATTATTTGAATTTTTAGGCTTATGCTTGCCAATTTCTTCTTTAGCACGCTCGAGATTTTCCATAGAGCGGCTACTAATTATTACATTTGCTCCTTCACTATAAAACATTTTAGCACACGCTAGCCCCAATCCTTTACTTGAGGCTAAAATTAACGCAACTTTGTCTTTTAAACCTAAGTCCATTTTTTTAACACACCAAAAATTCCATGTTTTGTAATTTATTTAATAAGAATCGTTTATGTAAATGCGACATTTTTTATAAAAATCATCGCATCTCTTGCAATTTTCTGCTTGGTTACAATTTTTAGAGAGGGGGCATATAATTTCTTTTTGTTCAAAAGCTATTTTGACTCTGTGCAATCTTTTTTCAATTTCTACTCTCATAATTTTTTTGTTATTAGTAACTAACTTGCTCTGATAATGCAACTTCCAGATTAAATAAGTTAATTATGTAATAAATAAGTTTAAGTAAAATTTAATTCGCCACAAATAATGTAGTAATAAGGAGTTGAAAAAATGTTAAAATTAATCTGGAGTTAGTTCGTCCAAATCGCTTAAATCTAATCCAGAGTCGAAGGATTCAGGAATGTCTGATAAAAATTCGTCTAAGATTTCTTTTAATTCGTCCCCTGAACGCTTAAGTATCAATCTAATTAATCCAATATTGATATCCGGGTCTGAGATAAGAGTAAGTACACCTTTTGGTCCACAGCTTGACGCAAAGATCTTTCCACCCATAAATTCACTCGTTACGATTTCTAAACCGCCTAATTCCAAGTTCTTACCTTGTTCTTCTGAGGCGCAAAAAACCGCCGAGGCAATTGCACCAATTCCGTCTACATCAGCTGGAAAATAGGAAAACTTTGAAACGCTCGCAATTGTTAAACCAGTTCTATCAACCAAAATTACTTTCTTGATTCCACTTTCTGATTTTATAATCTTCGAAAGAATATTATCAAAACTTTTTGTATCAATTGACAATTTATACACCACTCTTATTTTAATAACTTATAGTTATAATTATATTAGATTTTTAGATTTAAAATTGTTATTATTATAAAAAAAGTATATGTTTATAAAAATATGCTTTTCCTAGTCGTTTTCAAATTAGGCGAGGGAAAAGTAGGAAAAGTAATTTAGCGTAGAAAATTACTATAGGAGATTATTTTCTTTTACAATTTTTTTATAATGATCTCTTTCCCGTCTTAATACTTTGATTTCCTTTTTAAGATCTAGCGATTTATCTTTTACCTTCTCTTTTTCTTCATCTACACTTGAGATTTTAGATTTAAGGTTTTTAGCATCAAGTTTTAAATCTGTTATCGTGTCAATATGGATTGCAATTTGGTTTTGAGATTTCTCAACTTCGTTTTTCAAATTTTTAATATCTTTTTCTAGCCTTACTATTTCAGAATTTAAACTAACGTTAATAGTTATTAAGTCTTCTTTTTCTTGAAGCATTATTTCGGTTTTTTCATCAAATTCATCTACACTTGTCAATTTTATCGAAAGTTCTTCGATTTTTCTCTCTTTTTCTTTTAAGAAGTCATCTCTTTCAATTATTTTCTGATTTAAATTTTTTACATCGTTCATTAATTTCGCGTTGTTTTCGTTAAGATCGGCCATTTGATGGCTCCATTTCTCTAGTTTTATGTATTGTTCGTTTATTTCTTCTTTGAGTGTTTGAATTTCTTCGGTTTTTTTTGTATTTTCCGACATAAGTTCGGTAAATTTTCTCGTTAATTCCCTAATTTTACTCTTTTTTTCCTCTATAAGATTTTGCAGTTCTGTAATTTCAGCTTTTAAATCTTCATTTTCTTGCAAAAAATCTGCACTACTAACCTGACTCATCTGTTCTTCAACGATTTCTCCCTTGACGTCTTCAATTTCTTCAGTATCCTGTTTTTCTTCTTCTTTTTTTTTAACAACAATTACGCTTGTTTCCCCCTCTATGATTTCTTCCCAATAGGAAGTTAACTCTTCCTTCTTTAACATTTCATAATATTGACCTAAAATATCGTCGAAATTAAGCGCTTCCCTTTTTGGTAATAATTCGTGGGCAATCCGTCGCATCATTCCTTCAAACTCGTTAGAAAGAACATCGTCTTGAGATAAGAAAATAATTATCGCGAAATTAGGTTTTCCCACGTAATGTCTAAATGAAAATCCCGAATAGAAACTCGCTACGCTAATCTCGCCGTTTAGTTTCATTTCGATGTAATTAGGTTCCATCTTTTTGTTCAAGTGTTGTTCGACTAAATCTTTTAAGAGATTTGGATTCACTCTTAAGAATTCACAGATATTAATTGGGAACTGTGTATCTATATACGTTTCAGAATTTTCTTCAAACCCTACAATTATAATACCTTTCAATTTTCCACAACTACACAAATTAGATTTAAGAAATTTATATCTCTATAACAAATCACTCGTTTCAATAAAGAATAATGTTTTACACTTTATCTATATTTCAATCTAAATTTAATTTAAACAATAAGAAATAATTTAATTATTTTAATATTTTTTTCCGATTACGAAAAAAATAGACCAAAAATTAAGTATTTATTGTAGTAGTTTTTTCACTGATTCTCTAAACTCTTGTACTTTAATTGGTTTAGAAATGTATTGATCGAAGCCAGCAGCTAATATCCTTTCTTTATCGCCCTTCATGGCAAAAGAAGTAACAGCAATAAATGGAATATCTTTGAATTTTTCTAATTTTTTTAATTCTGAGCAAATTTCTATTCCATTCATTTCAGGTAATTGAATATCCAGAATAACTAAATCGGGATTACTGGATTTAATTAACTCAAATCCTAAATCTCCCCTAGTTTCCTCAAAAATCTCGATATCTGGTATCAATTTTAAAATAGCCCTAAATAATTTCATATTTTTTTCGTTATCCTCTACAACATATACACTTTTCATAGAGACCTCACTTTTTCGAAGACACGATTTTTTATTTTGGGTTCATTTAGATATGTTTATATGTATCATTTTTTATAAATTATTTAAATTTACTTCTTTACAAAAATACAAAAATCAACATTAGAATAAATTAGAACAAGGCTTTTAATATGGTTGTAGGAATTGCTTTATTTAGTTGGGATCAAAAAATTGGTTCTGTGATTGATGTAAAATATCCTGAAAACCTCGATTTAAACGCGGATCTAATAAACAAAATCTACATGACTTTTGCGTATAGCGAAGACTTTGAAAAAGAAGAATTAATTGAGACTAGCTATAAAGAGCAGACACTCTTATCTTATTGCGATAAAACCAGAGTAGCTAAAGTAGGATATGAAATCATAACCCTTATTTTGGAAGAAAAAGAAAGTGTAAATATTTTCAAGATAAAAAAACAAATATTAGAATTTGGAAAAAACACATTTAAAAAAGAAAAAGGCGAGCGTAATCAATTTTTTCTCGATAATTCTGGAATCTTTTTTGAAACAAGTTCAGCAAAGAAAATCTTGTTATTGGGAAGAGCTGGCACTGGTAAAACAAGTATTAAGAAGATAATATTTGAAGGTGTGGATCCGAAAGATTTGTTATATAACCCTCTTGAGCCAACGCGAGGTATAACACCCTCTGTTTATTCATGGTTAGATTTAAAACTAGGTTTATTTGATTCTTCAGGACAAGAATTAAGCTTTTTATTAGAAAACGAAGAGGATCGCGAACATCTTTTAGCTTTTGAAAATACAGATTATATCATTTATTTATTAGATTACCCAAGCTGGATTTCACAATCTCAAGACCTTGTTAACGAAATTCAAAAAATTCAAACAATACTTAAAAAAAATTCTTTTAGTACAAAGCTATTACTATTCTTTCATAAAATTGATTTAATTGGAAAAGATATTGATAATGAAATTATAGATGAAATTTCAGCTAATATCAAAAAACATTTTGATATACCGCTTTATTTTACAAGCATACATCCCGATTTGATTTATAGTTTATACAATGCTTTTTATGAAATCTTAAGTATTTCGTCTTATGAAAATACCAAATTAAAAGAAATTTTAGAGAGTGAAATTAAATTTTATCAAAAAACAATGTTTTTTATTACAAATACGCATAATAGTATTGTCGTTCAAACTATGTCGAAAGATTTTAACACGACAATTATAAATCATACCCATAAACTTGTGGCGCAATTAAATCAAACTTTTGAAGATATGACAAAAAGTGGAAACATTGATCATCTAATACTTTCGAGTTATGACAATTTAAATATTATTATGAATAACACTAACTTGCCTAAATTTAGTCTTAAATATTTAATTTGTATTTCAGAAACAACGACAGCAAACAAATTAATTTGGTTAGTTGGTCAAATAAGAAGCAAACTTAAGGATCTTTATTATTTTAATAAATCAAACAAGTAAGAAAATGAGTAAAAAAGTCATATTTGTTGGCCCATCAGGAGCGGGAAAGACCACTCTACGAAAAATCTTTTTTGAGGGCGAGAATTCTTCAAAATTATTAGAATATGCCTTAGAACCCACATTTGGGGAAGAATCGTTAATATTACGGTTACCCAAGTTAAGTGAAGATGTAGGGATATTCGATTTAGCAGGGCAAGAAAATGAGAGATGGCTTGAGACTGAAGATAGAACTATATTCAATAATACTAAAGTAATTTTAGTCATAATTGATGTAACTGCAAGTCTCGATTTCATTCTTGACTTTATAAAAAAGGTTTTAGAAGTTCGAAGCTTAGCAACCCCCGATTCGTTTATTTACGTATTACTTCATAAAATAGATTTAGTTAGTCAAAAAAAAATTAGGGATATAAAAGCGGGAATAAAAGGTGCTTATTCCAAAGTAAAATCAATAAAGTTTCTATTTACAAGTTTAAAAAAGCAATACATTACTCAAACTTTTTCTTATTTTATTGATATTATGAAAAAATGCTTAGATGATGTTATTCCTGAAGATGGTCTAATGTTTAATGTAATTGACGAGTCAATAAAAATCGTAAATATCATTGATACAGAAGTTTCAATTTCTAAAAAAGAAATTCAAGAAAAGCTAAATCGCCCAGAAAAATTAATCGATTACTTACTTGAAAGTTTAGTAAATAAGGATCATGTTGAAATAACA
Source organism: Promethearchaeia archaeon (assembly GCA_029856105.1). Lineage (GTDB taxonomy): Archaea > Asgardarchaeota > Lokiarchaeia > Sigyniarchaeales > SOKP01 > SOKP01. The sequence goes on along the minus strand of JAHQWH010000039.1, from coordinate 2,306 downwards.
TATGTAAAAAATCAAGAAATCCTTAGTTTAACAGAAAAAGGTAAAGATTATTTTAAAGATATTTTGAAACCATTATCTACTGGATATCTTAAAGAATCTGAAACAGGGGCAATTATCTCAAAACCGATTTACGAAGAAAAGATTCCATCGTTTATCGGAGCTTTTATAGCCGATAAAGACGGGAGGACATTACTGTCGATCGAATTGTTTGAAAATGCACTTGAAAAGTTTATAGGTGGCATTCCAAGCAATGAAGATGCTATTCCGGTCGATCTTGATCTAATTCCGATGTTTATTAGCGCCTTAGAAAAATTTTCTTTAGAATTGAATATTAAAGATTTAAGTGGTTTTAGTTTAAAAGGTAGCAATTTAAAAATGAATATTTTTGGTTACGAGGATTTTACTGTTACATTTTTTATGAATCCTGATATAAACATAAACCCTGTCCAAAACAAAATATATAACTATTTTAAAAATATTTTCGAAGAATATGAAAAAGATTTTGAAAACGCGCTTACTTCCGGGCAAATAGACGGTCTTTTCCCCATAATTGACCAAGGAAGAAAATGGTTAGAAGATCTAAATAAATCGTATGAAGAAATGATAATTAACCTAGAAATCTTCGATACGGAACATGCAAAGATTCTGTACAGTAAAATGGATGAGTTGTATAAAAGGGTCAATATTAAATTCTCAATGACTCTTGAAAAAATTAAAAAATTAAAAGTGAATCTAATGAAAGCAATAATCGAAAACGATGTAGAAGAACTCAAAAAGATCGCAGAATCAACAAAAGATTTAAGTGGAAAATATACGATTTAAACAAATTAATTATTTTCTAATTTTGCTTTACGTTCTAATTCTTTTGGAATATTAAATGTAAATGTTGACCCCACTCCTAAAACGCTAAAAAAACTAATTTCTCCTCCATGTAGTTCTATTAAGCGTTTTGTTAAAGATAAACCTAAGCCAGTGCCTGGTACAGATTGCACATAAGTAGATTCAACTCTTTGAAATTCTTTAAAGATTAAAGGGAAATCTTTATTGGCAATTCCAATACCAGTGTCTCTCACCTTAAAAATCCAATTATAGTAATCCCCTTTAATTACTAAAGTTATTTTTCCATCTATGGTGAATTTTATTGCATTACTTAAGAGATTTATTAAGATTTCTTTAAATCTAATAGGATCAGCATAAATGAATTTTTCTTCGTCTAATCCTTTCACTTCAAATTCGAGATTAATTTTAGAATAAAGCGGTTTTAGGTTTGATTTGATTTGTTCAACCATCGAATTTAACGAGAACTTTTGAATATTAAGATTTAACTGTCCAGATTCAATTTTAGAGATATTTAAAATGTGTTTAATCATGTCAAATTGGTGTTCCGCAGAGCTTTTAATATCTGTAATAAATTCGTTTTGTTCTTCATTTAATTCTCCATAAACATCCTCTAATAAAAGGTCGGCAAAACCGATAATTGCGTTTAAGGGCGTTCTTAATTCATGAGACATTGTTCCCATAAATTCTGTTTTAAATTGAGATGATTTTACAATTTGATCCAAATACAATTTTTGTTGCTCAAGAGCCATATTCAATTCTTTTGTTCTTTTTTGAACTTCGATCTCCAATTCTTCTTTAAATTTTTCTTTTAGAAGTTCTCCTTTTTTCTTTTCTGTAATATCTTGGAAAAGAATTTGTATCAAGGTTTTATTATTATGTTTGATGATCGATGCTTGGAGGGTTACCCAAATATGTATTCCATCTTTTATTTTAACTTGAATTTCTATTGGCTCGGGAAAATCTTTTTTAAAAGACGATTGAAAAATTAACTTAAAAAAATGTTTGATTTCCTCTGGAAATACTTCTGCTAAATCGTTAATGGATTTACCGATAAAATAATTTTTATCATATCCAAAGACTCTTTTAGTTGTTGAATTGGAATCGATAACTATTCCCTTAAAATCAATTAATATTATCGCATTAGGTGAATTTTCAAACAAATTCTTGTATCTCTCTTCAGCAAACTTGCGATCAGTAATATCTCTTGAAATAATTAATCTTTTTAATTCTCCCTCTTTATTAGTAAATGCTTGTCCTATACATTCAAAACTTATCCAACGACCTTCTTTATGTTGAAACCTTAATTCGATAGGCGACATTCCTGTTTTAAAGCTTGTTTCCAGAGCTTTAATTGCTCTTTCAGAATCTTCTGGATGTACGAATTCCAAACATGATCTTCCAATTATTTCTTCTTTTAAATAACCTAATAATTTTAAAGCAGTTATGTCGTTGATATATTCAAATTT
>JAHQWH010000038.1 GCA_029856105.1 Promethearchaeia archaeon | reverse complement strand
AATGGAAAAACCATCAAGATTCGTCCAGTAAAACCAACTGACGAAAGAATGATCCAAGAGCTTCATTATTCGTTAGATGATAAAGATAGGTACTTTAGATTCTTTTCTCCCATGAAAGATTTTCGTCACAAGAAAATTCAACCCTTAGTTAATATCGATTATACTACAAATATGATATTAGTAGGAGAATATAACGAAAGAGGAGAAGATAAAATTATTGCGATAGGGGCATTCTTTAAAACGTTCCAAGCCTCCTTCGGAGAAATTGCGTTTGCTGTTCATAAAGATTGGAGAAATTTAGGAATTACTAAATTCTTTTTAAATTACCTAGTACAAATTGCTAAAGAACTCAATTATAGAACATTTGGCGGCTCAATTTTATTAGAAAATAAATCGATGCTCCATATTATTAATACTTCTGGCTATACATTAAAAATAAAAAAGATTGAAGAAGGCGTTACTGAATTTGCCTTTGATCTGTAACGTTCATTAAAACAATTCGTTCAGTCTATTTTAACATTTAATTATTTTGACATTTTCTTTGCTAATATTTCTTGTTTTTTCCAATTTCCATCAGCCAATCCCTTTGAAGTTAGTTCCGAAATTACTTTTCTAATTTTATCATCGACCTTTTTCACTTTCTCATTCGCAAAAACTGTAAGAGGTAAAGGCATAAAAGTATGCGTGTGTATATTAGCCCCCATACCAGACAAATCTTTCATTAATTTAATTGTGAGGTCTACATCTTCCTCTGTTTCGTTAGGTAAGCTAAAAATAAAGTCTACATTTGCTGATAGGCCGTTTTCTATTATCAATTCAACAGCCTTATAAACAGATTTAACAGAGTGGCCTCTATTACACAAATCTAAAATTCTCTGACTTCCCGATTGGGCTCCAATTGTTATGTTATTGTTAGCAGCGTATTTTAAAACCAATCCTAAAGTTTCATTAGTCACATGTTCAGGTCTAACTTCAGATGGAAACGATCCTAAGAATATCCTCCCTTTCGGTTTGATTATTTCCCTTATTTGAATTAATAATTCTTCTAATTGGGGAAGATTAAGCGTTTTTCCATCCGATGAACCGTAAGAAAAAGCATTTGGAGTAATAAATCTTATATCGGTTTTATTAAAACTTTTCATAAATTTAACTGTTTTACAAATTGAGTTAATGCTTCTATGTCTTGGAAGGGTTCCCAAAATATAAGGTGTTTGACAAAAATAACAAACATAAGGACAACCCCTAGTTATTTCAATTGCTCCAAACCTTACATTTTTAACAGGCAAAGGAGGATATTTATCTAAATTGATCCATTGCCTTTTTTTAGTTAGTATAAAGTTATTACCAGCATCAAGATAAGCAATTCCATTTATATCATCAACGCTCTCATCATTCTTAATCTTTTTAAGGATTTCTATTAGAGTTTCCTCACCTTCGCCTTTCACAACTAGATCAAATCCCATTTCAAGAGTTCCTTCGGGATCTCCTGTCGGATGCGGGCCACCCGCGATAAATAAAGCTCGTTGGTTATATTTTTTCCTTAATATTTTAATTAGATCAAGAATCTCCCATAATTGAGTTGTAAAAAATGAAATTCCTACTACAACTTTTTGATGATTTTGAATTATTTTTTCTAACTCGTTAATAAGGTTTTCGTAGCCACGAATAAAATAAGTCTTAACGTCGTCTAACTCGCGTTCAGTTTCAATGGCGCCAATTAACGCGTTAAAACTATAAATGTTTTGTTTTTGATATAAAACAATTAAAGCTATTTTTGATTGCAAATATAACACAAAATAAGATTATATTGGTGAATTATTATTATGTATTTAAAATATATTTTAAATTAATTCATAACAAAAAAATCAAATAAAACATCATAGTGATATAAAAATGTTATTTGTAGATTTAATTGCTACAGACCCATCTACGGTAGGTCTTGCTTGGTTAGATTTTTATTCAATAGGCCACATCTGTTTTGGTGTAGGGTTGTTCCTTTTCTTTTCGCTGTTCTATACTATACCTAAAAAACATGGTAAAACTCCAATTTTCTCGCTACTCTTTGTATTTATTCTTAGTTTCGCATGTATAATTTTATGGGAAGTTTTAGAGAATTTCTTATTCATTGGATTGGGATGGAAATTTGAGGGACGGCCCGACAGTTGGCAAAATATTACAGCAGACATCATAATTGGTATGCTCGGAAGTTTAGTTTCTTGGCTCTTTTGTCACGAGATTTTTGTGAAAGATAAAAACATTTGGGCTTATTATATTTTTGGTATTATCGGTTTTGGATTGTGGCTTGTTGTGTTTATTATACTACGCGCTCTTACAATAACTTAAGCAAAACTTTTTATTTCTAACAAAACAATTTTTTTAATAATTTATTTTCTTTTTCTACTATAGATTTTATGGTTTAAGGAAAAACTGAATATGGTTAATATTAAAGATTGTATTGAATATAATAGGGGATCAATTCCGATAATTATCTCAGTCCCTCACGGCGGTACAACTAAATGTGACCATATTCCTCGGAGAACTAACGGGATCCATGGAATAGATAAGGATACAATAAAATTAGCTAGTGAGTTAATTGAAAAGATTAAAAATGTCTTTAAATTTAATACGCCATCCTATATCATATCAAAAATCCATAGAGCAAAAATAGATTTTAATAGAAATTCATCTGAAGCATTTGATCAAGAATCAAAATTGGCTAAGAGAATTTATCATTTTTACCATAATAAGATAGAAGAATTAATTTTATATAATTTAGAGACTTTCAACAGTTCAGTATTAATAGATATTCACGGATTTGAAAAAGATAAACGACCAAAAGGATTTCGAGATGTTGAATTAATTTTAGGAACAAATAATTTAGAATCATTGTATCCTAATTCTATCCCCAAAAGGGATTGGGGTAAAAATATTCGGGGGAAAATAGTAAAGAAGTTTAACAGTTTAAATATAGCCATAGCTCCCGGTCATCATTTAAGAAGAGAGTTTGTTTTGACAGGGGGCTATATCACTACAAAATATGGGGCAAGTAAAATAAAAAATAGTCAAACCATTCAAATTGAATTCTCTGATAAAATTAGACTACATGATAAAGATTTAAAAAATATAGTACTTTCAACACTTGCAGAATTGTTATATAAAGAATTCGGATAAATAACACTATAGATTTTATTGTAAATATTAAATAGAATTTTTCCACATGAAGAAATTTATATAAAAATACTCCATATAGGATATAAGAAGTGGAAAATTTTTAGATTATAGAAATTTTTATGAACGAAGACAAAATTGACATTAGGGATTTAGAATCCTTCATTAATGGTTTACAAGTCTCATTAGATATGCTTGCTGGCGCCGATCCTTCCGAATCAAAAGGTTTTCAAGCCCAGTTAGCTAAAACAATTTCAAACTTAAGAATAAAAAGAGTCGAGAAATTTGAGCCGTTACCTAAGATTTTAGGAAATGTAACGAAAGAAGACATTAAAAACTACTTAACAAAAGAATTAGAACAATTAATGCGTTATTTAGATACTCAAGAATACCCTAAAGGAAAATATGCTTTAGTAAAGAAAATTGTTCATTTAAGAGCTGAAATTAACCGAATGTAATATAAATTTATTTCTAATCCTTATTTTAATTAAATAAAGGTGATTAAAATTCTAATTGATGTCCATTGTCATATTAATCTATATTTAACAATTGATAAAGTTATTAAGAATGCACGCGATGTTGGGATTGAGAAAATAATCGCTGTCGCAATGAGTTTCATAAGCCAAGAAAGAGTTTTAGAGATAGCCAGCCAATATAATGAGGTTTTTGCCTCATTAGGAATTCATCCTGAAGAAGTAAAGATGAACAAGAAAATAGAACAACAACTAGATTCAATAATTGACTTAATAAAAACAAACAAACAAAACATATGCGCTATTGGAGAAATTGGTCTAGATCACTACTTCGTTAAAGATAAAGAGCTATATCCTCTTCAAAAGACAATCTTTGATAAAATGTTGTTGCTCGCTCAAGATTTGGAACTCCCTGTTAATCTTCACACAAAGGGAGCCGAAAAATTAGTTTTTGATACCTTACCCTCTTACAAAATCCCCAATATCAATATTCATTGGTATTCAGGGCCAGAAGTTTTTTTAAAAAAAGGAATAGATAGAGGATATTTCTTTTCTATTACACCTGCTCTTAACTATTCTCCACTGGTAAAAAAAACGGTTTTAAATGTGGATAAAGAACATTTACTTCTAGAAAGCGATGGTCCAGTGAAATATACAGGAAAAGTTGGTACACCCGCTATGATAAGAGATGTTTTAAACACTATATCAAAATTAAAAGAAATTCCGGTAATTGAGTTAGAAAACCAAATATTAGAAAATACAAGGAAAATTTTTCCTAAAATTTTTGAAAGCTAACTACTATTTTCCATTATTTCAATTACTTCATCGGGAAATTGTTCTCCTCTATTTTTCATGCGCTCAAACATGTCCTTAACTTCAGAAATCGTATTTCCATAAATATGTAGAGAATTGCTAAAATCTAAGTAATGACCAGTTTCTACCCCGAGCTGTTCAGCAACATATTTCTGAATTCGAATCATTCCATTTACGTTTGCCTCCCACGCTCTAAATAAATCTCTGCTCCTCCAAGTTGTTTGCATTAATAATTTGTCATCTTTAACTCGCATATAAATTCTCTGAAGGCAGGGAGGGTCTATATGAAAGGGGTCAACAAGCGGACGCCATGTAATTGCTTGAGCTCTGCGCGAATAAGGTTTTTCTTTCAATTTTTTAATTATATATTCAATTTGATCTATTTTTGGGAATTTAATTACTTCAATTGGTATCTTTTGAATTCCAACTTGCTCTGATATTTTTTTATTTAAATCAAATTCTACAAGGTTCTTCATTTTCCAAATATTCGATTCGCCAGATGTCTGGACCTTATCTGACTTCAATAGTTTTTGGTGTTTTTTGACAAAATCATTATCGACCAATTCTAAATCGTAATTAACATGGATAGAATCCTCAAGAGAATAGGGAGAATAATTAAATATTCGATCGTGATAAGAATACGGAAAGCTCACGCCAGAATCCCAGATATAATGATCGTTTACTCCCTCCATAATTTCTTCAATGTAGCCACTTTGGATCGATCCGATTAAAAAAGTATCTGCCATACAACCATATACTTCAAAAGAGTTTCCATACTTTGATCTAATTTTCATTACTTTATCTTTACGCATAATCGGACTACTTATAGGATCTTTTATTTCTATTAATACAGTAGCATCTTTAGATGGAGGATCTTTTTGTTTATCGTATTCTGTTTTAATATCGTCGCCATTATATAAAACTTGAGCCACAGCTGAAAGCCAAGCGTCTCGAACTGTTTTTTTGGAAATAAATATAACTTGAGCCATAATTTTAAACCTTTAAATATTCACTTAACATGTTAATTTTAAAGTATTATAATATTATTGTTAAAACTTTAACAAAATGATATTATTGTTAAACTACATCAAAATTCGATTAAATTCGATTATATTTATCGATGATATATGAATAAATAATAATTTTTTATATAAAATTACCAACAATATTTTATATTCAAATTTATTTTAAAATCTAAAGAGATTATGAAATTATAGGAGAGAATGATAAGTTGATTACTTTAAAATTTAGATTTGAACCTCCTTTTAACGAAATTACTAAGGACACAAACCAAATTATTAATTTTGAGAATGAATTAACAATTATAGAATTATTAGAATTTTTTAAAGAACATTTTGGCGAAAAATTCTACGAACTACTCTGGGATAAAAAAAAAAGGGACGAGTTTAGCTCCTTTCTTTCAATAATCATAAATGGTAGAAGTTATAGGGACGAGAATTTCTTAAAAACCGTTTTAAAAGATGGAGATGATATCTCTTTTTTGTATCTCTATTTTGGTGGGTAAGCTTACAAAGATTAGCTATAATAATAGGATTAACCACATGCCCAATCCTGTTAATATAGGATTTAAGATATTATCGGACACATGCTCTATATAGAAGTCTATTAATAAAAACAAAATTACTGATACGAAAGACATTAATAAGATTTTTATTAAACTTATAGGCATCCAGAATTGGTATATATTCATAACTATAAAGACAATTAAAAACGTAGTAATACCTCCAGCGATAAAACCTTCTATTGTTTTATTAGAATTTTTTTTAAGCCTGTGCGTCCCATATTTTTTTCCAATTAGACATGCTACCCCGTCAGCTCCCGTTGTAATTAACGCAACAGATGCTAAAATAGGAAATGGTGCAAAAACGAAGGGTATCAAAGATAAAACTAAAGGAGTTGATGCTAAAAAAGTATCAAGTTCACTTGGCCTCATTGCTAACAGCCAACGCTTAGCCCACTCAGGCAAAATATAAAATTTATTTAATCGAGATAGATCAGCAATTTGGAACATAATTACAAACCCATATCCTAACGTGATTATTAACCAGTAAGAAAAGCTATAATTATCCAAATTTAATTGACTTAAAAAGCCTAAATTATCAAGAATGGTTCCTAACGACCAAAAGAAAAATATTATAATTGTTGCTAATAAATGTAGAAACTTCCTCCCGAATTCGCTCTTAAAATCGTCAACCCACCTATTATTCACTTCTTCACAATAAATACCATAATCTCTTTCTGCCATAATTTCAGGGTTTCTTTTTGAAATAATTGCGTTATAAATCAAAAAAACGCTCCAAACTCCCATTTCAATTAAAAAAAATGTAGAAGTAAAAAACCACAAAAAATTCAATGTGCTATTTGCTAATTGAGGTGAATGAAATTGAAACATAAATGGAAATAGAATTCCTGCCATTAACAGCAGCAGAACTATTAATAGTTCGTTAAAAAACAAATGTTTTTGTATCTTCTCTCTTCTGTTCTTAAATACATAGATAAAAGTTATAATTGAATAACCAATAAAAATCAAAGAGGTTGGTAAATAATACATTTTTAATCATTAAAGTCGAATAATTTAAATATTTTTACTTATTGTGAATTAATTAATCAGAAACCGTCCCGAAACTTCTTTTCAAGGTCTTCAAATCCAATTTAAAATAATTGTATAATAATCGAAATTAAAAAAAAACCTAATAAACAAATATATAAGGCTACTTCCAATAGGGATTAATAAATTATCGGATATATCAATTGGCTTATTAGTGAAAATATCAAAAAGTAAGAATGCAAAAGTAAAAATAAACGCCCAATAAAATCCAACAAAAAGGAAGCATATTATAAAACATGCGATTATTCCGGCTATTGAACCTTCCCAAGATTTTTCTTTATTCCATCTAATTTTATTTTTACCGAATCTTATACCAATTTGGCTCGTTGCTAAATCTGCTATAGAGCTAATTCCTAAAATTGTTAAAAAAACCATAGGTGGAGTAAGTAAGGCAGCAACCATCTGACCGATTGCAAAATAGAGGTAGGTACCATAACCTTTTTTTTCTTCTTCACAGAGTAAAATATTGCTGAGAAAGTTAAAGGGAAAAGCAAAGAATCTAACTTTTCGAGTTAGTTCATTTGCTAATATAATAAAGCAAAAACCATAGAAAAAGAAAAATATTAGATAATAAAACCAACCTAAAGAAAATAAAACCTCCCTAATACTATTTGGCTCAATTAATATTTGTAAGAACAAGCCAAACATATTGTTATCATCCGGAATCATCCCACTAATTGAGCCTGAAAGGTTTCTCACAAAATCAACGCCTAAATACCATACCACAAACAAACCTACAAAAATTAAAACATGAGGGATTTTTCTGTATGTATCTCCCCTAAGTTTACTTCTCTTGCTTGTCTTTTCCTCTAACGAATCCCAAAATTTTGATAAATCTTTGTTTTTAAAAACTATCTTAAAAAGAAACAGAAAAAGCGTTGATATTAAAACAATTGCCCCAATTATGAGTATAGGGAGCCCTAACGCAAGGGAGAAGATTGGTAATGTATCAGAATAAAGCGTTATGTCTTGAAACATTAGAATTTCTACGATTATAATTACAGTAAAAGTCAAAAATAAAGCGCCAAACCCAAAAAAATTGTTAAAAACTTCCTTTTTATATGAAAAATGCATATAACTAAATAATACAAGGAAATAAGAAATTGCGATTAAGATAAACCAATATAAAAATTCTGCCATAATTATTTCAAATTTAATGAATTAATTCCTAATATTAAATATAGGAGTTTTATTCTTTAATTAAG
>JAHQWH010000037.1 GCA_029856105.1 Promethearchaeia archaeon | reverse complement strand
AATATTTAGCTAAGAATTAAAAAGTAATTCTTTTATTATTATTCATAAAATAGAGAAAAAATTCTAGTATTTTAAGATGGATGAATTAAACAACCTTACTGAGGCAAACAAAGATTATATAGCCAATCTACAAGAGGAACTAAAACAAAAAGATAAGATTATTAACGAATTGCGGGAAAGACTTTTATCAATAGAAGAAGGATTGAAAAAGTTCGAAGATTTTGACCTTAAATTGAAAATTAAAGATGATCTTATTGAAAATTTGAAGAGTTCTCTAAGCCTTAAAGATGATCAAATAAAAACCATCAAATCTTCAATGGATTTAAAAAATGGACAAGTTGAAACACTCCACAATTCTTTAAAAATTAAAAACGAGAAAATCAAGACTTTAGAAAAATCAATCAGCATAAAAGAGGAACAATTGAAAGAGTTGGCTTCTTCTACGGTTGAGAAAAATCTTTTAATGGAAAAAGACGAAAAAATCGAGAAACTTCAGGAAAAACTCAATATCTTAAATGGAGAATTAGAAAAAGCAGATGAAGATTTAGAAGCGCTAGAATCGGAAAATGAGAAGTTAAGAAATAACCTTGCTTCGGTATCTGGACCTAAAATTATAGATTTAACAGACATAGAAATTACTAAGACAGATATTCTGAAAAAAATGAGAGATATACTAAGTAAAGCCCTACACAATATAACTATTGCCGTTCCCGATATAAAGGATTTGCAGGAGCTACATTTATATGAGGTACGATCGTCTGTCAATATGAAGGTCTCTTGTTCAATTGACCCCAGTCTTGAAGATGATGCTGAACTTTTAGAAGAATTTGGAAGTCTAGATAATATATCAATAAGATTATACGAACAGAAAGATAGATTTGTTATCGATCGTGATGGAGAGGAATTACTTTTTTCAATTATTGGAAAAAACGAAGATAACAATTTAGTTATCCATACAAGAGACTCTAAACATCAAAGATTGCTACGGAGCTTAGTTATGGAAGGATGGCTACGCTCACGGAAAATTGAATAAAGCTTTTAATTTTATGTGGTCTTTATCTGATGTACAAAAACATCTCATATTTTAATCAAATTTCTATAAATGTTCTTTTTCTTTTATTATAATGTGCAAGCTGATTATAACCAATATTTTTTAATAAATCAATTATATATTTAAATTTATAAGCTATTTCATCAATTTGGTGTGCATCTGAACCTAACAAAACGGGGATATCTAACTCATACATTTTTTCAATAATCTCAACGCTTGGATATTGTTCTCTAATCTTTTTCCTCAAACCACTAGAATTAATTTCAATGGTTAAATCTCTCTTTTTTGCGAGTTCAAGAGTTTCTACTACTTTTTCCATAATAAGATTGTAGGTTTCAGCCCTTTTATCGAACTTTTTGGGTAAATCAAAGTGACTTACAATATCAAAATCAAATTTCTTTGATTTAATCATATCTTGTAGGGTGTTGTAAAATTCAAGATAAATCTCATCGTTATTATCGTAAACTTTATACTTATTTAGAAAGCGACCATCATCAAAAGCAAAAATACCTGCCTTTCCAAACAAAACATGAACAGATCCTAAAATGTAGTCAAGGTTATTGATGTAATCTTTAAGATATCGATTAATAACATGTTCTTGATTCTTAAAATAATCAATTTCAAAAGCGGTTTTTATTTGAATTTTGTTCTTGTATTTTTCTTTGAGATGCTCTAATTCTAAAATATAGCTCTCAACTTCATCTAAGGTCATTGCATACCTTTTATAAGGTATATCATCAAGAGATGATATTTCTGAGCTTAAAAACCCGTAAGGAAAATGATCACTCGCTCCAATAACGCCTAAATTAAGTTCAACAGCCTTTTTAACATAATCCTCAATTGAGCCTTTTGCATGCCGACAAAGTGAGTTATGCGTGTGCCAATCTTCAAATCTCATTTTAATGGTATCCGAAATTTATAAAATTATTCTAATATTTGACACTATTAAATAAATTAGATAAATTTTTTTATTATATTATGGTGAATAAATACTGGAATTTAAAGAAAAACAATATGATGGCATATACGAGGTATCTGAGGTTGAAATACATAACCAAAATCAATTATTTAAAGGTATGCTTTATTTTCCTCCAGCAACTTTTCACAAACCTTATCCATTAATAATTTATTTCCACGGATTCCCACAATTATTTGCGTTAAAAGAAATCGTTAAAGACCACCAATATCTTTTAGACATGGGTTATTCCTTTCTGGTATTTAATTTCAGAGGATATAGATCTAGTCAAGGGGAAGTATCTATAACATCTCAAGTGTCAGATTCCATCAAAATTATCGAATTTGTCAGAAAAATGGCCGAAAGAAATGTATTTAACTTAAACAGCGTAAATCTTCTTGCTCACGATTTTGGAGCGTATGTAGCGCTCATTCTAAGTTCAAAAATAAAGGTTTTAAATAGAATGTTGTTAATAAGTCCAATTATTAATTTAGAAAAACACTCGAATCATATTGATTTCTCAAAATCTTTGAGATATATAAACCAATTTCTTCCCGGAAATGTAAAGGGAATAGAAAATGTAGATGAGTTTATTAAGAAAACTAAAAACGAATTAAAAAACAAGAGTTACCAAATCAAAGAAGTGTTAAAACAACTTAACTGTAAAACTTTAAGAATAATAATTGGCGATTCAGATAAAATTACTCCTGTTAATGAAATTACTGAAATTGTTCAAGACTCAATAAACAATTTAGACCTCGTAATTATTGAAAACATGGATCACGAAATTATTCAAGAAGAAGAGGTTGAAAAAATTCACGAAGAGATCAAGAATTTCTTCAAATTTTAATTTCAATAATTAAATATTTAACATTGTTTTCAAAATATGACGCAAAATTTTTTAAGCGTGATTGGAGTTACAATCTTACATAAGCATTAATTTTTAAATTTATAGGTGCGAATATATGAGTTCAATTAAAAAGTCAAAAAATTTTAATGTTACAAAATTATTCGAATCAGACGAAAAGCTTACTTTTTTAGTAGGTGCGGGAGCTTCAGTTGAGGCGCCTTCTCAAGTACCATCAACTAATGATACGATGAAGGCACTAATTAAGCTTTCCTGTGCTAATTCTGAGATCGAAACAATCTTGAAATTACAGAATTTGAGGTTTGAAGTTTTAGTAGGAATTATTCACAAATCTATTGAGGACGATTTTCGATTTCTTAACTTTTTTACAGAAAGCGATAAACCCAATCTTGAGCATTTTGTTCTAGCTGAAATGATTAAAAATGGACATTTTATCATTACAAGTAACTTCGATTTTCTATTAGAATACGCTCTGCTACAATCTAATGTTCCTAAGAAGAAGATAGTTCCTGTAATAACTAAGAAAGATTACGAAAAATTCAGTGACCCAGAAAAGTTGTATAAAAATGGAAAGATACCCGTTTATAAAATTCATAGTTCTCATAGAAACATGATCACTGGTGAAGATACGAGAAAATCGTTTATCAATACTTTAAAATTAATTGGACTGAATCAAACGGAGAGTAACATCGTCCAATTAGAGCCCTATAAAGCACAATTCTTAGATAAAATTTCAAAAGATCGTTCACTTATTATAATTGGTTATTCTGGTAAAAATGATTTCGACCTTTTGTCGACCCTTAAAATAATGAAAAATTTAAAAAATTTAATCTGGATAAATCACATTTCAGACGGAGGATCAAAAGAAGACCTCTACGAATTTGGCTCACAAAAGAGTAGTGATCTTAAAAAACTAGATAAATTGGATCAATCTTTGTTAGAAATTAAGCAATTAAATGATTCTGTCAATGTTTTTCGATTAAACGTGAATACTTCCAAATTTCTTGAGAAATTCTTTAAAGAAAAAGAAAAACTAAGCAAAGACAAATTTATTATTGACCTAATGGAATGGCTTAAAACTAACATTGATGAACCCAACGAATTAACTAAGTTATTTATATCTAATAAAATCTACTTTGAGACTAAAAACTATACCGATGCTTTAAGGTGTTTAGAAAGAATTTTTCGGATAAGTGAAGATTCGGCAAATAACCAATGGAAAACAATTGCTCTTATGGAAATGGGAATTATCAACTACGTTCAATCAAATTATAAAGACGCTTTAGAATGGTTGCGTAAATCCTTACAAGTTCAACTAAAAATAAAAACCTTTCCTCAACGAACTTTAATTTTTAAATATATTGCCCTAATTCACCAAGCTCAGAAAAATTATTCTGAGGCCTTACAAAATTTCGAATTTGCTTTAAAGGAAAACGAGCGAATTAAAGATTTTAATGAAAAATCTAAACTGTACAAACATATTGGTATTAACTATCAATATCAAAGAAAGTATCAGGATGCTCTAAAGTATTTCGAAGCTGCAATTAAAATTAATGATAGGCTTGAAAATCTTAGGGAAAAAGCTATTAATTACAAACAAATTGGGAAAATTTACTATTCAAAAAAGAATTTTAACGAGGCACTTAAATATTTTAATGAAGCTTTGAAACTTAACGAGCAATTGGAAAACCTTGAAGATAAAGCAGAAATCCTTAATCTCTTAGGCCGTATATTTCATGAAATGGGCGATTCTCTAAATGGTTTGGATAAGTGTAACGAAGCTTTGAAGATTTATGATCGGTTAAAAAATAATGAAGGGAAATTGGATTCTATAAATAATTTAGGGATAATTTACAGAGATCAGTGGAATTACATCAAATCTTTAGATTATTTTGAGGATGGGTTTCAAATTGCTGAAAACTTGGGGGATCTCGAGTTAAAAGCCAACTTCTCAAACCAAATAGGTACAATTTTCCAAAATCAAAATAAATATTCTGAAGCTCTAAAATGGTTTGAAGATTCTTTTAAACTCTTTGATCAAGTAGGAGACCTTAAAGGGAAAGTAGGTGTGTTAAAAAAAACAGGGCTTATATATAAAGAGCAAAAAATGTATCTAAAAGCTTTAAGACGATTTGAAAAGGCATTAGAGATATTTGAGAGCCTTGAAGATTTAAACAGCAAAGCCTCCACTCTTAATGTCATAGGACAAATTTATCTAGACCAAAGAAAGTTTTTAGAGTCACTTGGAAATTTTCAAGAAGCTCTTGAAATTTATGGAGAAACAGAAAACCTTGAAGGAAATGCTGACACTTTGAAAAATATTGGAATTTTCTATGCCGAACAAGCAAACTTCAAAGAGGCTTTGAGTAGGTATAGCAACGCTCTAGACATCGTTAATAAATTAGGTAAAAAAGGGAAAAAGGCTGAATTACTTAACAAGATAGGATCAATTTTCCAAGATCAGGGTATGTATTCTCAGGCTATGGAAAAATTTGAAGAAACGCTTGAAATCTTCAATCAAGAAAATAATATGGAAGGGAGAATTGAAAGTCTTCATTTAATTGGTATTAACTACCATTATTTAGGACAAGATAATGAAGCTTTAAAGGTATTTGACGAGGCAGTTCAAATAGCTGAACAAATTGGAAACCTACACAAAAAAGCACTCTGTCTTAATATTATAGGCGATATATTTCGTGAAAAATGGGATTATGTTGAGGCTTTAAAACGTTACGAAGAAGCTTTACTGATAGCGGATGAATTAGGTCATCTCGACGAACAAATTCAAATACTTATTATTATTAGCGAAATATATCAAGCCCAAAAGCATTATCCAGAAGCTTTAAGACATTATAACGAAGCAATCTATGTTTCAGAAAGTATGGGAAACCTTGAAACCAAAGCGAATATCTTCACAAGTATAGGGGATATCTATTATGACGAGGATCGTTTTTCAGAAGCGTTAAAAATGTACGAAGAAGCGTTAAGAATTGACGATCAACTAGGAAACACGAGAGGGAAAGCACAAAGGCTTCTATGTATTGGTAATGTTTTCTTGGTTCATAAGAAATACAATGAAGTATTAAAAAAATATAGGGAAGCGTTAGAAATAGAAGAACAACTAGGCAATTTAACTAACGAAGCTGCAATTATACGTAAAATTGGGGACATTTATAGAGTTCAAGAGCATTTCGATGAGGCTCTAAAGTGGTACGAAGATGCTTATAAATTATTCGATGAAATTGAGAACCTTGAAGGTGATGCTGATTGTTTTGAAAGCATAGGATCAATTTATCAAAAGTTAGATAACTATCCTGAAGCATTGAAGTGGTATAGAGAATCTCTTAAGATATCCACACAAATTTATGACGATGACAGGAAAGCACGAATTCTTTGTAAAGTAGGTGTTATTTTCCACGAGCAAGGCATATATAAAGATGCTTTTAAACGTTACAATCTCGCTCTTAATTTATTTGATAATAGAGGAGACTTGATCGGTAAAACATATTGTTTAAATAAAATTGGGTTAGTGTATCAAGATCGAGGGGATTATAACCAGGCTCTTAAGTGGTACGATCGAGGAACAAAACTGTTTAAAGTTTTAGGCCCATCAAATGAGAGAGCTGAAAATCTCTATAACACAGCTATGATTTACCGCGACCAAGGATTGTACCTTGACGCTTTAAAAACTTTTGAACAATCTTTAAAAATAGACGAAGAGTTAAACAATCTTTCTAGAAAGGCAGAAAGTCTTAACAACATAGGATTGATATATTTAGACGAAGATAATTATCCCGTTGCGTTAAAACGTTTCGAGGAGGCTTCGAAAATAGCGGATGAAAACGATGATAAGAAGAAGAAAGCTCAATATATTAATAATATAGGTTTAACTTATCTCAATCAAGGGAAATATACGGATGCGTGGAAAAGCTGTAGTAAAGCTCTTAAAATATTCGAGGAGATTGAAAACAGCGAGGGAATAGCAGATAGTCAATATAAATTGGGATTAACGTATTTAGAACAAAAATCCTTTGTGGAAGCCTTAAAAATTCATGAAGACGCGTTGAATACGCTTACTCAGAGCGGTTCAGGAAAAATACCTTTAGCAAAAATTCTTAAGAGCAATATAAAATTGATTAAAAGTAAAATATAATAAAAGTTTAAATCTGTTTTATTGATTTAATTCTATTTTTTTCTTGCAATTACTAATTCTATTTCTTTTAATTGATCTTTTTTAACTTTAAGACTAAGCCATGGTATTACTTTATCATATAGAATATATAGGTATGGAGCGCCCTGATTAAACAAAATTAATACTTCAAAAAATAGGAACAGTATACCAGTAGGCCGAATACCTGATATTAAAAGAGGAAATTCCATAAAAAAAGATTCTAAACATCCTATTATCATTACATACAAGATTATTTTAGGATTTTTACTATTAAAATTATTTGTCCCATATATTAAAAACAAAATGAAATAACCAATCACTACATTAGCAATCCAAATTGTTATTTGAGTATCCATATATCTAACAGTATCGACTATTGTATTATCTATCGGAAGCCAAAAAGATAGAAAGGGTGTTAGCAACCAAAATCCAAAAAAGAGCGATGTAAATAAGACAATCTCTCTTTTATTTTTCTTTACAAAATTTTCAAACATTATCCATAGCCAGCTAAATGCAAACATCGAGTAAGAAAAAGTCATCATAAAATCTGCCCCAAATTTAATCCAAAAATAATCTCCTAGGGGGCGAGGCATATATATTCCTCCAATCCAATACTCTCTTATAAACGTGCCAGAAGAGTAGGTAGAACCTGCAGGTATATTGAACCACGCTATTGCATCAATGGTATATATTAAAAATCCTGTAATTATTCCAAATTTGATTGGAGCCCATTTTTTATATTTAATCAAAAATGCAAGCCATATCGCAAGAAATATTCCATCTATAAAGATATAGTCGTACTCAAACATTCTTCTAGCTTGTTTAAACGATTCAAAGAAATCATTTATCAAAAAAAATCTCCTAAACGCAAAATTTTCGGTATTAAAATATTATTTCTATTAAAAAATAAATCCTTTTAAAAGAATTGAGATCAATAATATAATTAAAATTAGGAATACGTTATGATTTTACATTTTTGACAAGAATGTAAAATCCTTTAAGGCCGATTACTTTCCATGTAATTTGTAATGTAGCGTTCTACTTCGCTAGCTGGTTTTATTACGCCAAAATGACCTTCGCATAAAATATCGGCCTTTAAATCTAAAAGTTTTTGCATTGATTTTTGATAATCTACTAAATTGGAGCCAAAACTATCATAAAAAGGGCCGTGAATATCTTGCCCAAATAGAATTCTAGTATTCTCAATTTCGATCAAGATAGATATTGAACCAGGAGTATGTCCAGGCGTATGAACGCATAGAAACTCGTAGTATCC
>JAHQWH010000035.1 GCA_029856105.1 Promethearchaeia archaeon | reverse complement strand
TTAATGAATTTTTTCCAACATTTCTATCTCCAAAAATACATATTTTGTAGATTAACTCCTTGTTCATTTCTTACACCTTTTGTTTTGAGTGCATTCAGTAATTTAGCTAAAATATTATTTTTATAGATCTTTCTATAAACGTCTCGACATAATAATCATACCGACAAAATTTAAATCTTTACTTCAATGTCGAAAATAATCAATTTTAATTAATTTTTGTCTTATTTTTATTTGATTAGTCAAGATAATCTATCATAGGTTAAAACCAGAATCAAAGATTGTTTCTTTTCTTTCGTCATCAATTTCGTCATAATGTTTAATTATTTTTTCCAATAATTCCTTATTTTTAACTTCGAATATTTCATAATCCAAGGTTTCTTCCCTAGCGTTGTCAATCCTCTTACCTTTTGAAACGCATTCAGGTATTTCTTCAATAGTTTTGAACGCGTGTTCAAAGAAGTTTTCATTAGAAAATATAAATCTATTTGATTGCGCAGTTATCATTTTATTCATATTAAATATTTGGGAAACTTTTCTTTGTTCTATTATTGATGTCTGAAACGGATTATCCTCGCTTAAAAGTAATAAAGTATAGGGATTTAATGTTACAAAATACATAATTCCTCGTTCAAGACTAATAGTAAACGATTGGGGAAGAAATTTGTATTTACTTGCAATCCACTTGAACTCAGTTTTACTGTGAATGTGTTTGTCTCCAGCCTTCCATAATATTACAGGATTATCCGAAGTAAAATAAGGAAGTAAAGTCTTATTTTTAAACAATATCCACTCTTTTTCCAACCAAGTGTAATCATACAGCGTTTTTTTCTGAATACTCTCAAATATTAACTTTACAATTCGATAATAGTATTTCTTCAATGATTGTATATCTGGATTATCTGATTTGTATACTTCTAAAATATCCTTAGGTAAAAGAAATTCTTTCCTCTGAGATATTTGACTTAACATTTTGTTAAATAAATCTATGGTTAGACTGATAAAAGCAGGTGTTCGAATATATTGCGTATAAAGCCATTCAAATAATTTTTCCTTGTCAAAATTAGAAAGTTTATCGTAATCTTGATAATATAATAATTTTTTAATAGCACTTATTCCATCATTTTCGATGTTTTTAGCTAACCACTCTTCTAATTCAATAGGATAAAAAAGTCGATATTGGGCACACTCTCTAATCTTTTGAGGTTCTCTGAAAATTTTCTTTTCCCTCTTATCCATCATCCATATATGCGTTTTTTTCTTATTACATGAAAAATTTCTTAAATATGCTTGTTGCACATAATGATCACGTCTGTTTTTTAGCGTTTTTTTGTAATTGTTCATACCGTTTACCTTGCCTATCCCCGATGAGATTTAATTTTTAGGATTTGAATATAATTTCTTATTAAAGCTAACTTTTCCTGATCCAGATCATTCTCGAAGAAAAGTTTTTCAAATTGAAATGAATCTAAAATTTTAGCTAACTCATACAAATGTTTTCTCATTCCATCAAAATTTTCGCTTATAAGAATAATTTTTTTTAAAATTCCATTAATCAGATGAAACACTCCTAAAAGTTTTTCAAGATTATGTTTTTTAAAGATTTCCTTGAGCATGTTCCACGCGTTATAGACAAAAAAAATTTGAGTAAGAATTAATAAAAAGAAGAAATAATTACTCAATTCTTTTACACCAAAATTATCGCTTGAATAAAAATCAGCTTCCCATTTGGGAAGATCTCTTAAGCCTTCTTGAAAAGCAAAGAGAGATAAGTTTAAAGCCTCCGTCGGTGTGGAACTATCAATTCTATTACAAACTGAGTAATCTGCATGAAATTCTCTTAAAATCTTCTCGACAAAATTAAGCTGAATAGTTTCTAAAAATTTATCAGTCTTTCCATAATCAGAGTTCTTAAAACTTTCCTTTAGATCTTCCATTTGACTTTCAGGTACCTCAAAGATATCATCACAATTAATTTCTTTTAGAAAAGTCCTAACTATCTTAGGATACGCGTCAAAATCTGATTTATTCAAAAAACTATGACCGTATTCGTGCCGAGCAATTTGCATAACTACATTTTCATAAAACTTCAGGTTTTTTAGGAATATTTTTGGTGTTGTACGAAAAAATCCACCTTGATAAATTTCCTTATAATTAATTGAAATAACAATTTTGTCAGAATTATAAATAACTGAAACGAATTCACGCATGTCTTTGGGAAAGTTATCTTTTTCTTCCTCCTCCTCTCCAAAAAAGAATTTAGTTGGTGGCCCTTTCTTTGAACTTATAAAATAAACGCTTCTATCATCGTTGTATTCCGCTCTACTTTTAATTAGTAAAAATTCTTTTTTAAAAACATTGATTAAATTCTTTACTTGTTTATCTAGTTCTCTTTTTAATTCCTTAGAGATTACCATTTAAATCTTTTTTTGTTTATATATTATGCATTTAATTAGGTTTCTTTGGTTTTCTATCTCTTCGTTTCCTATAATGAAATTATTTACATAATGCTTTATTAGATTTTAGGTAAATAAAAAACATAAGACTTTGACTTAATTTAGGGTATAATGCCTTTTAGGTGATCAAAGAATTTAAATTTTTACTCGTATGTGCTTAGAACGGTTTGAATAAATATTCGATTGTCTTCAAGGGTTTTATACCCTACATTTTTCTTTTTACTATTTTTCATTAAATAGTTATATAAGGGGCGTCCCGTTAGATTTGTAAACGGTAAATATTCATATTCCATGAGGAACGCAATTGGAATAATCCAATTGATCCTTTACCAGAAACAACAGCTATACTATTAGAAAGATCTTTTATTATAGGTCTCTTATTTATCATTTGTGCTATAGTTGGTCTAGGAACAGCATATCTAATTTATAAACATGTTTATAAAGAATTTTTAAAGAAATAAAAATAAAACAGGCTGGATTTCAAAAAGTTAGAAATGCTACAATTCGAGAAGGTTAAAGAATTATCTTTAAATTTTATCCTAAAACTATCCGGCAGGCAACATCCATTACTTTTGCTATATCCGTCATATACAGTGAAAATTCTTGATCCGAGCAATCTGTAATCCAATCAAGGAGTTTATTCTCGTATTTAGCCCGTAATCCATCCATTTTTTCGCTAAATATTTCTAAATCTACGAAAGATATGCTATTTTCCTTGAATTTGATAAAATTGTCTTTAATAATAGAATAGTTTTGCTGCCAACGTTCTTCGCATATATTTTCAAACTTGTCATGTTCTGCTTTGAATTTGACAGCGTTAAGAAATTTCTCAAATAATCTAGTCCAAGAAGACACGCCACCCTTTTCAGACTCATTATTAAATATATCACTTTTTGAGTCTAAAATATATTTAGACATTGTTTTTAAAGAATGGTACGGCGTTGCCCAATCAGTAATAAAATGAAAAACCCATCCGAGCCAACGAGACCAAGACTGATCACCAGAATTATAAGCTTCAGAGGTTTTATTAATGTTTTGGATCGACAATTCCTTCGCTCTATCAGTATGGTCAGCAAACCATCTGATTGAGGTCATTACCGCTTCGAACATACCCTTGCGTAACCCCTCTCTTTCTATTTCGTCCGGTTGTACTGATTTAGACACGAGTATTTGCAAGTTATCGGAATCTATAGCATGAGATCCGTATAATCCTACTAATCGAGCTAAACCTTTATGTGTGATCTCTCTCAATTTACATCTTTTTTATGTATTTTTATTGCCCTGAATTAAATTCTAGATTTTAGAATTTTGTTAGTTAAAATAACATTATAATCTTTATTAAATTGTCTTTAGCAAATCTTAGAAGAAATAATAAAATTAAATAATCCAGAGTATAAAATTGAAATCTCAAAGAATTTTTTTAATCCAATATTAAGAGGATTTGGTGAATTAGATTCGGAGAAATATGAAGATTTTCTGAAACTTATGAAATAATGGAATTTATTCAGTGTTTTAAAATATTCACTACCCTTTTTTTATTTTTACATTTCTAAAAACTTTTAAAAAAGAATTAGAACATTTACAACTGAAATGGGCGTGTCTCAATAAAATAGCTTTTTAAAAATGAATTTATGCATATACCCAATAATTCTGTGGTGGATGTTAAGGATTTTTTAGGGAATGTGTTTTTTAGTCCCAAATAGGTTCCAAATTAAAACTTAAATAATTTATAATAACAATTATTATTATCAAATACTATCTAAGATGACAATTTTTAAAGAGTTAATTTTCGATGACAGAAACCATAATTGAAAAAATCGATGCTAATCATTATTATATTAAAGATTTGTTTAGCGATAAATTCTTATTTGAAATTCCAATCTTTCAAAGACCTTTTTCTTGGGAAGAAGATAATTTTCAGCAATTATTTGATGATATTAATGATTCTCTCCAAAATAATGAACTAAAGCATGGAACAAAAATTATTGATTACGAACCTTATTTTTTAGGTGCTATAATATTAGTGACAAAAGGCATAAAAGATGATAAATCAGGAAAATTTTCTATTATTGATGGTCAACAGCGCTTGATATCTTTAGCAATATTAATGGCGACTATTAGAGATATTACGAAGAATAGTGAAACTCGCAACACAATGCAAGAATACATATATCAGAAGGCAAATAAAATTAAAGGCACACCTGAAAGCATTCGTATTATGATCAGAGAAAAAGAGAAAGATTTTTTTGAAAAATTTGTTCTTATGGGCGGTGGTACTAGCGATCTTTCGTTAATTGAAAAAGATATTAAAAGGAATGCTGAAAATAATATAAAAGATGCGATTAGCATATACCAAAGTTGTTTTTATAATAAGGATATTAAAGATTTTGACTTAGAGTTGGTTGAAAAATTCAGTGCTTATCTTTCACAAAAGGTTGTTTTAGTAGTTGTAAAGACCCATACCTTATCTTCTGCTTTTAGACTTTTTAATGTAATTAATACTAGAGGAATGAAACTTACCAATGCTGATTTACTTAAAAGCATTAATTTTGGGAAAATAACAGAATCTAAACATGAAAAATATAGACGAATTTGGGAAGATATTGAAGAGACTATGGAAGAGGAAGGAGGACTTGATATTTTAATCAGATTTATAAGAAATATTAAAATTAAGCAAAAAGCTCGAGAAAATATATATGATGAGTATAAGAAATTGATATTCAAAAAAGAACCTGACTTTTTAGGCGAAAACTTTATTAAATATTTAGAAAAAGTATGGAAAGTATACCAAGACAAAATTATCGACGCTAAAATTAACACGGGAAAAACAGAAAATGATGTCAGATATTCTAATTTAATATCTTTAATGAGGGATTTTTTACCATTTAATGATTGGATGTCAGCCCTAATAATCTATTGTATAAAATATAATGATGAGAAGTTCATTCTTGAATTTTTAATAAAAATAGAAAGAAAGATTATTGTTGATTGGGTATATGGCTTAAGTTTTACTCAAAGACTCACACAAATTTATAGAATTATTGTATTAATTGAAAAAAATTCAAATCCAATTGATGTCATTAATGATCCTCTTTTTAATAAAGAAATTATTGAAAATAAAAAATCGTTTGATAATAAAATAGATGAAAGTAATATATACAGAAGAGCTCATGGGGGAATTGCTAAATATTTGCTTTTAGGATTGGATTTAAAGGAAAGAGACCAAGATAATGTTATCATTTTATATAAAGGAAAAATTAGTGTAGAACATATCTTACCTCAAAATCCTATCGATTTATATTGGCTAGATCGCTTCTCTGAAGATGTAAGGAAGGATTGGACACATAGTTTGGGAAATTTAATTCTTTTAAATTCAATTAAAAACTCTAAAGCTGGTCGAAAACCTTTCCCTCAAAAAATCAAAGATTATATCAATATGAAAAAAGGCGACTTTTTCATCACAGATCAGGTTACTAAACTATCTAATTGGAATTTAAAGGAGTTGGAAAAGCGGCATATTTATTTTGTAAATAGAGCATCTGAAATTTGGGTTGGAAGTAAGTAGATTTTACTCAAACCATATAAATAATGATATAAAAAAATCTAAAATCAGAATAGAAATATTTTCTTGAAAATCTTCTGGGATTTCAGATTCTTCGACTATTTGTATAGGATGCTCTTCGTGTAAACTTTTAAAAAGGGTTAATAGTTCCATATTTTTACTTTCTTCTGGATATCTCTTGAAAGCCTTAAAAAAATGCAAGTCGATCAAGTTTGATTATCCTACATCACCATCTATTAAGTTCTCCATCATCCTCTCGTATACGGGACGGTCTTTAAACACACTTTCTTAGCTTATCAACCTCCACATCAGATCCAGTATTATTAGTTATTATATAGGTTAAATTGAGATAATCTCTGGTGATGATCTCTGAATAAATATTTATTTGTAAGATCCTTGGAGGTGCAATTATACGACGCTTCGGAGCGGACTATTAAAATCAAAACGAAGATAGGCGAGTTCATCCTTGACGGCAAGTTGGAAAACAAAACTGATATTAGTAATGAAGATTCCTATGATGAACATGAGATCGATAGAAATATTGATACTGAACTTGGACGTAAAAAACTAGCTCCCAATATTGTAAAGAAGTTACGGGAGATCGAAAAATCTACGGAGGAACTACTCGGTTATTCCAATGATGTTAATCTTAATTACTTTTACAATAATGTGCTTCAAGATTTAATTGAAGAAGGAAATAAAATAATTATATTTACAAGATATATAGATACCGCGGATTATTTAGCCGATGAGTTAAATTCCTTTAACGTTAAAGGAATTAAGGAGTTTTACATTGAAATCTAAAAAAGATTTAAATTTGCTGAATTGATTAATATTATTAAGTGAGGTTGTTAAAATGGAAAAAATTGAAATATCAGAAATAAACATCGATCTAGAAATATTGGGGGAAATTATGCAAAATTTAGAGAAGTTAGAAAGTTCCACAGATTTGGAGGGTTCTGCAATCGTATCAAAAACGGGATTGAGAATAGCTAGCTCTGAAACTGCAGATATTGTAGCAGATATTTATAGTGCGAGCCCTGCCACATTAATTTCGTTGGGTGAAAAAATTAGTAGAGGTTTGGGACAAGGAGATTTAAGAGAAATTGTAATTAGAGGGGTAAAAGGTTATACTATTATTTTAGTTGGAGATTCAGACAATAACTTCATGCTATTTACTAATTGCTCCAAAGGGTATAAGTTGGGTTATTATTTCCATAAAATCCGTAAATCCTTTAAAGAAATGGAGCCCGTTCTTAAGAAAATTGAAACGCAAGAATTACATACATCGTGAGTGTTACTTTTGCTCAATTGTTAATCGAATCATCAATGTTTTGGCTCCAAATTGGTGTCGTATCCCCTTTTTCTTTCTTCTCGTCGATAATACGAGTAAGAGTATATAAAGAGATTTTCACGATCTTTGTTCCGTTGTTATTTTTTATTTTCTCACGAAATTCATCTAAAAAACTCTTCCGTTCCCCACAATTTTTCTCATTTTTCAGCTGATCTTTTTCGTGTTCCCAATCAGAGTATTTAAGAATTTCATGCTTAAGTTCTTCTGTTATTTTACTTTTATATTGCATTAGAAAACACCCTAAAAACATAAAAGCTAATCGAGATTTCTTTTTATATGTGTGAGTTACTAACTGATTAAAAGACTAACCTAAATTTTTCTAAGTTTTGTTAGAATTATGTCGATCCGAACCTCTCTCAAGGACAACAATCCAAAATAATATATATGTTGAAGAATGATTTGATATATGCTTTTATCGGAAAGTAAAAATCTAAACACATCTTTTATTTATATTGTTTGGAAATCTAGAATGTTTTAGGATTAATTATTCTTTAATAGTAACATTAAAAACCTAATTCAAAATATTCATTAATAAAAATAATAAACAAGGAAATAATCTTAATCAAAAGTTAACAGATTAAGATGGGAAAGCATGATTAGAATATTTAGCAACTTTCTTTCATAGAGATGGTACAAATATGGTTAGCCAAATAACTACGTTTAAAGAGCTTTACAATAAGTATCTTCAGATCTTTAAAAAAAAAATTAAGGATGAATATATAGGTTCTTTATTTAATAAGGATAAAACTAAAAATATAGATTTAACGACAGCTCATACAAAAGAAGGAGGAGAGCCCGAACCTCTTACAGAAGATATAATAAAAGAAATGTTTAGAGAATTGGAAGTAAATCCTTTAGAAATAACAAGACAAATACACATTAAAGGAAAAGCCTATTTAAATAAATTCGAAAAGGAACAAAAAAGAAAAGTAAAAATTAAGAAACCAGATTTTCAAATTAGAAGTTCAGATCCAGAGATTCATGACCTTTTATTTGAAATAGAACATCTAAACAAATCGCTTACAACAAAAGGAGATGGAGAAGGAATTGAACAAGCATTAGAATGGTATAACCTTGATAGGCGATTATATAATGTATGTGATTCGGTTGTTACTAATTTCATAGAATGGTATTATATTAAACCAGATGGTAAAGGAAGCTTTGAAATCGAAGAATATAAACCATGGGAAATACTGGAAATCATTAAAAATATTAAACTAGGGAGAGGTCGTCAATACATTTTAGAGGAACATGATGATCAAAAACAAGAAATCACTTCAAGATTTTATAATCAATTTCAAGAACGAATAAAGAAGATATTAGGATTAAAATCTAAGATAAAAACACCAATTAGAATCATAAATTATGAAAAACCTACTGACTTAACTCAAGAGGAATATGAACAGAATATTATAAATTATTATCGGAAGATCTTTTCTCGATTACTTTTTATAAAAATAATTATTTCATGGAAGAGATTGAAATCGGATCCTATAAGCGATGGTATTTTAAAGACTGAAAAAAGATATTGGATAAATGAATTGAATTCTCTTTTTTTTGAAGTATTCAATAAAAGACCTAAAGATCGTTCAAAAGATATTATGGAAATTTTTAAGGATATGCCTTATTTAAATGGCGGATTATTTAGACCAAATGGTATAGAAATCGATGATGTAGGCAATTTAACAAGAGTTCATTTAAATCCAGAAGCAGCAGAGGATATATGGGAATTTTTTAAAAAATTCGATTTTACAAAAGCTAATATTGATGAAAATAATAACAACGCGATTGGAGTTAACACTATTAAACCAGAGATATTAGGATATATTTTAGAAAGAACAATTGGTGTTGAAAGAAAGAAAACAGGAGCTTATTATACTCCTGAGACTATTACTGAATATATTGCTAATAACACTATTATGCCTTATACTATTGAAAGGATAAACAACGAATTTAAAGATATACTACCAATAAAAAAAATAACAGATATTGATAATTTAGCTAATAAAACTGAAGTTTATTTCTATTTATTGAAAAAAATATTACCTAATATAAAGATATGCGATCCTGCATGTGGTTCAGGAGCATTTTTAGAAAAAGCGGCTGATAAATTGTTATATTTATATGAGAAATGCTATGCCGGTTGTGGAAGATTTTTAAAACATCATTTAGGAGAAGATGAAATTCCTGATAGCCAAATGCCATTTCCAGACAGATATTCAATTAAAAGACATATTTTACAAGATAATCTTTATGGTGTTGATATTAATATTAATGCT
The DNA here is from genome assembly GCA_029856105.1 of Promethearchaeia archaeon. Taxonomy (GTDB): domain Archaea; phylum Asgardarchaeota; class Lokiarchaeia; order Sigyniarchaeales; family SOKP01; genus SOKP01. Next base: position 41,398 of record JAHQWH010000035.1, on the reverse strand, counting down.
ATTGAAATTTGTGAGCTTAGACTATGGCTTTGGGCAATAAAACTACCAGAAGAACTTGAAGGAGCATTAGAGTACACACAATTACCAGTATTGCCGAATATTGAATATAATATACGATGTGGCAATAGTTTAATTGGTTATCATGAAAAAGAAAGATTAAGTACAATTGGAACAGAAAAATTTCAGAGAATTGATGAAAAATATTTGAGCGAGAGTGGATCTGCCATAAGGGATATTTTACAACAAAAACAACAACTTATTAGTTGTTATTATGGAAAGGACGAAAGAATTGAGGAATCAAGGAAAATCCAAATTAGGAAGGATATTAATAATATTATTGATGATTTTAAAGACAATTTAAATAAATTAATAGCTTCTGATTTTCAAAATCAAAAGATTATCATACCTTTGACGCCAATTTATATGAATAATTATGTAAATAAAAAGAATTTTAGAAAAATATTTCAAGATTTAATGAGTGAGCTAAACAAAAATAACGATTTGATTTATTTTAAAATTAACTTTAAAGAACCAGTTGCCATTGATTATAAAAAAATCAGAAGTATTAATGGATTAACATGTTCACTTAAGAGGAATACTGAAATGGTTATATCCATTTATCCAACTAGTAACTTTAACTTTAAATATTATTCAGAATATGGAAAGAACCCATTCTCTAAATTTCTTTTGAGTTTAGATATTAATTGGGAAAATATAAATAATATTGAATTAAAAAAAAGAATTGGAATAAAGGATATACTGCAATTAAATCCCTTTTATTGGATTATGGAATTTCCTGATGTGTTTTTTAGGAAACCAGAATTTAAAGGTTTTGATATTGTTATTGGAAATCCTCCCTTTGTAAGAGCTGATACAGCGGATGAATGGTTTTTAACTCAACGAAATTTACTCGAACAGTTACCATCATATGAAAATCTATGGGAAAAATGGGATATATTTGTTGCATTTATAGAAAGAAGTGTGAAAGATTTATTGAAAAATAAAGGATATTTTAGTTTTGTAGTATCTGATGCCATTTGTACAGTAAAATATTCAAAAAAATTAAGAAATTGGATACAAGAGAATTATAAAATTCCTTTAATAGATTATTTTGAAGACTTCAACGTATTTAAAGGAATAGGAATAAATCCAATTTTATTATTTGTCAAAAAATTAAATGATATTACAGAAACAAAAAAAGTAATTCATTCAGGTTCTTTTAAGAAAATTTCTGAAAGTTATGTTATAGATCAAAATTCAGAATTTTTATGGAAAAAGAATATTCCAGATATCTTAAGTTATGATTTAGGAAAAAACGAGAGATTGGGAAATATTTGTTATATCAGTGTAGGAATAGTACCAAATGCAAATGAGAAAATAGCTAAAGGTGAATTTACTAAAGATGATCTGATTTCAGATATACCATCAGAAATTTATAAAAAAAAGTATATTGAAGGAAAATATACGAGTAGATTTAAAATCAATGAAATTAAATATTTAGAATGGGATACTGATAGATCTCCTAATAAGCTAAGAAGACCAACCTTTCCAGAACTTTATAAGGGAAAAAAAATTTTGAGAGGTAGACAAACTGAAGGTCTAATTGCGGTATTAGATGTAATTAATAACGATAGCCTTTATGTTTTTAGAAGGTTTATTGATTTAAATGGTGTAGAAAATAATAGTATTAAAAACAGTCTAAAAAAAAATAATTTTGATAAAACAAGAGAGCAATTAGAAGAAATTTCTAATAATTATACATATGAATTTATTTTAGCAATTTTGAATTCTAAATTCATAAATGTATACTTAAATGGAATCAGAGTCCATAAACTTCCTAATACTTTTTATCCAGATGATTTTCGTAAGTTACCGATAAAACACTTAAAAGATCAGACTTTTTTTGTAGATTTTGTAAACATTTTACATTTTTTATACCAATCAGATGGAAATAGAGAAATCATTAAATTTTTTGATGATAGTTTATTAAATTTCATAGTCTATGAGATTTATTTTAAAGAGAAATTAGAAAAAGAAGGATTATACCAAGATCTTTTAACTTTTGTTAAAAAAGAATTTAAAAAGATTGCTTTTGAGACTTGGATCAAATTAAAATTGAAATACAAGTTGAAAGATAATGAAATGAATCAATTGCTTACTCTTGAAGACTCTATTAATGAAGTAATCAAAGAAATTTACGAAAAACTAAATAAAGATGTCATTAATCAAAAAATTGAATCTATGAAACAATTAGATTGGATAGAAAAGATCGAAAAATAATAATTATACTGCATTAATTTTTTATGAACTAGTTTTTATTTTTTATTCCGGTATTGAAATCCTAAGGTATACAAGCATATCTTTTAATTTTCTTAAAAAATTAGCCAGCTTCTATTTTAAAAATTCTTATATCTAAGAATTGTTAAATAATTCAGAATATCTTCTAAGGTAAGCAGGAAATATATCGAGTAAATTTTTTGTTTTAATTGCATTGTTAGCACAATCTACAAAATCTTGATGCGATTCTAATAAGTCATCTGGAAATATACCTGAAATTTCTACTTTATCTTTTCTAATTTTTTTTATGTTAGATTCATTTGCTTTGAAAAATTCTTTCCATTTATCCAGAAAGGAGTCCTCTTGAATAATAAATACATTGATAATATCTTTAAACATGAAGTTTGCGACATCTGGTCTTTCTCTTACATTTAATTCAGCCGTTTTACATTTTTTTATTAATTCTTCAGCATTTTCAAACCAGGAGATATATTCAAGAAATTTTTTTATATTAGTTAGTAAGTTAAGATCATAATAGAAGATATTTTGCAGGTCTTGTTCTCTTTTCACAAGTCTTAGAACATCTCTAACTTGTTTTATCCTAGTTATTCTTTCTTGAAATATTTCTTCTGAATCCCTTTTAACTCCCCAAAAATTCTTCCAACCTTTATTAAAATATTTTGTTATCTCTTTATTTTCAAGAAAAATGATTTCTTCTATTGGAATTCTTGAATAGAAATGAGATAATTTTCCAATAAATATTTTACGTGCTTGTTCTATAATCCTTGCCTTCCAACAATGTTCTAAATTATCAATTATTAAATTATAGGGAACATTAAATGGATTATGAAAAATAATTTCAAATGGACCATATGTTCTATTACCATTTGGAGGAGAAATTCTTGGCAAATATAATTTTCTCGTTGTATCCTTTATATTTTCATCAATAGCTTTAATAATATTTTGTGAATGATAGAGAATCTTTGTAGGTTCAAGTGGAAAAAAAATTAAGTCCTTTTTAGGGCGGATGTCACAATCTTGACTAGCTAAAATGCCCCAGTGAGCATCTATGAACCCTTCCACTTGCAATTGACCTCCATTTTTTAATATTATTGTAAAAATCTCATCTTTTTCATTTTGGAACTTATCTAGAATATTAGGACTCGATCGAATTAAGTAGTCGTACATTAAATAAGGTAAATTACAAAAAATGTCTCCTTGAGAAATTGCAAGTTCACTCTTAATCATATCCCGGTATTTATAAATTGTCTTTTCCATGATTAAGATCCAAATTTTTTATTTTAATTTCAACAACCTTTCCTTTCTATTCTGAATAGTATTAGAATACAATATTAATGATCTTAAGGAATGTTTCAATAATTTGTTTTCTTCCTTCTCTATAATCCTCTCAAAAATCTTATCCTTCCAAAATTCCTCATCAATAATTTCAACTAGATCATTATCTCTTGATAATTCATTACTAACGAAATAGAATGTGTCTGGAGAAAATTGGTCATAAGGTTCTAAACTTGAGTATGTATCCGGATCATAAATTTTCAATTCATATAAAACAGAAATGTAAATTAGCGTTATTGAATTTAAGATTATCGAATTTCTAATCTCAGGATCTCTTAAGAGTCGAAGGACTGTCATAATTAAGTGGTGAAAAATGTGTGGAATTTTTTCAGAAGTCTCTTTATTGACCAGATTTTTTATTTTCTCTTTAATTTCTTTAATTTTCTTTTTAAATTCTGCATACGGATCTTCCTCCAATTCCTCCTCACTTCTAGCAGATGTTGCATCATCAGTATACCAGTCTATAATAATAGACGCGTTTTCGATAATCCAATCTTGAATTTCAACTTCAAATTTTCTTAAATCAGGTGATTGGAAACTTTCCTCAATCCTATTACTCATTTCAACCCCTCTCAATAATCATCTACTTCAAGTTCGAGATAATTCCTATATTCATCTGTCAAAAAATTTACAAAATAATCTTCAATTCTATCATGACAATCATCTAAATGACTTTTAAGAATTTCAGGATCTTGGATTATACTAGTATTATCTACACTTCCTACTGTCTCTAATCTAAAATTATAGTTTATCTCGTTATGATTTTGGGGGATAGATTTAAATCTTATAACAACTTTTCTCTTTCCCTCTTCAGATTCCTCTTCAAAAGGTACAAATCCTAAATTAGCGTCATAGAAATTTATATCCCACTCGTGTTCAAAGTTGAAATTCGGCATAGTAAAAAAATTATTATACATAAACGACTCCTTTGGAATAGGAAAAATATCAACATATGTTAACACTATTTTACTAATTTTTGGAAGGTCTAAGATATCACCTAAAGCATTAAATACCTCCAATACTTTAGATAATTCTTTTTCCCATTTAGAATAGTCAGAAAAAGTAAATAAAAGATAATCTTGCCCAAGTTCCACTCGATTTTTTTTATTTGTATCCCAGAAAGTAAGAGGGGCTAAATGAATTTCTGTAAAACGGCTTTTGAGTAAACCTAATAGTGGTTTTGTAGGATAATACGCTTGAATGGCTTCTGCAAAAGGATTAACTTTATCAAGTTTTATTCCAGGAAGCAATCTTTCATAGGTTAAATTAATTATGAAAGTATCTAATGTTCTCTTTCCAAAATATACTATTCTCTTCATAACAAAAACTTAAAATTATTATTTTATATAGATATTTACATTTTTTATCAATATATTTTTCATCATTAAAAATTTATACTTTTTTAGATATTCAATTAGTTCGCTAATAAGAAATTATCTTTGAAAATTAAAAATCAACTATGGACAAACATCATAGTTATTTTTATAAATTTTATTTCAGGGGCTCTTAATGAAGAATTTATCTAAATCTTGAATACCTTATTCTGCAAGAGTCTTTAACTAGGGTTTTAATCTTGCGAAACAAATTTTTCGATCAAAGTTGGGTTTTTGCGATTTTTTAAGATTTTTCGAAATATTTTCTAATTTTTCGGTTTGAATTGTTGTGAAAATTGATCTATTTAAACCCCAATAAAATGGTAAACCCCAATTTTTTGAATAATTTTACAGGTCGAAACCTAATCTTTTTAGTATTTTTTTTTATATTGCTTCGAAAGTTCAAAAAAGGATAAATAATTGCACTCGCAACTGGGGCAGGTGCCTATCTCCTCTAGTTTTTTCATTTGAGAAACTCCTTTAATTTAATTTTAAAAGGAAAATTTTGAGCAAGTTATGCTTTCCTCAATATTAGACCGCTCTAAAAATTTCAAGATGTTCTATTTCTTTTTTAAAGTTAATTTAGAAATTGGTAGATTTCAAAACAAGACCCATCATATTTCTCTGTGCTAGGTCTCTTTATCTTTTTAAAGAATTGTTTGGAAAGCTCCTCCTGATCTTTATATTCGTTAGACCCGACATAGCAGCAATAAAGAAGTTGAGATTCAACGTCCATGGTAAATACGGTTAAATACGTGGTTTTACAGTGAGAATGAGTGGTATAACACGATATGTCAACAAATGTTCCTATTAATCGAAGTAAATCCTCGTCGTTTTTAACATCTTTATCAATAATTTGTTCCAGACTTTTTTTGATCTCTTCCTTTAAGGAACCTAACGCGTTTGATTTCAGATAATCGCTTCGGTTCTTGTAATAATCCCTGCAGAATTGAAATATATTTTCAAGATACCAAGACGATTCAGTCCCAACCATGAACCCAAATTCGCTACAGTTAAACGAATCCTCCTTAATACTAAAGTCAAGAGGTTCGATAACCAATAGAAAGGTTTTACCTAATCGTTCCATTACGTTCATGTAGTTTCGTTTAAATAATCTTACTATCAGATTTTTTTCTAACTATTTAAAGAAAAATTACGCCCTTCGTTTTAAAACTATAAGGGTTGGGCAATTTTGTGTTTAAGGGAAGTTTTTTTCGCACTTTTTCCTTTAAATAGTCGAGGATTATTTCGTTCTCTAACTTTAAAACTATAAAATTTTGGTGATAAAATAAAAAATGACGTTATTCGTGCCAAAAGCCTTATACGAGAACGAAATAGCGGTGGTGTTAGACGAAGTTAGGTACAATTACGGGATGCTAACTCGAAGGGGCTACATTTACGGGCTAATTGCCATCGACCAAGACGCAAAAATAATAGCGATCGACTCCCGGTTCGACCGTAAGTTGAATTACTGGGACTTAAGCTCGATCGGCGCCGCTCTGTACGGGGTGGCGAGGCAAGCTCAAGATTTTTTCGAGACCGACTCTTTAACCAGGGCGACTTTAATCTACAAAGATTTACAGCTTTACGTCAAGTCTATAGGGGACGTCGTGCTCAATAAAAAAGGCAAAAGGGAGATTTTAGTAGTTCTTCTCGTAGACAACGAGGTTAACATCGGAGTTCTCATTTTGCAGATGAGAAAGTTCTCAGTAAAAATCAAAGAAGCCATCGTTAAAGATCAGGAGATCATGACCAAGTTGAAGATGACCGAGCAAGAGCTAAAGACCCACCTCAAAGAATTGAAGCGGAAAGTGTTTCAATCCACTTAATTTAAAGCGAGGCGATTAAAAAAGTGACCGTAGATTCGAAAAGAAAAGGAAAAGAAGCGCAAAAGGAAGGAGAAGAGTTAGGTCTGAGCGGTAAGTCGTGTTCGAACTCCTTAAAAAAAGTGCTTCAGTTCAAAGTAGTTTACTGGGGCCCTGGCGAATCAGGCAAAACCACCAATTACTTTAGGCTACGCGAGAAGTTCGACGCCGTGAAGTTAAATAGGGGTTATTCGATCGAGACGACCGATGGCAGAACCCTCTGGCAAGACTCCGTCCGCCTGTCTTTTTACCTAAACCTCGCAAAAATAAAGTACAACGTAATTACCCAGATAGTAACGGCTACGGGGCAAGAACGCTTTTTATCCACCCGCGAGTACGTGCTTGACGGTGCCGACGGAGTCGTGTTCGTTGCGGATTCCGACCCCGAAAAGATGGAACAAAACAAACGCAGTTTCCGAGAGCTATCGAGCTTCACGCGGGACCAACAAATTCCGTACGTTATACAGCTCAACAAAAGAGATTTGGACGAGCCGATATCCGTAGAAGACTTTAAAAAAGAGCTCGGTCTACCTCAGTTCGAGGCGTACGAGGACGGAACGCTAGTAATTTACCCCACCGTGGCGTTAGAAGGCGAGAGCGTCAGACGGTGCTTCGAGGATTTGATGGTACAAGTAATATTCAATTTTTTAAGGGGAGAATTAAAAAGTTAAAAAAGGGTTAAAAAATATGGATACCCAATACGATTTCATTACTCCTGAATTTTTGAACTTGTTGTTTTTCCAGCAGAAAAACTTGGTGATATTTCCCTACGTAGATTTGAAGCACCTTAGATCTCTTCAAGTTTTTGCTGTCGGGTACGACGTAGTAGACATCGACTCTGCTGTTGTGCATAATTTAAGCGAGATAATCGAGTACGAAGCCAGTAGTTATTCGCAGCAACCTACTTTCTACTTCGTTTTAAACCCTAAAACCGAAGAGATCGAGAGGTTAATCGACTCTCCTAAAGTCCGTTGCGTAGTAAACACCCACGAAAACGTCGGAAGTTTAGCCAACGGTACCAGATTCGTTTTTTACAACAAGAAAAGCATGACTTTCTTAAATTACGAGCCCGAAAAACAAGACTTATCTTTCGAAAGGCACTTAATTAGCTCGTTTCCCGACAAGCAGTTGTTGTTAGACGAGTTGATAAAGATAAAGAGCGTAGCAACTAAAGTATTCCTCCAGCTTAACGAGAAAAACGACGCCGATAAGCTCCCTGAGATCCTCCGGGATTACGACCAGATCAATTGGGACAAGATATTAAATTTTACCCGATTGTACTACGATATCGAGATTCCAAGCTTCGATAGACCGAAACGACTTAGAAAAAAAATAAAAGACGCGAGCCCCGAATCAGAAATAGACTATTCTGCCGAGTACGAAATTATAATGAAAGTCAACCGAAAGATCGGCCAGAAATTCGTACAATTAATTCACGATTACAGGTTCGAAAAAGTGAACTCCGCCAATTTAGAAGTACCGCAGCTCTTCTACCCTAAAAAGCTGTATAATTACTTGCGGAACCACCACTGGGAAAAAGGGATCCCCCAAGAATTCGCGTTGAAGTGGTTTCGAGCGACGAGCGACGATTCCTCTCTAACCGAAGACGATCACGTGGAGTTCCAGACGATGCTAAACAAGCTTGATTTACCTTACTCCCTCCCAGAATTTGACGCAGAGAGGAAAAGCGAACCTGAAGCGGTGAGTTCTTTGCGTTTGAAGCCAGGGTCTTCGACCCAATTCGTTCGAAAAAATGAAGGTCCTAAAACGCTTCCCTCCCCCGTTAAGAAAAGTAAGCAAGTAAAGAAAATTAAACGCGTAGGATCGGATTCTATACCGCCAATAGAAAATTTTTCAAAGTTTAAAGGTTGGATGTTAAAAAAGTTAGAAGAGTTAGAAAATAAGTTTTAGGTTTTTAATTTTTATGTTTTTTATATATTTCTAGATGGTTTACAATTTTTCTCTTATACTTACATATTTTAATATCTAATATTTAAATGATATCGGCATTCTAGTTATTAATCCATATAAAAAAAAATAGCGTTCTCGTTTTGAGCCAAAAATACTTGCGCGATCCCTTGATCAAAGAAGTTTTAGGCGACCTCGAATCGCGATTTTCGGACCACAGCGTAAGCGTGTTCGGAATTGGAAGCTATTTCGACGAGAACCTCCCTCCCAATTGGATAAAAAACGATGTAGATTTGGTCGTAATAGTCGATTCTTTAGAAAGTATCCCAAAGCAAGACTGGACCGAAGTGAGGTTCGAGAAAAAGCAGGTAGAGGATAAAGAAATCTGGATAGGATTTAATAGCCTAAAAGGATTCAAAGATCGGGAGCAATTTAAAAAGGAGTCTTTTGCAAATTACGAGTGGAGTTTGCTCGAGCTAAGACTTCCGGAAAATTCAATCCTTCTTTACGGTCGGAACGTTCGAGACGAATTACCAAAAATAAGCTCGATCCAATTTGATTACGATAATGTTCTTATCCGCAGTTTTTATCACCTCAACAATAGCTTTAAGGAGGGAATTACGCCAAAAGCTATGCGAGAATTTACGAAGGGAGTCTTTAAGTTCGGCTTTTATCTTTGTATTTACTTCGATCAACAGTTTCGCTTTACTTCCTTAATCAGAATCGCCGAAAAGATAAAATTACTAGTTTCAAGCGATAAGATCGATAGTATTGCTAACACTTACCTCGAGGAAGCCGCGATCTATCGAATGACTTCCCAATTTAAGAGCGAATTTGAATCGTTAAGGGACGATTTCGTTAAGTTCGCTTTCTCTTCGTTAGAAAACGGTCCCGTGCGCGAGAAAATGAGCAGAACTGAATTAATCAAACTGTTAAGCACTAGCTTTAGCGGGTTAGCGTATTTGGTCCGTTTCGCTAGAAAATTACGAGTTTCGGAAGACGAGGATTTTAACTTCGCTCTCGAAAACTCTCAATTAAGAATCAATGACATCGAACCTAACATGAACTCCATTACGATATACGGGAGAATTAAAGAGATTTACAGCAAGTTTAAGTTTGAAAGAGACGATGGGAACGAGGGGCAAGGAGCTTCTTTTTTGCTCCACGATCCTACGGGCGATATTAGAGTAATATTATGGGGCAAACATTCGAAAATTTTAAAGAAAAACGAATTTAACGTGAACGAGCTTGTAAAAATTTTAAACGGATACGCAAAGAAGAGCAGAGCAGGGACCGAAATTCACGTTGGAAAGTATGGAAGCGTAATTTTATCGCCTGAAAGGGTTGACCTTACCGATCACCCAGAATTAATAGACAGCAAAAATTCTGCCAAAGCGAAGGAGATTGTGGCTCAAAGAATACGCTCGATAGGTATAAAAGACGCAAAAGTAAAAAGAATAATCTGTCCTCACTGTAGCTCTATGTGCCCCGCCAATTTAAAGTTTTGCAGAATCTGTGGCGAACCATTAAAGAAATGATCGCTTATTCGACTTATTCGAAAATCAATTTGTCTAACCGTAACTAAGGCGCGATTCTAGATTCTTTTTTTACTGCGAAAGATTTGTTTTCTAACTCGTCTTTTTCGTACAAGAGCGATTTTGCTTCGAGCTCGGAAACGCTCAAAATAGCTTCTTTGTCTACCCACCTTATCTCGCCATCGTTTTGAAGGCATATAAAACTCTCCTCTTCCGCGAACAGCCCTTCTAACTTGTTTTTGCCGATCTCCCCGTAGATAGCCCTCCTAACTCCGTCTCGTTCGTACTTTATCTTAATAATAGCTTTTGAATTTTCTATCATAACTACTACTAAAGTTTAACCTATATAAAGAAAAAGAAATATTTTCGGTTAGTAACGCTTTGGTACCCACCGATAAAAATTCTAAATTTGATTGTATCAGGATAAAAAATTTTAAACAAGCAAGAAACAAAAAAGGAGTAGAAAGGAAACTCCTGCCGCCTCGACCTAATAAGAAGGTCAAAAACAAAATAGGGGGAGTATAGAGTGCTTCGCGCACTACCAAAAGACAAAAATCCAGGGTGGGGCAGGAGTCATTTTTTTTGTTTTGTTATTTTTTCCCTATCTTATTTTTATTATTTTAACTTACCTTATCTTATCCTTCAAATTTAACTTAGCGACAGATTAAAACTCAAAAGACTTGATCAAATCGGTCGAATTTTATCTTTCTTTGAAATAACTATTATTTGGCGACTATTTAAATCTTTTCACTTAGCCGGTTTACTATATCGCCGGAATTTTTCCTTTTTATATAATATCGTTTTCTCGATCGAAAATTTTCAGACTTTTGTTATTAATCCTTAACTAATGGGAGTTATGGCTTACGCGAAAAAGTCCGATAAAAATAGTATGTCCGATTTTAAAAACCTTTTTTTTCTGAATTATCGTTTTATTTTAAAAATTATAGAAATATCAAAGTTTTTAACTTAGAATACCCCACAAATAACTAATCCATGCATCCGACCTCGTTTAAATTCGATGCTTTCTGCCTTTTTATTGCTATGAAATGTAAGTCTGAAGTCAAGAAACTTCTGAAAACTTTTTCTATAAGCGAGGAGAGGGTTAGAAGTTTAGGAATTGCTCTCGATAACTATCTTGACTTGCTTAAAGAGCCTAAATTGAAAGACCAGATAATAAAATCGTTTAATTTTAAAATACCAGTAGCATATGTCAAACTATACGATAGAAAAACAGAGCGAAGGACAAAACTTATAGAAGCTTTAGAAGATTTTTTCTTTGTTGGAGAAGTTTATTTTTACTCTGAGCCCAAAGAATCTAAACTATTCGGAGTAATACTTGTCTCTCGATTTAAAGACCTCCTCGACGTCGCAACATATTACGCAAAAAGATATAACGGTCAGTTTGATAGATTTTCCGATTTATCACGTGTTTTGTCTGGAAAACCTCTTAAAGACGTAGCAAAATACTGTTCACCAGAACGAATTAAAGAATTAGAAAGAGTTCTTGGTAATTATCTAGATATATTTGATGACGGCGGGACTATTGACCAAGTACTGAGAGCCTTTAAATCTGAAAAACCAGTAACCAGTATCGGACTCGTTAGCGTAAGTCCAAGTATAGTAAAAAAACTTATTGAACAATTAGAAGAATTCTTCTTCGTTGGGCAAGGTTACTCTGATCCCGATCTACTTGAGTATGCGTTTTCTGGAGATCTTTTTGTTTCTCGTTTTAAAAATCTATTAGATATCTTAGTATGTTACTCAAACAAACATCGTGGCGTTTTTGCTAGATTTGCCGACTTAGCAGGGTTTCTATTACTAGGCAAACCCCCTAAAGAAATCGCTCAATATTGTTCGCAAAAAAGATTGAAGAAACATAATTTTATAAAATAAAACTATTTTCCCTTTTTTCTTTAGTTTACATGCTATCCGATCCTTTTTTTTTGTTTTTTTCGTAGTAACTTCTATTATACTCAGCGATTTTTTCTTGGTTTTCTATTCGATTTTTGGTCCTACTACAGAGATTTTTGCAGAACCTTTGCTTAGCGCTATTTGGAAGGAATAACTCCTCGCAATATTCGCAAATTCTCGCCTGCTTTTTATTTAGCTCAGCTACTTTGCCTTTTTTTTTTCTCGGTACTTTTTAGTACGCTCAGCAAATTTGTTTTTATTGTCTTGATAATACCTTTTTTTTTGAGCAGCAATCTTTTCTTTGTTGGCTTCTCGATACTTCTTAACGCGCTTGGCTATTTTTTCTTTGTTTTCTATTCGATATTTAGCGCTCTTACAACTTTCTTTGCAGAATTTTTGATTGTTTGCGTTCGGGGTAAAAACTTTCCCGCAGTGTTCGCAAACTTTTGTTCGCTTTTCAGGCTTTTCAGGCTTTTCAGGCTTTTCCGGTTTGTCTTCCATCTTTTATACCTTATTCTATCGTCTTAGACCTTTAGTTTTGAAACTCTTTGATTCGCTTAACGAGCTCCTTTAACTTGTTCTTAGTGGCTTCTTGAGTCGCGTTTTGGGAAATTCTGACAGAAAACACGCGGGACTTATCTTTTTTCACGTGCCATTTGTTTGAAATTACCAGCCTAACCATTTCGTCTAATTCGGCTTGAGTTATTTCGTAATCCGCCCCAAACTTCGCTTTCACGTTGCCAACCGTAAAATAGGCTTTAAGCTCCTCGTCGTTTTCAAACAAATCTCCTTCGGCAAATCCGGTTCTATCGTTGATATAATCGAAAATCGTTTTTATTTCGCTCTTTTATTTTTTATTTTTATTTTTTTTGCCCAGTAAACGCTTTGTCTACAATAGAATAAAAGAAAACATCGCTATTTAAGCGTTTACGTTTTGTTTACAAAGACCAAACCAAAATTTTCTTCAAATTATTATGTTAATCCTTATCTAATCGGAACAAGAGTTAGCACATTATCATCCAATAAAATTTAATATTCGATTTTTTACCTGATACTTTTTTTTCTTTTAAATTTTAACATGCGAATTCAAAACATTAAGTTAAATCCATTAGTTCAGGACGGGAAAAATTGCCGAGATAAAAGTGCACTATCGAAAGTCACCACATTTACTTTTTCTAAGCGTGAGTAAAGCTAACTATTTTCAGAGATATAACAAGTTCCAGACCTTTAATAAAGCGAATCAGGGGTAGTTATGGTTAAATGGCTTATCAATACTGTTTAGAGCTAACTTAGAAGGGTTATATAATTCAGTAAATCTTTAGCCACCTTATTTTTAATTTCTTGAGTAGATGTTTATATATCACTATGACAGTTGTTGAAAAAGTTAAGGCTAAAGGCATGTTAGAAGAATTTACAGGAGAATTTGAGCAATTGCTAAAAAAATACGATTTCGAATACAACAACATCTCTAAAATGTTATCTAAAATACGGAGGGAGAAGTCCTATCAACTTAAAGAGAAATACAACAAGTTTAACCTCGATACTACTAAAATAAGGGAACTAGAAATAGATATTTACCGCGATTCAATAGAAACCATAGAAGAACGCTATAAGAACTACTTTTCAAGCAAAACAATAGAAGATAGGATAACACAGATCGTCAACTCGAGACACCTGCAGAACTATAAAACGATAGAAAACGCTGAGGAGATCAGAAAGCTCACGGGAAAAAACGCAAACAGATTGCACTTGCAGTCATATTCTGGATTTCTTAAATTTCACTTATACCACATATATGACGTAAGAAGCCTCGTATCTAATTTAAGAGAGCTGTTTTCTTACTTGGACTATCCGATCCGTAAACAAGAGGATATTGATTTTAAGCAAATTGAACGCTATGAACCTTACGCCATCGCAAAAAACCTTAAAATCGTATTGTACAAGAACCATAACGTCAAAATCTCTTACGTAAAGAAGCCAAAACCCAACGAAAAGGACATCCTCAAAGAAGTTTACGAACTTTACAAGAAGTTCGACGCTTCTACCTATTTTAAATATCTATAATTAATCTATTTTTTTTGTAGATTTTCTTTTTTTATTATTTTGTTTTGAGACTTCTAAGCAAGTCACCACATTCCTCAAGTAAATTTTTCAAAAAGTTTTTACAAAATTCAGAAGTAGAAAATTCATAGCATCTACCTGTATTTTTTTTTTATAATTCTAACTCCATTTTTTTGTTTTTTTTATTGTCGTTATTTTTGTTGTTAAAATTAAAATCTAAAACCAAAAGCTCCCGAGAAAGAGACTGAAAAAGGTCAAATATCGAATTAGGAAGATTTTTCTCTTAGAAAGAGAAAAATTAATAATTAAAAAAATTATATTAACAATAATTATAATAATAAAAAGGTTTATGTCAGAAAATAAAAAAATTCAACCCGATGAGAAAGTTGACTTCATCTCTTTGTGGAAAAAAAAAATCACAACAGAAAATACTTCTTCGTTAATAGGAGAGTCAATAAAAAAAATAGAATCTTTACAAAAAGAAAACGAAGATTTAAGAAAAAAAATTTCTGCTAATATTAATTTGATAACCCGGTCTGAGGAAATCCTTAAAAGTGTTGTTAATGAAAAAGAAAAATTAAAAGTAGAGAAAGAAGAGGCGGTAGCTGAAATAAGCATAAAAATGAACGAATTAGAGGTCGAAAATTCAGAGCTTAGTAGTAAAGCAACAAGTATGATAAAGCTCTTGTTAGAAAAGGACGAAGAAATTAAAGCCAAGGATAGTCTAATATCTCAACTGCAAACAACGGGGATTTCTACATCAGGACCAACTACTCCGATAAATAGCGCGTTGGTTGAGGAGCTGCAATCTGATTTAAATAAAAGGAAATCTAACGCAACAAATCTAGAGTCAAAAATTTCAGCATTATCGGAAGAGATTAACTCACTAAATAAGCAATTAGTTGAAAAAATGAAAGAAGATCCTGTAGACTATGTACTCCAAGTAGAACCTCCTAAAACCCCCGAACCTACCGTTATCAAACCACTCCCTCATGAACCGTCGTCAATGCCACTTGAAATTTTATGTAAAGATCTACAATCGGATTTAACCAAATACAAACGAGTGATTGAAAAATTAACCGAAGAGAAATCGCAACTTAAGAATGCTTTAGAAGAAAAAGGATTCCAATTTAGCTCTCAAGATTTGGAATCATTGAAAGAAGAAAACAAATCCCTTAAGAAAGATCTTGAAGAAATACAAAGTTCTCTTGTTGTTAGGGATATAGAAGCAACGAAGATTGCCACCCAAAACATCGAACAAAAAATAATAGACCTTGAAAGTAAAATACGAGAAAAAGAAGCTATAATAACAGACTTAAAATTATCAAAGTTGGCCCCAACTGCGGTTTCTGCTGGATCAATGCCAGAATTAGTCGAAAATCTACAGAAAAATATAAACAAATTAAAATCAATTATTACTGAGAAAGATAATATAATTTCAGAATTAAATAAACAAGTTAATCAAATGTAGTTAATTGATTTTTTGCAAATTTATTAAGTCTTTTCTCATTTTTAAGAATGAAGTACTTTCTTAAATAGATTTTATTTTAAATCATAACCAAAAGTTTCAAATAATATAATTAAGTAAGTTCTTTGTGCGATAAGAAATTAAATGAAGAAAAGATGGCTATTCATATGAAAAATTCGTTATCAGTTTTATTCATTGGACACATAGCTATCGACAGTATTATTCGATTTAAACAAAAACGGAAACCCTCTTTAGGTGGAAGTGTTACTTTTGGCTCGTTAGGGCTTAGAAAATACACAAAATCAACGAAGATTGGTATTATCTCAAATTTAGGGATTATAAATTTTGATAAATCCTTATTAAAACATTTTGATAACAAGTCTATAAATATTAGCGGTGTGAAATCGTTTGAAACTGAGAACACTAATTTTGTATTAGATTATTCAAATCATTCAAGAACACTAACCCTCAAATCTAGAAGTCCTAATCTAAGATTTAAAGATATCCCTGAATTTTATAAAACAAACATTCCGAATATTATCGTGTTAGTTCCTTTGTGTAATGAAGTTTCTTATGATTATGTATCAAAAATATTAGTAGAATTTCCAAATGCTTTTATAGGAATTGATTTACAAGGATTTATTAGAAATATTGATGATGATGGGAAAATATCTTACATCTCAGATGAAGCAATTATTGCTAACATGAAAAAAATAATTAGCTTAATAGGTGATCGATTAATTCTAAAAGGGTCTGAGATTGAAATGAAACTATTATCTGGTGAAACAGACTTACAAAAAGTAATGGAATCTTTTAAGAGATTTGAAAATAAGGCTATATACATCATGACACTGGGAGAAGGAGGATCAATGATATTAAAGAATGGAGAAAAACTATTAAAAATCCCGGCTTTTAAACCAAAAACTGTTGTGGATGAAACTGGAGCAGGTGATATATATTTAGCAATCTTTTTATATGAACTAATCAATTCTGATAAGTCATGGAATGCCGTTGAAAGTGCAGGATACGTCGCATCAGCGGCAGCATCTTTTCTAATTGAAAAGAAAGGTCCAACGGGATTCGAAACGAAAAATAAAGTTATAAAAAGGTTAGAAAGTAGAAATTATATCAATTAAATCTTTTTTAGGTTAAAATAATGCACATAAACAGTCATTTTGCCGCAGGTGTAATATTTACTTCAATTTTAAACTATTTCTACAGCTTTTCTTTGTTTGAATATTTCCTCATCCTTTTACTTTCTTTTATCTGTGATTTCGATGTCTTTTTTTCCCAATACGCTAAAGAGCATAATCACAGAATGCTTATTTCTCATTCAATAATTCCTAGTCTCTTTGTCATAGTAATTGGAATCATTTCTAATTGGCCCGCATTGTTATTCAGTGGTATCGCATATTCTACACATATTATTATAGATACTTTTGATTGGGGTACTAACTTTTTCTACTTTCAAAAAAAACAAGTTGGATTAAAACTATTAATATCAAAAAAAGAATTTAACAATCTTCCCAAATACTTAACTAAATATAAGAAACCCGAATCCTTTTTTGATGAAAAATATTATAGTAGTAAGATTTGTTTAGGAATTGAAGTTATTTTATTTGTACTTATGGTGATATTTACGATTATTTTTGCGTTTCAATATATTTTTTTTATATTCATATATTTTATATTTTTATGTTTCCATTTGTATAGACACTTTCTATTAAAAAGAATTGAATCTTCAGATTAAATTTAGCCAGAATATAATCGATTCCTACATCTTATAAATTAAATGAAATAAATTTAAGAGTTAGATGTTAGTTTTAAATTATATCCTACAAAGTAGATGCAAATTAAACTATTTATACCTAAAAAAATTAATATAAATGTGATCTTATATGTCTGAAGGAATGAAAACCAAAGTTGGATTGTCTTTAGAACAAGAAATGATATTTTCGTGCGACCTTGGGGATATGAAAGTAAAAGATTGCTATGTGGACGATACAAATAAAGATGAAGTTGACATGCTTGGCCCTAACCCTACAAGAATGTTAGGATTAGCCTTATTAGGATGTTTGAGCGCAAGTTTTATCTTTTGTTTAAAAAAGAGAAATCTTACTTTAGACGATTTGAAAGCTGAAGCAGAACTAACAATCGCTCGAAACAAAAAAGGTTTCTGGAGAGTTAAAAAGATCGATGTCGATCTTGATATTATAATTAGCGATCCTGACGCTCGTAAAAGAGCAGATCAATGTAGAAAGATGTTCGAAGAATACTGTGTTGTAACTCAGGCCGTTCGAGAAGGTATTGATGTTGAAGTGAATGTTAATTATTAGTTTTATTTATTATTTCTTTTATAACTTTTTTAATGTGTATATAAATTAGATTTTTCAAATAATAATTTAAGTGCATGATTTAATCGTTTATGCCACCATCAGTTATTGAGAATACAGCTTCTCCTTCGGGTAAATGGGGGGCGTCAACCATTTTTGCTACTCTCTGTTCTCCTTTTCCCTTTCTTAAATAAACTCTTATCGTAGCACCGTGGGCCATTATATGCCCTCCAGTATGAGTTGTTGGGTTTCCATAGAATACATCTGGTTTCGAAGAAACTTGGTTTGTAATCATTATTGCCAATTCGTCAAATATTTCTGTTAACCTTAACAAATCATGTATGTGAGTGTTGAGTATTTGTTGACGATTTGCTAAAGTGCCCCTTCCTACATATTCGCTCCGAAAGTGCCCAATTATTGAATCTACAACGATTAGTTTGATATTCTTTTCTTTAATTATCTTTGATGCTTCTTGTGCTAGCAGGACTTGGTGATCGGAATTATAAGCTCTCCCAACAGTAATATTCCGTAAAACTTGATTATGATCTAAATCTTTAGCTTCGGCCATTTGGACTATTCTTTCAGGTCTAAAAGTTCCTTCCGAATCGATATAAAGGGCATTACCTTCAAGACCCCCTTCTTCGTATGGTAATTGAACGTTTACACAGAGTTGGTGCGCTATTTGGGTTTTTCCCGTCCTATATTCTCCATAAAACTCCGTCAAAGCACCTGGTTCAAGCCCCCCTGCTAATAATTCGTCTAACGTATGACTACTTGTGGTTAACCGATTCAAATGCTTTCTTTTTTCCCAAATAATGTCAGCGCTTTTAAATCCCATTTTTTCAATGTCTTGAGCAGCTTTAACAATTTTTTGAGCTGTTTTTTCTCCAATTCCCGCTTTCTCCATTAACTTAGCAATTGGATAAATTGCAAGATATTTGATCGAGATAATTCCTGCGTCCTTTAACTTTTTTATCGTAACATCTCCTACTCCCGGTAAATCCTTTAGTTCGTATTTTACTTCCGTTTTTATTGCGTCTTCACTGCTATTTTCTTCTAAATC
The DNA here is from genome assembly GCA_029856105.1 of Promethearchaeia archaeon. Lineage (GTDB taxonomy): Archaea > Asgardarchaeota > Lokiarchaeia > Sigyniarchaeales > SOKP01 > SOKP01. The sequence goes on along the minus strand of JAHQWH010000035.1, from coordinate 22,248 downwards.
AACTTTTTTTTTTGCCATGATTTTACCAAACACAAAATTAGTTTAATTTTAATTGTAATGTCAATAATTTATTGTCCAATATTTATAAAAATAATAACAAAAAAATAAAAAATATAAAGTTATTTCTTTTTCTGAACTTCCTTGCCGCTCTTAGTCATTAGTAGTAGTAGAATAAATAATAGCACACTCATAAGAAATGTCAACATTGGCATCGCTCCAGGCAACCAAACGTAGCTTAAATAGAGAAAAGGGGGGATAAATAAACCAATTATGATAATAAAAACTGGTAAAGGCACATCCTCACCCTTTAGATCTACGAATAATGGAACAATTACTAAACCAATCAAAATAGATGTTGTAACTCTAAAAGCAAACAGCATGGTGGAGTTTACCCAACTTTCAATTGCAAAAGCACTTGTGTAAGTGTCTGGTAAATAAAAAAACCAATAGAGAGTAGTGTTAGTTTGCATTGTAGGAATAGATACTGGTAAAATCGCAGTTAAAATTAATTGAATTATAATTGCTAAAACTAAGTATAAAACAATGTCATTAATTTCCTTTTTCTCTTTTGTTACACCATATAAATCTCGCAATAAACAGAAAATCCAAAGAATAAACAAAATTAAATATACGCCAAGAACATCAAATTGAAGAAACCATAAAACATTAATAGGTATTAGAGCCACGGTGTAAGCTAGATAACCATATCTTTCGTTTCTCTTGAATAGATCAAAAAATAAAAAAACACCATATATTATGAAAAGAGTTGCTACAATTATTATAGAATTAATTAGTTCAAAATCAGCCACTATAAAAACTTCCTTTTAATTAATTATTTTAATTTTATTAATAAGTATATAACGACATATTATTTTAAATATAATTCCTAAATTTCAATTAGAAAGGATTTAAGTTTTAAAATAGTTTGTTTTTTCTCCTATTAATTTATTGTTTCAACTGTTTATAGTTTCGAAATTATTTTAGATAAATCGTTTACCATTTTTACTGATTTGCTCTTATCATCTGACTCTGCCGATAACAGGATTGCATTTCTGTTTAAAGCTGCTTTGATGTTGACGTACACGTCTTCACCAATTATTTTTAGCTCATTTATGATATCTTGGTACTTTAATTCGTGTTCATCGGCGAATTCAATTAACCTATTATGAATTGTTTCTATGATTTCTGCTGATACTGGTATTGTTTTATTAACTTTTATCCCATTAGGAAAACCAATTGTAAGAGAACTAATTAAATCTTTTTGCTTTGCCATGATTTCTAAAATTTTGAGTAAAATATAGTTGCCATCACTTATAGGTGCATAATGTGGAAAATAAAATTTCAAAGACTCAGAGGCGGCAAGACAAGCTCTCTCTTGTCTAATTTGCCTTGAAAGCTCTCCTGGATGATTCTCTACAAGTTTAGTTGGATGTCCACTTTCTTCTATAAAACTTTTAACGACGGGAGAAATCGAGGGTGTTAGAATAACAGTACTATTTCTAGATTTTTGAATTCTCTCATCATATGCGACAAATAACATTAATAAATTTTCATAGCTAATTTCTAATCCATTTTCATCCACTAGTAATATCCTTGATCCATCGACGTCAAAGCACACACCTAAATGGCTTTTTGAGGCTTTTACGATGTCCGCAGTATTTTTTATGGTATTAATACTTGGTACGGGTACTGCAGTTCTTTCCCGGTAATGAGTGTTTAACGCAATTACTTCAACTCCTATCTCGTTAATTAATATTGGAGTAATGCTTCCAGTTGGACTAAATGAGCAATCAACTACTATCTTTAAACGCGCTTCTTTTATTTGTTTTTTATTAACAAATTGTTCTAATGATTTAATGTAGACATCTTGAGTTTGAGGGATAGCAATAATGCGTCCTATCTTTCGCGGTTCTGCCCGCCTAATATGTGTGGGGAAATTGCGGTATGAATCAATGATTTTTTTTATTTCGACAAGGGATAACTCAATTCCTCCAGCGTCTACAAATCTAATACCCACATCTTCGCTATATAGGTGCCCTCCTGAAAAATATGCCCCTCCACTCGCTCCAAATCTTCTAATCGTAAATTCTAATAAAGGAAATGTGCAATCGGAAAGATTTAAAACATTTACTCCCGTACTCATAACACCCGAAGTATATGCTCTTTTTAACATGCGGCTGTCGTTATGGTAATCGCGTCCAATTACGATTGTCTCATCTAATTGGAATGAACTTCCGTGAATAGATCCAATAGAGCTGGCTATTTCAGGAGTAAATATATAATTTGCTCTTCCTAAAATCCGTCCATTTTTATTCAATTCATCTAGATTTTGGACGCGCGCACACATTTCAAATCATTATAATTTCTTATTGTAAAAAATAATTAGAAGCCTAATTAATATAGCTAGTTTTGATTTAATAACTTTAACTGTTAAAAACTAGGAATGATTTATGTTATTAAATATTATCAAAAAATTAGTAATTTCGAATTACTTAAACGCGATTATCACTCTCTTTTGGAATGAAATATTTTAAAACCTGTTCATTAGATAATTAATATTAATAGAAAATAAAAAAATTCTGAAACAAAAAAGTGAAATACCTATGAAAATTTCGAGAGATGCAAGAAATAGATATGTATTTGATGAATTCAAATTTTCTGAAAATGGAAGTATTGAATTTGACGGTGATATACATTTAGTAAGATTATTTGTGCAGAAATTGAATCAAAAAAAAGACTTAGTGAATTATCCAGAAATGGCAATCCGAATAGGAGAATTTAACGGGATGGCATTAATATATGAAATTAAAAAGTATTTGCTTGATTTGTACAAAGAAGAAACAAAGGATCCGTCTTTAAACCGTGAACTTTTTGATTATTTGAAAAAAAGAATTGAGGTTCCTAAACTTAATAGTGCTATTTATTCATTAATCGAAGAATTTCCTCCCGAAAGTGTTTATCAAGAAAAAGTTGATATCGATCAATTCTTGAAAGAAAAAATCGATGGTAATGAAAATGAAATCCAATTTGTAGAGGAATTTTTAAATCTTTGGCTTGGAAACACAAACCCTTCTTTCTCACCATACATTGAACTATTTGATGATGGTTTGCTAGAAAAGAGGACGGTATACAGGGAAATAATTGATGAAACAAAAGAATTTTTCAATGGTAAATCTAAATTTGGTCCAAATAATCAAAATTTAATTGAAATGTTAAATGAGCCTACACTCAAATATCCACATTCAATTCGCGATCAATTAGAATATATACATGAACATTGGGGCGAAAAATTAGGGAAATATATGTTTAGAATCTTGGTCGCCATCGATATTATACGCGAAGAAGAGATGTTAAGAGGATTAGGCCCTGGTAAGTCAAAAGCTTATGAATACGACATAATGGAACTTGAAAATTATACTAGCGACAAAGAATGGATGCCCAAAGTTGTTATGATCGCTAAGAATGTTTATGTTTGGATGGACCAACTTTCTAAGAAGTATAAAAAATCAATAACAAAGCTATATGAAATACCAAATGAAGAATTAGCTCAATTAAAGGAATGGGGGTTTACAGGACTTTGGCTTATTGGATTATGGGAAAGAAGTCAAGCATCAAAAACAATTAAACGTTGGTGTGGTAATCCAGAAGCGGAAGCTAGCGCTTATTCAACGTACGATTATGCAATCGCGCACGACTTAGGTGGTAACGAATCCTATGAAAATCTAAGAGATAGAGCAATGGCGAGGGGCATCCGTCTTGCTTGTGATATGGTTCCAAACCATACGGGCATCGTTTCAAAATGGATAATAGAACATCCTGAGTGGTATGTTTCTTTACACTATCCTCCATTTCCTTCTTATAGTTATTCTGGAGAAAATTTATCTGGTGATCCTAATAAAGGGATATTTTTAGAAGACAAATATTTTTCTAGAACTGATGCTGCGGTTACTTTTAAACATATAGACTTTAGAACGGGAGAAGAGAAATATATTTACCACGGTAATGACGGAACTAGCTTTCCATGGAATGATACTGCTCAATTGAATTTTTTGAACCCTGAAGTGAGAGAGGCAGTTATACAAACCATACTTCATGTTTCCAGAATGTTTCCAATTATTCGTTTTGATGCTGCTATGACACTTACTAGAAAGCATTTTCAACGTTTGTGGTTTCCAGAACCGGGAACTGGAGGGGCTATTCCTTCAAGAGCTGAACAAGGCATATCAAAAGAGGATTTCTATAAAGCAATGCCGAAGGAGTTTTGGCGTGAAGTGGTAGATAGGATTAATAAAGAAAATCCAGACACTTTATTATTAGCAGAAGCATTTTGGCTGCTTGAAGGATTCTTTGTGAGAACTCTAGGAATGCATCGTGTATATAATTCTGCCTTTATGAATATGCTCCGTGACGAAGATAATGCTATGTACCGATTAGTCTTAAAAAACACTTTAGAATTTGATCCTGAAATTCTTAAACGATTTGTTAATTTCATGAATAATCCAGATGAAGAAACTGCTATTAAACAATTTGGAGATGGAGGTAAATATTTCGGTGTTTGCTTAATGCTCATAACTATGCCTGGCTTACCCATGTTTGGACACGGTCAAATAGAAGGATTTAGTGAAAAATACGGCATGGAATATAGACGTGCTTATTGGGATGAAAAGATTAATTCGGACTTACTTCAACGGCACGAAGATATAATTTTTCCTATAATGAAGAAACGCTACTTATTTGCTAACGCGAATAATTTTTTACTATATGATTTTTGGAGTGGTAATGTGGTTAATGAAGATGTTTTTGCTTACTCAAACAGAGTTAATAATGAACGAGCTTTGGTTCTTTATCACAATAAGTTTGCTGAAACAAAAGGTTTTATTAAGAATTCAGTTGGTTTTGCTAATAAGCTAACAGAAGATAAAGTTGTAATTCAAAAGTCTTTAATAGACGGTTTAACCTTACCTAAAGAGGGATATTGCATCTTTAAAGATTATCTAACGGGGTTAGAATATATTAGACGAAATAGAGACCTACACGAACAAGGGTTGTATCTAGAGCTTCAAGCATATCAAATGTTTTTATTTATGGATTTTCAAATAGTCCAAGATAATGAATTTTTTCACTATGCTCAATTATATGATTTCTTAGGGGGAAAAGGAGTTTATAATATTAATGAAACTCTGCACGAGATAATTTATCAACCATTACACGAGAAATTTAGAGAAATAGTTAATACCCCTAATTTTAAAAATTTATTAAACACTAAAAAAGCAGAACAGGTAGTAGAAGCTATTAGCGATAAGTTAAATTCATTTTTAATAGAAGTTAAAAACTATTCTTCGAGTAAAAAAGACGTTACAAGAGTTAAAAAAGAAATAATTGAAAAACTAAAAGTAATATCAAGATTGGAACAAAGATTAAAAACTATAAAAATAAATCCGGAATTAACACGCATTTATGAAAAAATGCTTCCTAATTCTGAATCTGAATGGGGAATACTCTTATCTTGGCTATTTATTCATCAATTAGGAAGGGTAGTTTCAGATAAGAATTATGAACTGCAAAGTCGCAGTTGGTTTGACGAATGGCGGCTCTCCAAATTTATTAAAAATATACTAGAAGAGTTATCCATAAAAGAAGAAGAGAAAACGCAAGATGGAATTTCTATTATTAAACTGATGGTAAATCTACAAAACTGGGCTGCTTCAAATAAATATACCGAAAAAAACTTGTATTCTATCTTCCAATCATTTTTCAGTGAGCCCGAAGTACAACAATATCTAAATGTCAATAGGTATCACAATCTTTTATGGTTTAGCGCAGAATCATTTGACACGTTCGTAAGATGGATGTATTTAATTGCTGTAATAGATAAGATAGCGCAATCTAAAGAAAGCGTAGTTATTGAAATGGAAAGGTTATTAAAAGATTATCAAAAACTTATAAAAATCGCGGAAACCTCGAAATATCAAGTTAATAAGTTTCTAGAAAGTCTGCAAAGTTTATCATAGGAGTCTTTACTTTAAGCTTAATCTAGAAAGGAGTAAATAAATAAAAACCTTCAGTAAAACACATTCCAAGGAAAAAATAGATGGTTACACCTATAGATTACTATTTTTTATAACGATAAAATAATTCTATTTTGAGCTTTTAACATATCCTCCATAATTAGTTCCATAGCGTCTTGAATATCTGGCGCACTGTCTGGAATACTTCTCTTAGCATTGATACTCGCCATTAATACTTCGTTTAACCCCCGTAGAATCATATCTGGGGAATACCAAGGCCTTTTAGAGGCCCACCATTGCTGACACGAATGGATTCCTCGATCTAATAAATTTCTCGCATTGTCAAAAATTGATTTTTTTTCGTCATCCATACTATCTCGATATTTACTCGATAAATGGATTAAAGTCAGAGCATACATAAAAAACCGGTGCTGTTCAATGTGAATTTCATTATTAGGATCAAACCAAAGAGGAAAAGGAACATCATGAGCTAAATCATAAGGCATAGTTGACCAAGAAGATGCCCGTGGATTCTGTATATTAATTTTAGGGAACTTGTCTATGATTTCTGAAACATTACATAATTTAACATCATTACGATGAGGGAGAACACCAAAAAGAGGTATCAAAAAATTATTTATAGCATGTTTTACGTGGTGTCCAAAAGTTTCACCATCCATTGCTAGAATAATATAATAGTCCTCTGATGTTTGTTTATAATATAATCGATTTATAAACGCATCAACAGTATTAATTTTATCAAATGCACAATCAATAGAGATATAATCATCTCTAAATAGTAAATTTAAACCGTTAGGATGTTGTGATATAAAAGTTGTAGGAAATTCGGGTAAAGTATTTGCTATACCGCTGTTAATAATCCAATCATAACCCATTTCTTTTACAACCGAAAATACTTCTTCAGAAACTGCCATTTCAGGAGGAAAAAAACCTCTCGGTTTAAATAATTCTCCAAAAAATTTTTGATTCGTTTCATAATTCAATTCAATTTGTCGTCTAATTTCTGGCGATGGAATAAGAGGTAATAGAGGATGGAATTTTCCAGAACCCGTAAATTCTACTTGACCTCTAGATGCAAGTGCTGTTATACCTTCTAAGATATCCATATATCCAAAATCATTTAATTGTTCAGTCAAGGTACCATTAATATTCAAAGTTATTTTCGCAGAGGGATGTTTTCTTAAAGCTTCAATTATTGGTCTATAAGATTCATTTGCAATTTGTTTGATTACAAAGGGTAATTGTACTGGTGGTTGATAGATATGAAATAAAAACGCAAAATATACAACCATAATACTAAATATTTATCTCCCTTTTTTTATTATTTTTTAGTTAAAATTAGTGAAAAATTATTTTAATAATTAAATAATAATTGATGATTTTCTCTTATTTTTTCAATATTTATTTGTCTATGTGCGGTTTTCTGCTCAAATTTAACGAAATAGATATTAATATCATCATAGAAAATAGACATGCTTTTAATTACATAATAGTACCAAGATCAAGAGTTTTATCTCGGATTTGAATGTCATCACTAATTTTGCAATTTGGGGCAATTATCGCATTATGTAGAACGACATTATCGCCTATTTCACAATTATTACAAACGATCGAACTATCAATATGACAACCTGCTCCAATATTTACGTTGTCCCAGATAACGCTTTTCTCGATTACCGTATCCTCTCCAATTTTAACACGAGCTCCAATTGAACATAACGGTTTTATTTTAACTCGATTAAGTAATTCTACAAGTTCCCCAAAACAAGACGGTTTTTCGATAGATACATTTTGTCCCGAATGAATAACGCCCGTTACGTAAATTCCATCGTATTCCTCACCATTTGGGGTGATCGGCCAAGAATATTTACGTAATAAGTCCCAATTTGCCCACAAATAAGTTTCAGCGTTTCCACAGTCAAGCCAATAATAATTTTTAACAAATCCATATAAATCGTAATTATTATCTAGGAGATAAGGGAAAACTTCCCCCCCAAAATCCATTAAGCCTGTTTCTTGTAAGATACTACCAATCTCTTTATTAAAACAATAAATTCCTGTGTTTATTATGTTTGTATGCAAAAATAAATCGGTTCTTTGAGCCATACTACTTAAATACAGTTCCATAGGAGCTGGTTTTTCTAAGAAGAGATAAATTTTTCTATTCTGATCGAGAAGCACAACGCCATATTGACTCGTATGACTTTCGCTGGTTTTCATGGAAATAGTAGCTGTCCCCACTTTTTCCGAATGGAAATCCATAAATTCCCTCATTGGGAGATTTGTTACGATGTCTGCCATGCTAACAACAATCTTTTCGGAATCAATATTATTAGTCAATAATCGGTAAGCATCGGCCGTACCCTTGCTCTCTTGAATTACGCATTCAAGTTCAACATCTCCTAACTTATCGGGAGTCCATGTTTTTTCCACGTATTCTTTTAATTCTTGACCCATATAAGCTAAAGCAAGAATAATATGCTTAATATCGGCAAATATTAAGTGAGCAATAGAATAATCCACCATAGCTTTATTAGTTACTTTTACAAGCGGTTTTGGAACGAGTGATGTTAAAGGCATCAACCTCGACCCCTTTCCTCCCGCTAATATTATGGCAGACCATTCTCGCATGTTGAATCTCTCACAAAATTACTCATTCATTATATGTTGCGTAATAGATATAAATCTAGTTTTAATTGAAATTTAAATATTGAGATTATTTACAAAAATGAATATTTGGGTTATATTAAAGTAAAAGACAGGAAGATGAAATATAGATTATCCTTATTTCTTTAGATATTTTTCTAACGATTTCCTAACTTCTGCTGCCGCTATATGGGGTAATTTTCTTGCAACTCTCATGTCATCTGCCATTTCTGCCCCACCAATAATTTCGTGTGGAATTATATCGACAAACATGTGAAAATCCGCATCATAACCATACGGACAACAATTAAATAAAATATTTCTGTTCTTATCAATTGAATTATCATCTAAAGCTTGGAAGACCATCTTGATCGCATTTGCAAAATCGTTGATTTGGTTTATTTTCAATTGAGTAAACCGTCTAATATGTTCGTGTGGATACGCGCGAATGTGATAATTTCTTACAGGACTTCCCGTTGCATAAAACGTCCAAAATTCAGTCTTTAAAATTATCCGATCACTATCCCCATGAGTGGTTTGGCATAAACGACAATTATCCCCCATTTCTTTAAAAGCTTCGAGGTATCCTTCTAATCGGCTTCCATGACCGTCCATGTTTAAATCGATATATGCCTGACCGTGAATACGAGGTTGAGAACCACCAACCTTAGTTCCTATGTTAAAAAACGGTGAAACGGGAATATCGTAATAGTCTTTATCAATAGCTTCTTGGACACAATAGAGAATTGCCGCCTTCATAGATAAAAAAATACACGCTAAAACATCTTCAGGAATTAAATTAAAACACAATGCAGGATAAAAATGCCTTGAGAGCGTAACTAAATTAATACCCCGTGAGAGCTTTAAATGAGAAGGCATATTGTCCTTAATCTTTTTTTCAATATCAGAATCCACTATTCGAGCCATAGAAGGGTATCTATTTATTAATGTTAGTGCTTTGCATGAATCGGGAATTCTTTCTATTTGATGCGGTGTTTCTAAAAAGGGATTGTCTCTCTTTTTTTCATCTTCAGTAATAATTATTGTAAAACCGTCACCAATCTGTTTTTCCCAATCATCGTATATTGGTTTTCCCTCTGTTACCGAGGTAAAAACATCCTTATAATTAGATTTTATTTTCCTTGAACAATCATAAAATTGTTTTTTCTCTTCTTCAGTTTTAAAACCTTTAGGTCTATCACTTCTGATTGGTGATAAGTAAGCATAGTGACCATAGTATCTTACTCGTTCTTTTCTAAGACCAAAACCCTTGGTTTGAATGGTGACCGTAGATAGAGGGTCCCATCTCTTTATAGGTACATCGTAAGTGGTTTTACCTTTAAAATTTTCCTTGTTTATGATTCCCCATTCCATAAAATCTGGAAAACTTTTTTTGTTTGAAATTATATCAACACCCATAGTTTCTTGATCATATTTTGACTAGATTATACTATTATTAAATATTTAACTTATAACTTCATATTAATTTATCACTTTATTCGCGTATTAATTCATCAAAATTAATTAGTTAAAAACATATTTATATAAATTACAATAATGTTGAGTAAATGTTAAAATTTGTTCAATCTAACACCATTCAATTATTATACAAAAACGTAATGAATCTATTTTATTTTAATCCATTTTAAAACCAGTTATTTAAAAAAAGAAAAAAAAAAATAAGAACTCTATTCTGCTAATGGTTAAATAAATATTTTACAATACAATTTATTGAATAATGTTAGTGTTCTAACCTCTTTATAATTTTGTAAGTTTTAAATTCGCGAACCGGTTCAGACTTTTCATTTCTGCTTTCTATTGGTACGCGTACAAAATTTTTATCGTCAAAATCATCAATTTCAGCTTCATTATATTTAGCCATGTTGTTAGCCATTTTAAGTTCTTTTAAAAGGAAATCTCGGACGGCACATCTAATCAATTCTGAGCGGCTGGGATACAATCCATTTTCCCCTATCAATTTATTTATAGCACCTATATAACTTTCAGGTACATTAACGGTTACAATCTTCATCCAATCGCCTTAACCTTTATTTTTTTAGATTTTACTTTATATAATTATTTATTGCTAACTGATATTTAAACATTGTTTTTTAGTGGGTTAATATATTTTCATAAATATAATTTTTACCCGATTATAAATTAAAGAGAAAATCACCACCAATCTCTCGTTTTAGGTGTAAATAAAGAAGAAAATTGATTATTCTCAATTTTAATCCTTTTTATGAAAATATTTTTGAAAATTCTTTAAAGTATCTGAAAATTTTTTATAAAAATTAAAAGTAAGTAAAAATAAAAAATAGTTAATTTTTAAATTTGAAAAAAAAATTACATATCTTTTTTTTCACAAGAATATTTGGAAATCATTAAACAACGCGAATGTATGCGCAAAATCTTAAACTATTAAATGATATGCATGTATTTAATATAAAATCTCTAAGAATTAAAAAATTGTTTTATAAAACATTAAATCTCAACCAAAAATTTGTTTTTAGTTAAAATGTTATAGCGCTTTTCTATTTTTGAAAATTATTGAAGCTAATTATTTTTAGTGCAATGCAAAACTTAATACTCTTCTTCGAACCTAACAACATTAATTAACCTTTCGCGCCCCTTTGCCATACGAGTAATATTTTCTATTACTTCATTCCACCTGAACAAATCACTGAAAGGAGAGTATCCTCTATGAGGGGATAAGATAATGTTATCAAGCGTATGAAAAGGAAATTTATAAGGGCGCTTAACGCCGTCTTTATCTGGATTTGGATGATAATCATACCATACATCTATGGCTGCTCCCGATATTATTCTATTTTTCAAAGCATTATAAAGATCTTTTTGGTTAATAATTTCTCCTCTTGCAACATTGACAATCAGTCCATTTGGTTCTAATAAACTTATTTCTTTGGCTTTTATTAATCCAGATGTTAAAGAAGTTACTGGAACAGCTATTATTAAAATATCTATTTCTTTCAAAAATTCATAAAGTTGGTTATATTTATATTTCTTTGCTGGAGTTGGTAAATCATCCTTTTGTTTATTCCAATTATTTCTTAAGATATGGAATTTTACATCGAAACCCGAGAGAAATCGATGTACCTTCCGATTAATCGCACCATAACCTAAAAGTCCTATTTCCCTAAAACGCAGGGGAATTGACGTCGCATCATCATCACCAGTCCGCCATCTTCCTTTTTTCATCCAATTATGATGGGGGACTGTTTTATTCATAAGAGTTAAAAGTAAAGCAACAGCATGTTGAGCGACAAGATAGGAATTTCCATGGCCATTAATCAGTGATATTTTTCTTGTTTTATTTAAGTCATTAAATAAATCTAAAAGATGGTTTACACCAGCACCAGGATTAATGAATACTTTTAGATTAGTTGCGTGATTTAAAATTTTTTTCGAAGGTCTCCATCCAATTAGAACTTCCGCGTCTGGAACTATTTTTTCTAAATATTCTTCGGAAGTATTTTTAGGAAATATAATCTTAACATTTAAAAGGTTTTTTAAATTCTCTGTTAAGTAATTTTGAACTTCTTCAGATACGTTAGAAATAAAACAGACAGTAATATTATTTGCATTCAATTAATCTTCACATTAATCTTAAATTAATGATTTGTAATAACTACTAGTGAAATGACTATGTTTTAAATAAATTTTTATATTCATTTCGTTGATATATTTATAGAAGAATTTTATCAAAATAGGTAGGTTTAGAAATTGTCTGAAATAAAATTGTTTGAAATCTTTGTAAATAGCCTTAACTTCGATGTGAGCGAATATTTAGTCGAAGAACTTACAGAACTTCAAAAAAAAATCGTTGACGATGCAAGTTTCATTCTAAAAGAAAACATCGTAGGAGATATCATTTCATTTGGAGGTTCTGTTAAAAAAAATGAGGAAAAGTTCAAGGAATTAATGAAACAAGCTGAACTAGAACTAGAGAAAGATAAGTACAAAGATATTAAGAAGAATTTAAAGGATTACCTTAAAAAACTATCAGAATTAATTATTAAAACCTGTGTTGCAATCATTCCAGTAAAAGAATTGCCATGGGGCGATGTTGTTTTTCGAACTATTCCACGGATTACATTCGATGACAAAATTCACTTCTTAGATAACGCAATTGCCTACTATGGAGAAATTAATTGTTTCATTGGTAGAACAACTATCTTTGGAAAGATGAAAGATCCTTCTAGTGAACCGCTCTTTGCCCCTTTTATGGGAAATCTTGATTTAGGAGGATATAAATTAGAAGAATCTCAAGATAAGCCTAAGTCTCAAGTGTTTTCTTATGTCAACGCTATAATTAATTCATTAGATTCCGCAATAACTAAAAGCCAATTAGTTAAGTATCACGAAGGATACCAAAGACATGGAGATCCAATATGCGATTTCTTAATGAAAGATGATGAATTGCTTGCTTCCATGGGAAAAATTACTACTGCTTTAGAATCAGAAAGAAGTAAGTCAGATATCGCAGTATGCAGCATTGCTGTTCCTTTACCCTCCGATAAGAGAAGTTTAATTATTACTACTGAAGAAGGTCAGGGAGATAGTCGATTTGGTAATTGTTTCGAAGCTTTGTTAAAATTTTCCGCTGCAAGTTGTCAAGTGCCTTCACCAAGCCAAGAAGCTACGCCTCAAGCGGGTTCTACCCCTGGACAAACAGAAGGGCCGGTTAGAACCCCTGGAGGACAAGAATTAAAAGTTTGGACGGCAGAAGACCTCGCTAATGAAGCTCAAAAAAGGTTAGCGACGCAACCAAATATCCCTTCCTGGTCAGAAGAAGAATTAACTAAATTTGCTGATAGTCGTGGATCCGGAATTCCTGAAGGTATGGAAGTTTGGAAAGAAGATGAGTTGGTAGAGTTAGCCGAAAAAAGACGAAGCGGAGGATTGAATATACCTGAATGGCAACCCGACCAAGACATGACAGAATGTTCTAACTGTGGATATAGTTTGAGACCTGGTTGGGCGAAATGTCCTGTTTGCGATACTCCTGTTGGAGAAAAACCTTCTGAACAAGTTAAAGAGGAACTAGAGGAACTAGAGGAACCAGAGGAACTAGAGGAACTAGAGGGACCATCGGATGAAAATCAAACCGAAGATAAAAACCAAGAACCAGAGACTAAGGAAGATGATCCCGATCTATAAATATTTCCTTAAAATAATATAAATTATTATAAAATACTTTTTTCTGTCTATTTATTAAGGGCTTAAAAGGATAAAGTTTATAAGAAAGGATATCCGCTTAATTCCAAACTTTTTTTAAGCATTTTTTATTAACATAATTAATTTAATCCTTAAATAAATGATTAGGAAGATTTTTTGCTATCTAAAATATTTTTGTTAAAACGTAAAAATTCCCATGATCTAAATCGTTTCGATATTTTTAGCTATCCAGAAGATATCGTGAAAAAAGATAACAAAGATATCGTTTCAAAAATCATCTATGGTCACGATCACGGCTCTCTAGTAGAACCTTGTAGTGAAAGCATTAAAAAATTAGATGACTCTAATGGTATAAACAAAAGTTCTAAACCGTTTGAAATTGGCAGCCCTGTTCCGCAAATTATTGGCGACCAGAACATATATACTATTTGTATTAATTCAGAAATGCTAATTGGATTAATGTTTGAAAAAGAAGATAACCCTTTTGATTACAAAGAAATTTTTGAAGATTTGTCAAATGAGTTATTAAATACGGAGAAAAGTTGCTCTTTCGAAGATGATATGGAAATTGAGAATTTTTTGATAACACTATTCATCGATATAAAAAGATACGGAGATGAAATTCTTGAAAAAGTTACAGAAACTTCCTTCCGACCGGCAGGATTATTTACAAAAGTATTCCTATTTGGAATTGACGAAGTCGGAAAAACTTCCTTAACAAGGAGATTAAAAACCGGTCAATTTAACGATAATTTTTTTACTCCAACAAGAAAGTTCAATATAGAATACCTTCAAAAAAAGCAAGGTTCGATGTCTTGGTGGGATATGCCTGGACAATCTTTATTCAGAAAAAGATGGCTAATTGGCCTACAAGACTCAAATATCATCGTTTACATGATAGATATAGCAAATCAATTGCGATTTGAGGAGTCTAAAAAAGAATTTTGGAACATTATAACGCGAAATGGAATAAAAGACATCCCACTCTTGATTTTAGGCAATAAAGTCGATTTAATTAATAACCTGAATCAAGAAAAGAAAGAACCGCTTGAGAGGACAAAGAAAGAAATTATTGAATTTTTTGAGTTTGATAAATTTGCTAATAGAAAGTGGGAATTTTTATTTACTTCTGTTAAAACAAATTATAATATTGAAAAATTAATAAATTCAATTTTCACCTTAATTTCACCTTAATTAATCTAATTGTATCATCATTAAATTTATAACTTAACCAAATAAATTTCTATTATATTAAATATATAAGATATTGTAATTTTATTACAATAAACTATTGATTATATCGAGTAGGTAAAATTATGTTCAAGCGACTAAAAAAAGAGCTCGAAATTAATGTTGAAGAAAAAGACGGACAGTTATTTTTAGGCGAAAAAAATAAAGACATGCGTTTAGTAATGCTACGTCCAAACGAAATCATGGAATTCTGTGAATTTGCCGGAACAAATGCGGACGACATCCTAATTTGGACCGGAAAGTCTTTAGGTAAATTATTTATGGAAAAGTTCTTCTATCATAAAGATTGGACCAAAGAAATAATGGCTACTAAAAAAGAAGTAGTTTTTGGCACTCTTGAAGCATTGATGCTCATGGGATATGGTGGGTTAGCTGGTATGTTTAAAAAAGATTATATTATTATAAACGCGTACGAATCTTTAGCCGTTCAAGAAAAAGATAATATTATGGCGAAAAATTTGTGTCTACTTTATCTCGGAATATTCAGCGGCATTCTTGAAGAGTTAGGTATCGATGTTGATGGCAAAGAGGTAGAATGTGTTCTGACTGGGGGAAAAAAATGTTCTTTTAGATTCGATTTACTCACAGAAGAAATAGAGGCCCGCTTAGTAGATGCAGATCTTTCTGATGAGACAGTATCAGAATTTTTAGCCTCATTGTAATAAAATAACTTTTCAAACTCAATTACTTTACTTAATTGAAGTGAATTATCTCACTAAATGGAATTTCACACTAATTTTTTGAAATCAATTAACCAATTTCTATTTTACAATCTTCTAAATACCTTTAAATTCACTAAATTATTCTCTCAATAGAAAATATAAATTTTAAAATAATACCAAATATAATTTTATTTATCATTAGAATAAATAATTATTCAAAAAAAAATATTGCATAAATAAGTGAAAAATATGAGTAGGAAAGGCGCAAAATTAAAGATTGATAGCTACTCGGGTCCACTCGGGCAAATAAAAGGATTTGAATTGACTACGGGTAGAGTATCTTACGGTGATGAGACGGAGTGGGAACCAGAAGGCCCTCACATGAAGCCTCACATTCCCACGCTTAGAAGCTGGTTCTTTAAACTCATGGAAAGGTATAAGCCTTTTTACATGCCGATTTGTGATATGTGTTGCTTATGCACATTCGGTAAGTGTAATCTTTCCAAGGGCCGAACTGGGGCTTGTGGAATTAATATGGAAGGAGCATGTGCAAAGATTGTAGAAATTGCTTGCTGCATAGGCGCTAGTTGCCATTCTGCACACGGAGACCATCTACTTCATTGGCTAAAAGAAAAGTTTGGTAACGTTCCAATAGATTTCGGGAACAATATCGCACTTGAAATGCCTATGACCCGATTAATCGTTGGAATGAAGCCAGAAACTTTAGAAGACTTAGAAGAGGCTATGAAATGGGTTCAATTTAATATTACACATCTTCTAGCATCGGGGCACACAGGCCAAGAAGCTTCTTACTTAGACTACGAATCAAAATCTTTTCTAGCTGGTCTTTGCGACAATGTAGGAATGGAAATAAGCGATGCCGTTCAAATTGCTGCTTATGGATTTCCTTGCGGAGATCCTGATGTCCCAATCGTCGAACTAGGCATGGGTACAATGGATTTCGAAAACAAGGCAACTATCTTGTTGATTGGGCACAATGTAGCTCCAGGGATTGAATTAGTCGATTATTTAAGAGAAAAAGGTTTACAAGATAAAGTGGATGTAGGAGCAATTTGTTGCACAGCGATCGATTTAACAAGGTATTACAGCGGTGCAAAAATCGTTGGTTCGCTTTCCCGCCAGATGTTTTACATCCGTTCGGGCTTAGCCGATGTTGTAGTTGTAGATGAACAGTGCGTACATCTTCGCGCTTTTGAGCAAGCAAAACTTGTTGGTGCTCCCTTTATTGCCACGAATGAAAAGATAATGGCAGGTTTACCGGACAGAACTGATGATCCCGCAGAAGAAATTATTGACGATTTAGTTAGTGGTAAAGCCCCTGGCGTATTAATTTTAGACCCAATAAAAGCAGGAAAAGTTATTGCTGAAGTTGCGGTTAAAGTAAGGCCTATAAGAAAAGGTAGAAGTGCGGTTCCAGACGAAGACGGTTGTATAACTATGGCGATGAATTGCAACGGGTGCGGAAATTGTCAACGAAACTGTCCCAACGATTTACCCTTAGTAGAAGGTGTAAGATTAGCCAAAGAAGGAGACTTTTCTGTATTAGCAGAGCAATGTTATGACTCATGCTTGGATTGTGGTCGATGTGAGGCTGACTGTATGAAAAATGTGTCACCTCTCACTCTAATAATGTATGCTGGACGAGATAAAATTAGAAATGAGAAATATAACATGAGAGCAGGGCGAGGACCAATTCAAGATACTGAAATCCGTAATGTTGGTGCTCCAATAGTGCTTGGTGAAATTCCAGGAATCGTTGCTATTATTGGTTGTGCAAATTACGGTAAAGAAATTCAGGAATTGTATCTACTTGCTGAAGAATTCTGTGTGAGAGGTTATATCGTAGTTGTTTCTGGTTGTGCTGCGATGGATATAGGGCTCGTTAAAGACGAAGAAGGACAAACTTTATATGACAGATTCCCAGGCGATTTCGATCGTGGCGGTCTAGTAAATGTAGGAAGTTGCGTTTCGAACCCTCACATAACAGGAGCGGCAGTTAAAGTAGCTAGTATTTTCGCACGTCGTCCAATTAGAGGCAACTTTGAAGAAATTGCTGATTACGTCTTAAATAGAGTTGGAGCTGTCGGAGTAGCTTGGGGTGCAATGAGTCAGAAAGCCGCAAGTATTGCAAGTAGTGCTAATGGGATTGGAATTCCAGCAATTGTTGGACCTCACGCAGCGGAATATCGTCGTATGTATATAGGACGATCTGACGACGAAGATACTTGGAAAGTCTATAACGCAAGAGACGGTACTGGCGACCATTTGATTGGACCAGGACCAGAACATTTGCTCACACCCGCAGAAACCATAGAGCAAGCAATTTGCTTGGTTGCAAAATTAGCTTTAAGACCTGCGGACAACTCAAAAGGAAGGATGATTAAACTATCTCATTGGATTGACCTTGAACGAAAATATAAGGGCGTACAATTTCCAAACGATTTAGAAAGATTTATTCGAGTAGAAACGGACATTCCAATCAGTATGAAAACAGAAATTCAGGAATTTCTTAAGGAGAAAGGTTGGCAACCAAGAGAGATTGTTGATCCTACCTTACTAAAGCGATTATGTAGAGAGTAATTTAATTTTTATTTTTTTTTATCTCTTTTTTTTAATTTATTAAAAATTTAGAACACAGAATTTAAAATTGCATATTAATTTTTATTGATTAATTAAATTATAAATTGAATCTAATTGATTGATTTCAGGCTTAAAAAATATGGTTGATAAACAATTATTAAAGCTTTCAAAATTATGCGAGCATTGGGCAAATCACAACGAATCTCATAAAGAAAGTTTTGTAAAATGGAGAGACATCGCAAAGGAAAAAAATCTAACTTCAGTTGTTGAAAATTTAAACAACGCGATTGAAATGATGGACAAATGCACCGAATACTTACTTTCGGCAAAAGAAGCTACTTCTTTAAAAGAATTTTAATTTTCTAACTTTTTTTATTTTTCAAACTTAAGGAATTCGTTATTTAATCGTTAGAATTAAAAAGAAAAATAATTAAAGGAATAAGTTAATTAAGGGTAAGAGTTGTTGCTTGAAGTAATCGATTTTTTCGTAAAGAAGCTCGACATTTTCAGATAAAATCCATAAATAAACGGGGATGTTCAATTCTGAATATTCAAATAGTTTTTCTCCTCGAATAGTAAACCCATTTAGTGGAAAATTAAGCGTCATCGAAGGCTCTCTAATTAATCCTACTGAATTGTGGAAGTTTGAGAGAGTTTGCATAATTAAAGCGGTATTATTTAACAATGCTTTGTCAATCTCTGAGTCTGTGAAGTTTCCAAAAATTAATCCATCCATGGAAATCAAAGTTGCAGCTTTGCCTTCAATTATCTGGGCGAAATCTTCGAGGATGTTTTCGATAATTTCAGATGTTTCAGAGACCTTTTTTAACGCCTCACTAAACATCTGCATTATCGTTTCTTTCTGATATATTGTTGTATCTGAATAGCTAACAGAGAATTTCTCAAATTCCCCAACAATGTGATTAAATTTAGATTTTATAGTAGATACATTATTCTGCCATTCGAGCGAGGTGCGAACATCCTGATCGCTTTTTGAAAGTACAATTAAAATGGGGGGAAACTCATTTAATTGTTTTAAAGCTTTCAATACTTGACGGAAGTAATTAGCTGATTCTGTAAATCGTTCAGTCTCTTGGGTGTCGACAACGTACAAAATTAAATCAGCTTCAGTAAAAAATAACTCAGGTTTATTAAAGTATAGTTTCTCTCTATACTGAACTTGACCACCTAAATCCCATGAAAGTATTGGATAACCGAAAAAATCTAATTTTTCGCGTTTGACCCCTCTTGTTGGCATCAAAGACTTAATTATAGAATACTTATCCTGAAGCACTGCCAAAATACTGGTCTTCCCGCCATTATCGAGCCCAATCATTAATAATTTTTTATGAGTTTTTAACTTTTCTCTAATCGCTTTCTCTAACACTTGAGCTATCTTGACCCATTTTGTAAGAATGTTTATAGGAATTTCTTCTATTTTGGGAAGATTTTCTAATTGAACTTTGGCTAACGCTTCAATATTTTTTATATTATGTTCAATTAATTTTTCGCTAGAAATCTGATCAATCCCAATAAGACTATTTGGCTTGAACTTCAATGCTTCATCTAGTTCATTAATAATAATAGAACTTTTAAAGAAGTCTTTAATTACAACCTTTCTTGGCTCCTCTTCAGACATTTTTTGTCAACGAATCTAATATCAATTATGCTTTTTAATAGTAAAAGATATTTTTATAGTAAAAGATCTAATTAATAAAACTTTAGTTTTGTGAAAAACACATAAAACACATAAATATTTATTCTTATTGTTTCATATAAAGTTTAGAAAGTAATTAAGGGTATATCTACAAGTAGTAAGGGTATTTAAACATTGTCTGAACGAACTCCTGAGAACATTGTTATTTGTATTGATACTTCTAGATCTATGTATCGAACAGATTATCAACCAAACCGAATGAAATGTAGCATTGATGCCATAAAGAAGCTAATCAGCGAAAGGTTTGCTGAAGATACTTCGAGTGCCTTCGCGATTATTGCTTTTTCTGATAAACCAAAGAAAATAATTGATTTTACAAACATTAAGGGTCAACTCTTTGACGCTTTAGATTCTTTAGAACTTTCAGGTAAGTCATCAATGGGAGAAGCTTTAGGTCTTTCAATAAAACTTATTATTTCAGAATTACGTAAAATAGCAGCTAAAATTCCTCGAATCCTTGTTATTTCTGACGGAAACTACACAAAAATGTCAATAGATCCTTTGAAAATGGCTCGCCTTGCTCAAGGATTAACCATTAAAATAGATTCCTTTCGTTTAGGAGAGCTCTCTACTCTTAACGTTTTAAAAAGAATGTCAGACATAACTGGTGGTAATTATTACTACAATAACGATGCTCAAACTTTATTGCAATCAGCTCACGATCTAGCGAGTTCTAACGTCAAAACTTATGGTGGTGGAGATAGTTCGCTGATTGAAAATCCGGCATTTCTAAGGAAAATAGCTGCTGATTTATTAAGAGTTCAAGATTTAACGAAAGATCAAGAACAGCGATTATTGCAAATCAGGGGTTTAGGAGATTATAAGAAATGTTCGATTTGTTTTTCCGACACAAACCCATATACAAAAAGTTCATTTTACATTAGTGGACGATATTGCCCTAACTGTCAGACACCGTTTCATATTCATTGTTTAAATTCATGGGCAGACGCACAAAAAGATAAAAAAATGAGACTGGCCGGGACCGTAAGGTGTCCACATTGTTATTATCTATTAAAAATTCCTACTGAAGTATCTCAGGCTCAAAAATTAACTTCTTTGATTAAACCACGAATAAAACAAAAATCTGCTCCTGAAGAACCAGAAATATCTCACGCAGACAAAGTGCATTTTAAGGATTTAGATTCTGACGAAATGTTTAACTCGTGCCCCGTATGTAATTTCATATTTGAAGAAGGACAAGAAATTTTAAGGTGTGACAACTGTAAAACCTTGTACCATGAAAAATGCTTTAAAGATTTAAGAAATAATCGATGTAAAAATTGTGGTGTAAAATTACATCTTTACTGATTAAATCTATCTTACTTAATTATATTTCTATAAATATTAATTTTAAATAGTGTTAGTGTTATAAAAGATATTATCTTATTATTAAATTTTTAAAATGATCCAAATATGCCGCAAGAATATTTTTCATATGGTGATATCAAATTAGGTTATGGTGGTTATGATTTACCGCCCATAATGATTGGAACGATGTTTTATCAAAGTCAAACTTTGGTTGATCGTAAAAACGAAGAAAATTTTGACGAAGAAAAAGCTGCTAAAAGAATTAACACTCAAAAAGATTTAGCCAAAAAATATAAAATTCCTGATTTGGTTGAGATTTCAGCAGTTACACCTGGAGCCATGGAAAAATATTTAGAGTTTTATTTTGATAAATTTGAACCCCCTTTTGTTTTAGGGGGGACTTTTGGGGCTAGAGTTGCGGGTCTTGAATGGCTTTCGGAAAATGGGGTTAAGCCAAATGAATTTATATATAACGCCGTATCAAACCTAAAAAATAAGAAAGAAATTGAACTTCTCCAAAAGAACAAAATAACTTCTGCTGTGGTTTTAATCCTCGCCTCAAGTAATATGACCTCTACACAAAGATATTCTTATATTACCGAAAACAACCAACCGGGAAATACAAATATTATTGATGGTTTGAAAAAAATTGGCATAGAGAACATTTGGGTCGATGGAGGGGTAATTGACATCGAAAGCTTAGCCCATATCCTTGAAACGCAACAGATTATTAGTACTTCTCTTAAACTCCCTGTTGGAACCGCGCCTACTCTTTTTCTTTTTAAATATTCCTCCCCTAGACTAAATAAAAGATTTCATACTAAATATCGAAAAG
>JAHQWH010000034.1 GCA_029856105.1 Promethearchaeia archaeon | reverse complement strand
ACAAGAAGTAGCCCAATCAAAAAGCTGCCTTTAATAGCTTTCATACCATCAAACATAACATTGTATGTAAGGTAAAGGTAGATAATAAAAACATTGCTAAAATAACGGTTCAAGTCGTAAATTTTGTAAAATAAAAAATTGGAGTGTAAAACTCCAGAACATACCCCCGAATATACTTAAATCATCTCACATCTCATTTTCGAAACATGTGTCGTCTGCCAAACTAGCGCGATTTCACCTTATTACCTTTCTTCGCGAAAATTTCTAATTATACTAAAAAAATTATTTAAATCATATTTCTGTTGGAATTTTTATGTTATTCCTAAAAATATTATTTGGGAAAGTATTAGCTCTTTTTATGAGAATTTTGCTTCTAATTTTAAAATAGATAACTATTCCGAATACTATGAGGGAATAGAAAAACCATATCCACAGATCATATGAGAAATTATATAGCATCCATATAACTATTATCCCTAATACTATAGATAGCCCTTTATCATCGTGGTGTTCATCTAACGAATTTTTTACAATATCATAAGAGTCTTGAGATATTTCATTACCTATTATCTTATTGTCTCTACTAAAAAGAAGAACAAAGGCAGGAAGGATATTATTCCTTACTTCAATACGCTGACACGACGTCAAATTAAATTGATTAAATTTACATTCCTTTATTTGAATATTTCTACAACCAGTTAAATAGATGTAGTCTAAAGAAAGGTCCGAAATTTGTATAAATCTGTTCAAATTCTTTAGTTTTAATCTATGATAATGAGGATTAATCGAATTTATAATAATAGGATCGTGAGCCTCAATACCGTTTCCTTGCCAGTTGTTTTCATTCTTATATTTAACTATATTTTTCTCGTTCAACCGTAAATAATTTTTCATAAAATTCAATCTATAGGTTTTAAATTATACCTTAATCTAAACCTAACTATAAAATGGTCACAAATAATTTAATAATAATAAAAAAAATAAAAAATGTGGAGTGTAAAACTCCAGAACATACCCCCTCTACAATATATAACACACTTAAATCATCTCACCTCTCAATTTCGAAACAAACTATCGTCTGCCATTCGCACAAATCTTTTTGCTCTAAGCCTGAACCTCGAGCTCCTCTTTCGAATGCCACACACTCGCGCTGTTGAGAATGGCGGGCTGAATACCTCGCCCGAAAGCTCGGCACGTACACCCCCCCCCCATCTCACCAAACCCGTCTTCTACGGGTGCGCTCGTCTCGCTCCCACGGTTCGTATTTTTTTCTAAAAATATAAAAAATTGAAGTATATAACCTTCTAGGTGTTTAGGAAATATATAAAAAGGGTAAAAACCAAACTGTTGTAGAATTTTAATAAAGAGATTGCTAATTGATCTGAAAAATATAAATAGATTCATATTTTATATTATTCAAAAAATCTTACTTCGTGCTATTATAATTTCTTTTTAAAGGTCAAATCTGATAAGAATGGAAAATTTAAACGACTATATCGAAAGTTTTCAGAATTATAAAGATGGGAATTATGTATACGGGACCATAACTTCACATTATGATGTTAGGAAAGCAGTAGAGAATGGAAAAAAATTGGTGTTTACTAAAGCAGGTGTGAAAATAGAAATTATATTGGGATTAATTTTCACTTCTATAGGATTTATTGTTGTACTAAGTCTTTATTCCTTTTTTGGCATAGAGCTTTTCACTTTTACTCTATATGGCTTTTTGATCAGCCTTCTACCAATCTATGTCTTTGCTCCACTTGGTCTTAGATTTTTGATTCCAGGATTATTACATCTTCGCCCAAACTTTTTAGTTCTTGGCGCAGAAGGTATAGTCTACAAATTGAATGTGGGAGATATTAAATCTTGTAAGTGGAAAGATATTAGTATCGACATTGTTGAAGAAACATCGGAAATTTCAAGATCAAAAATTAAGGTAATCCATATTGCAATGCCAAACGGCGACCTTTTAGAAAACATCGAGTATACCACAAAAGAATTCCCTAAAAACATTCGAGGACAACAAATTGATGCAATGACCTTTTTCTCATTTTTCAGTTATTATAATTACAGTAAACTAGGAAGATTTGAACCACCTAATTTTTGAATTAAAGAGGAGAATAATTTGGATAATCCAAACACTCTAGAAGAATTAAAAGAGGCTCTTAAAAGCTATAAAAAAGGAAAATACACATTTGGCAAATACGCAACAGGGGAGCAAATTGAAAAAGCGTTCTTGGATGGGAAAATATTTGTTTTAAAGGGTACTAAGAAAATTTGGCTCCTTTGTGTATTTGTTCCGATGATAACTGCAATAATGTATTTTTTCCTCGATATAGATGAAGAATATCGCATAATGATTTTGGTATCGTTCTCAATCGCAATTGCATTTGTAGAAATTTTCGTTGTTATCATCTGCATTTCTGTTGTACGATGGTTTGTTGTTATTAGTCCCTCAGGAGTCTATTATCGAAGAGTGACTAAAAAGGGTTACTTTGAATGGAAAAATGTAACCCTCGCTAAAGGAAGTATCCATACGACAAGAGGAGGATATAAAAGGCCATCTGTGACAACCGCTCGGGTAATCATCATACTCCCTAATAACAAAGAACTGCTTTTCGATTCAGGACGTTACGGAAACAAAGAATTTGTGAGAAAAACCAAGCGAGTAATGTTTTTACGCCTTTTTCAAATTTATTCAACGCTTGGAAGGGACCATCCTAAATAATAAAATTATAATCCGGAACACAACTTCTCAACTTCGAAACGAAATTTCGATTTAATTTGAAAAAAGGGAACTTTCTTATAAAATTTGTAATAAACATCAGCATCTCTTTAGCATTTTACCCGCTATAATGAGAATCATTCCACAAATCAATGGTAAAATTATCGGAAATTCAAATATATATTGCGAAAATAGAAAGAATGATAACTTGTTTATTATTGTATATTCAAAAAAATTAAAAAAATTGTGAAACAAAATTCCAAAATGTTTCACTTTTGTTAATTATAATAAAAAAAAGAAAAAATTTGGAGTGTAAAACTCCAGAACATACCCCCTCTACAATATATAACATACTTAACTCATCTCACCTCTCAATTTCGAAACTAATTATCGTCTAACATTCTACACAATTCGATTCACTCTAAGCCTGAACCTTGAGCTCCTCTTTCGAATGCCACACACTTGCGCTGTTGAGAATGGCGGGCTGAATACCTCGCCCGAAAGCTCGGCACTTACACCCCCATCTCACCAAACCCGTCTTCTACGGGTGCGCTCGTCTCGCTCCCACGGTTCGCGTCACCGCGCCCCGCTCTCGCCTCTCCGCGCGCCAAACATTTCGCTTATAGCCTTTTCTTTTTACGCGCTTTTACACGCGCAAGCAGGTCATCGTCCGGTCCTCACAGGGGGACCTTAACAACCCAACTAAACGAAATAATCGACTCGCTTCAAGAACAATATGAAGTAAGATTGGATGACTCTTTTCGGGATCTGCTTCGTGCTTAGATGCTTTCAGCACTTATCAGTTAGCGCGTAGCTGCCCGGCGATGCCTTGTCAGACAACCGGTACACCAGAGGCGCCGGCAAAATGTTCCTCTCGTACTGATTTTCCCTTTCCCTCAGTCATCCCACATACCTGGTAGATAGAATCCGACCTGTCTCACGACGGTCTAAACCCAGCTCACGTTCCCTTTTAATGGGCGTACAGCCCCACCCTTGGGAGTTATGCGCACCGCTCCGAAACCGAAACGATTATATGCGCTCCCAGGATAGGAAGAGCCGACATCGAGGAAGCAAGCCACGAGGTCGATAGGAACTCTTACTCGTGACAACTCTGTTACCCCCGGGGTAATTTTTCTATCACCTCAACCAGCCACACGAGCATAGTTAAGGATCGCTAGACCAGGCGTTAGCCTCAGGATTCCTTGGTAATCAGAATCCAGTCAGGCCAGCTTTTGCTCTTAAACTCTTAAGCGGATTCCTGACCCGCCTGAGCTGACCATTGGTTTCTCTAGATATTTTTTCTAGAGAGAGCCGCCCCAGCCAAACTGCCCACCTGCGGATGTCCGACGCGCGAGCGCCGTTAGTAATTTCAAGAAGGAAAGCCGGTATTCCAAAGTTGCTCCGCCGTAACCGAGATTACGGCATCTACGCTCCCGACTACACTCTGTATCCAGCTCAAAACCACAACAACAGGCTGCAGTGAAACTCCACGGGGTCTTCTCGTCCCACCAGGTATCTCCGGACCGTTCGCCGGAGTGTAATTTCAATCGTCAGAAGGCTGGGACAATAGGGAGAACGTTGGACCATTCATGCACGTCTGAACTTACCAGACAAGGCATTTGGCTACCTTAAGAGAGTTATAGTTACTCCCGGCGTTTAGCAGGACTTACTCGGGTTGTAACCCGGATTAATCAAACTGCCACTGGCCAGGTTTCAGCCACTGTAAACAAGCTTTCGCTCTATCAGTGACCTATGTTTTTATTAAACAGTCGTCCCCCCCTAGTTACTGCGACTTGTGAGCCCCCGCACACTGCCGAAGCTGCGTGAAGAAGTTCGCAAGCAAGCCTTATCCCAAAGTTACGGCTCTAATTTGTCGATTTCCCTAGCCTCCTTTTCACGAATACGCCTTAGGCTACTCACCTAGGGGCACCTGTGTCGGTTCTGGGTACGATCACGGTGTTTCTTGCTGTTGCCTTTTTAATAAATCCTGGGATCAGCGAAACCTTCCACAATTGGATGGCTATTCATGCTTTGGGCTGGGTCTAAGTTTTACACTATTTACCAGCTTTAATACATTTAAATAGGGAGATATTCGACGACCCTATTTCACTTACCCGGAATTGTTAGCACACAGCCATGCGTTACCGCTATTTGTAGCACCGTGGTACAGGAATATAAACCTGTTTCCCTTTCGCGCATACCAGTTAAGGGTGCGCTTAGGATCGACTAACTCTTCGCTGACGACGCATTGCGAAGAAACCCTTGCCCTTTCGGCGGATGGGATTCTAACCCATCTATGCTTTTACTATTACCAGGATCTGCGGTCCAGGCCGGTCCACAGGAACTCACGCACCTGCTTCTACCCAACCTGGACGCTCCCCTACCAGATCACGGGATTCTTCCACCCGTGCTCTTGGGTTTCGGTGGCAGATTTAAGCCCCGTCCATTTTCGGGGCTATATTTCTCGGCAAATGAGTTGTTACACACTCGTTAGGGAGTGGCTACTTCTATACCTATCCTTTTGCTGTTTTAGAAATATAACGCCCTTTCTTTTAACACTTAACCTGCACTTAGGGACCTTAACCCAAGTCTAGGTTGTTCCCTTCTCGGCGATGGACTTTACGCCCACCAACCCGTCTCCCAGGGTCTACAGTGCCAGCAGATTCGGAGTTTAAGAGCGAAGCGAGGAATTTCTTCCCCTTACTTTGCAATTAGTGCTCTACACCACTAGCGACCTCGCCTGAGGATTGGCTGACACCAACTTCGGGGAGAACCAGCTATCACCGATCTAGATTAGCCTTTTGCTCCTATTCCCAGTTCATCCAAGCGAATTGCACATCAGCACTGGTGCAGACTTCCATCACCCTTTCGAGCGACTTCATCTTGACCAGGAATAGATCGACCGGCTTCGGGTATTACAGCAGTGACTTTAGGCCCTTTGAGACCATTCTTCTGGTCTAATTCCTTAGAAGGATTCACTCCGGCCCGTGGAATAGCAAAACTACTCCTTGGTACGCAGGTCTTCCTAATGTGATAATTAGATTGCAAGAATATTGGTTTCCCTATGCCTACGTGCCGCAAGGCACTTAAGCTCGCCACTACTATAAACTCCCTGGCCAATGATTCCAGACTGATGATGCAACCCTAGTCCTCTGAACTCTGATATTCTGTCACCAGAACTCATTCGTTCAGAATCTATCCTTTCGGGCTGCATCCTTACTAAACTATTTGGTTTCAAGCGCTTTTCACGACCCTTCCGGGTTTCTTTTCATCTTTTGCTCACGCTACTATTTCACTATCGGTCTTGGGACATATTTAGATTTGCCAGCGTGTATCTGGCACATTCGTACGAGAAAACTATCCCGCACTACTCGGGATACCTCGCAGCAGCCTTCCAAATTACGGTTAAGCGGCTATCACGCTCTATGGCTCGACTTTTCAGGGGTATTCACCTTCTTTGGGGAGGCCGTACGAGGTCCACACTCCACATCTCCCTTGGGTTATCCCCAAGGGATTCGGTTTGATCTGTTCCGCTTTCGCTCGCCGTTACTAACGGAATCACGATTGTTTTCTTTTCCTCCTGGTACTAAAATGTTTTACTTCCCAGGGTTCCCTTTCCCTGACGGGAATCTTGCGGATTATTGGGCCGCAAGCGGATGTCCGATTCGAGAATCTCGGGGTAAACGTCTACATGCGACTAACCCGAGCTTATCGCAGCTTGTCACGCTCTTCATCGGTGCCCAAGCCAAGATATCCACCAAATAGCGTAGGCGTATTGGCGTCTACTTGAGGAAAGATTCAGATTGCTTGTGAAAAGACTTGTGTATTCAGAGACTATAAATATTTGAAAATTGAAATTTTAAATTTTTTTGAGACGAAAATATTCTATATTATATCTATGGGGAGTATGTTCTTATGAGCACGCTTTTCGTTTTTGTTCGTTTCTGTTAGTTTTTGTTCGTTTCTGTTAGTTTTTGTTCGCTTTGTGTTCGTGCTTGGTCCGGAACCCTTAAACAACCGAGGAATTGGTCGCTTTAGGCACTCATTTCCTGTAGCATCAGGCATTTTGACCGAAGTCACTTCTGATAAACTTCCATGAGGCCGGTACCTGTTATTGATGGTATTTCATCGATTAACGATGAGATATTTTTCTCAGCCAATAACGCGACGATGTTAATAGGGATAAATTTAGATCACAAATTAAAAATCCATCGACGAAATATTAGAGTAATTTCTTGATTAAAAATTTTATGGTAGCAATTCATAAACTTTAAAAGGAAGGAGCGGTCTTTCATTTGACTAATAATAAGATCATAAAGGATTAATAAGCAGAAGTTTAATAATTTTTTTAACGATAGTTATATTGGAAAAATCATAAAAAGAATAAAAAAAATAATAATCAAAAATGAATTAAGAAATTAAAAATTCAGTTAAGGGCTCTTTTAAAAGAAGGGAGCAATATTAAAAGGTTTACTTAAAATATCTTAAAAATCTAAGTATCAGATTAAATAATGGAAAAGAAGATTTTGGTAGGAACTTCGGGATGGGGGTATGATGAGTGGGTAGGGCCATTTTATCCTAAGAGTTTGAAAAAGGAGGATTATCTTTCATATTATTCGGAAATATTCTACACAAACGAAATAAATACTACTTTTTACAATGTTCCTTCGAAATTTATCGTAACCCGCTGGAGAGACAAGACCCCCTCAAATTTCTTGTTTACTGCGAAACTTCACAGAAAGATTACTCATGAACATAAGTTAGATATTAGTTTATGTTTAAACGATTTGGATTATTTTTTAGAAGCGATGAGCCCTTTAATAGAATCCAAAAAGTTATTAGGGTTTTTAATACAATTACCTCCTTCCTTTAATAAAGAGGAGCATTACGATAACTTAAAAGATTTTATTCAAAATTGGCCGGGTAATCCAGAACAAGAAGGTTATAATTTGATTGTAGAATTTAGGCACGAATCTTGGATGGATGACGATGTTTTTAAGTATTTAAAAAGAAATTCGCTTACATATTGTGCCGTTATTGAGCCATTATTGCCTCCTAGAATGGACGTTACAAATCCAAAATTTGCCTATATTAGGTTTCATGGTTACGGGCAAAAAATTTGGTTTAATTACTGTTTCAAAGAAGAGGAGATTAAAAAATGGGCGATTTCAATAAGAGATGTAGCTCAAAAAGTTGATAGAGTGGGGATATATTTTAACAATCATTTTTCGGGATATGCTACTAAAAATTCTTTAATGATGATGCGAGAATTAAATCTAAATCCCAGAAAAGAACCTAAACAAGTTAGAATATTAGATATAAAGAAAAAATCTGGTACTTATTCAAGAGGTCAAACAGGTTTAGATAAATTTTTAAATTAAAACACAAATTTAACTTGTGAGTAAGCATAGTAGATTCTGTTGCTAAAAGAGGTTGATTAAGATTTGAATCACAACTTATTAAGAATTGGTTTTATAGGTTCAGGATCTATTGGTAGTTTATTCGGAGGATGTCTTGCTTCTGTTCATACTGAGACTGCCCCATTAGAAATCTCTTTTTTTTGTAGAAGGGGTCATGCTAAGGTAATAAATAAGCATGGAATAAAGATATACAGAGATAACGGTAATATAACGCTAACTAATATTAAAGCTTTCGAGAATGTTGAAGATTTTACTAAAATATCAATAAATGACAAAAAATACAAATTAGACTATTTGTTTTTAACGACTAAAACATACGATAGCGAGAGAGCGATGATTCAATATAAAGAATTGATTAATTCGAGTAATTGGTTAATAATTCTACAGAATGGCATCGGTAACGAGGAATTAGTGAAGAAATATTGCGATAGAAATAAAATTATAAGAATAATTACTTCGCATGGGGCATTAGTGAAAGAAAATGGTTTCGTGTATCATACAGGCGTAGGATTTACAAAAATGGGGTTTGCCTATTTAAAACCCCAAAAACAAAATCATAGTCGTTATAAGAGCGCTCTTATAAAATTAAACGTGTTAAAAAATCGTCTAGACGCGGGAGGTTTAGAAACTGAAATTGTTGACGATATTATTAAGCATACTTGGGAAAAAGCATTTGTAAACATTGGAATTAACGCATTAGGGGCGTTAACTCGTTTAAATAATGGAAAACTTTTAGAGAATGAAAAATTGAAACAATTAATGAGTACAGCGGTTAAAGAGGCTTTAGAAGTAGCTAAGTTAAAATGCATCGAACTTTTAGATAGGGATTCTGTCAAGTTAATGTATTCTGTTGCCGAAAAAACATACAATAACAAAAATTCAATGTTACAAGATATATTAAAAGGAAATCTCACAGAAATTGACTTTCTTAATGGTAGAATTGTAAGTTTAGCAAAGGAAGTAGGTGTAAAAGTTCCGATAAATGAAATGCTCACTTATTTAATAAAAGGATTAGAAGAATCTTTTGGATAAGAAAATTAGGCTTTTAGGGTCATATAATACGCATTCTCCCCGTCTCTATAATATTTTTCTTTTATGTTATGGGTGGTAAAATTAAATTTTTTGTATAAACTAATAGCAACATAATTACTCACTCTTACTTCTAAGACAAACTCGTCTATTTTGTATTTTTTTAATTTTTTCATAGAATTTAATAACAAAGTTGCTGCTATACCGGACCTCCTATAGCTCTTTAAAACTGCTATTGAAACCAAGTGTCCTTTATTCATCAATTTCAAACTATTTATCGCGGGAGATCGTTCAACTCTCCACATTATATATCCAATAATTTTTCCGTTGCTATTACAAGCAACTTGAAAGGATTCTGGATAATTATCTAATATGCTTTTGTAAAAAAAATAAGGATAATCTTCGGGTAATTCTTTTTCGTTTACTTCGATAACGCCTTCTAAGTCTTCTATTGAACATCTTCTTACAACGATTGGTTTTTTATCATTGAAAATATTGAAGTAATTAGTCCGCGTATCTTTTTCTGTACCCATAGTTGTATGAGCTCAAATTATAGTTCTTGATATTTAAAATTATAGCTATATAAAATATTATTTTAGAACTTTTTAAGCTTTTTTAAATAATAAAAAGGTTTAAATTCAATTTTTTACAATTTTGAATGCAACTTTTTTTTGTCTCTTAACATGTCTAATTATGGTTTCTAAAGATAAAAGAATGTTTTTTCTGTTATTAAAATTATCGATAATGCTTTGCAATTCTTTCTTATCAACATGTTTTAATTTTTTAGCGACCGCAATCATTACTGGTAATGTTCTGACAATATTGTCTATAATCGTAATATCTGCCCATATCGAAGTTCTACTAATTGGATTTAAATCGACTGCGATTACTTTTTTTCCGATCCTTTTTAATACTTCTGTTCGGTCTCCATCTTCTAAAGGGACCATTATTACATCAGAATTTTGAATTGATTCTACCAACCTTCTATTACTATCCAATCCTTCAATTTCAACCATTTTTTCTTCATTAATACCTCGAATATCAATAGCTCCTGCCTTTTCTAATACGTTCTTAATAGCATTGATTCGTCCTACTTTCCTATAAAATAAATTTATTTCGAGTGGAGCATCTATAACATTCGAAAGTTTAACG
This sequence comes from Promethearchaeia archaeon, assembly GCA_029856105.1. Taxonomy (GTDB): domain Archaea; phylum Asgardarchaeota; class Lokiarchaeia; order Sigyniarchaeales; family SOKP01; genus SOKP01. The sequence goes on along the minus strand of JAHQWH010000034.1, from coordinate 41,194 downwards.
AGTTCATGAGGTACTAATGCCGCAGTATTCCCATTAACGCTAATCACTGGCTTTTTAGCAAGCAGAAGCATTGCTACTGCAGCTTTAATGGCTCTCTTAGCAGCTTCATTTGTTTTTTCACCTAATATGTAATCAAAACATTCACCTCTACCATGAGCTATTAAACCTGCTTCAGCTACAACTAGATTTTCCATCCCTTCTATAATTCTATGACGATATTTTAAGCTCTCGTACCGGGGATGAGTTTTAGGAACATCAGAATGATTATTTTTATTGGTAATCATAAAACAACAATTATTATTATGTAGTCCTTTATATAGGTTGAAAAGGAAGAAAAATTATTAATCTTTTGTTAATTTTATCTCATTGTTGATGATTATGGCTCCAGTAGAACGTAAAAAAAGCGAGGATTTAAAAGTTTACAAGATAAAAAAGCTTTTAGACAAGCTTAAATCAAAAAAAGGTTTTCATACAGAGCTGATATCTTTATATATTCCTCATGATCGAAAACTTTCGGATGTTACCAATTATTTAAAGAACGAAGTAAGCGAAAGCCAAAACATTAAATCAAAATTAACTCGTAAAAATGTATTAGATGGAATCTCAACACTTATGGGGATGTTGAAGAATTATAAAGAAGTTCCAGAGAATGGATTAGTTATGTTTGCTGGAGCTATCCCTCAAAACAATACTCCTGGTACAGAAAAAATGGAAAGGTACATCGTAGATCCCCCAGAAAAGGCAAAAACATTTAGATATCACTGTGCGAGTGAATTTTTACTATGGCCATTAGAGGACATGCTCAAATCAAAGGAAACTTATGGATTGCTTGTTATCGGACGAAAGGAATCAGCAGTTGGGTATGTCACGGGAAATCACGTAGAAATCGTGAGAGAGTTTACCTCGGGAATTCATGGAAAGCATAAAGCCGGTGGTCAATCGCAGAAAAGATATGAAAGATTGATTGAAGAGGGAGAGAAGAGGTTTTATAGAAGAATATCTGAAGAAGTTAACGAATTATTTTTGAAAATAGAGGATTTACAAGGAATTTTTGTTGGAGGGCCTGGTCCTTCTAAAGAAAAGTTTGTAAACGACGAAAGTTTAGATTATCGATTACGAGATAAAATTTTAGATGTTGTAGACCTTGGTTATGGAGGAACTGAGGGAATTCGCGCTTTGATTGAAAAGGTTAAAACGAAAATATCAAACGTAAAATTCATTCGGGAAAAAGAAGTTGTCCAAGGATTTTTAAAGGAGATATCAAACGAATCGGGTTTAGTTACTTACGGTCTTAAAGAAGTGGAAAAAGCTTTAAATATGGGTGCTGTGGAAAAATTAATTCTTTCTGAAAAATTAGATATTTATCAATTAAAAATTGAATGTTTGAATTGTGGCTATAAGGAGTCTCGTATTGCAAGGGGGTTAGAATTAAACAAAGTAGAATTATCCATCCAAGAAGAAAGTTGCCCAAAATGTAGTTCAAACACATTTAACCTTGTAGACACGGTTTCTATAATTGAAGAGCTGGGTTCCATCGCAGAAACTATGAACACTGATGTGATACTCATTTCTCCAGAAACAGAAGAGGGAGAAATGCTATATAGTACTTTCGGAGGAATTGTTGCAATTCTTCGTTTCAAACTTACTTATTAGTATATAAATCACATAGTTCTTAATTCAAAAAAAAGGGTTGATTAATATGGAATTAAAAGAAATGTTATTAAATTTAAAAATAATCATGTTTGGTGGTAAAGGAGGTGTAGGTAAAACAACTTGCGCCTCAAGTTCAGCAATCTGGGCCGCAGAGCATAGTAGAAATACCTTAATTATTAGTACAGATCCTGCACATTCACTAGGGGATAGTTTAGGGATGGATCTTCCTCCCGGTGAACCGACACCTATACCCGGAATAAATAATTTGACTGCTTTAGAAATCGATCCAAAAAAAAATTTAGCAGAATATAAAGGTTTAACGAATGTAAATCCCATGGAAGGGATGGATATGCCCGGTTTAATGGAAGGTATTCCAATGATGGAGGATCTGCAAGATTTGACCTCAATGAATCCACCAGGTATCGATGAAGCTTTCGCATTATTAAAAGTATTAGAAATTATAGAAACAGAACACGACTATGATTTAGTTATATTTGATACGGCCCCAACAGGACATACTCTTAGGTTTTTAAGCCTTCCAGAAACGCTATCGGGGTGGATAGGTAAACTATTGAAAATGAGATTAAAACTTGGAAGTATAATGGGTCTAATGAAAAGTTTATTTTCTAGTAATGAAAAAGAAAAAGATAACTCTTTAGAAGTTTTAGAAAGATTAAAAAACTCTATCATTAATGCGCGAGAGGATCTCACTAACCCTTTGAAAAATTCTTTTGTCGTTGTGATGATACCGGAAGAGATGGCTATTTCAGAAACGGGTCGCCTTTTAAACGAATTGTATAAATTTAATATTCCTGTTTCAAACATTATAATTAACCAATTATATCAAACTGAAGAAGAATTATGTGATTTTTGCAAAGCTCGACGAAACATGCAACATCGTAATTTATTAAACATTTACAAAATTTTTAAAGAAAATTTGGGAAAGATTTTGATTGAAATTCCTCTTTTTCGAGAAGAAATTAGAGAATATGACAGATTAAAGGAATTTAGCGAATATCTTATCAAGTAAATTTATCTATTAAATTCTTTTAAATATTTGCAATACAAGCATAGATTTGTATTTCCACATGGATATCCACACTCTTCACAAGAATTGGACGATTTTGTTTTATAATGGTAATAAAATAATTCAGACATTTCTAAAAAACCATTAAGTAAATTGAATTCTATTTCTGGGCTAAATTTTTTACATTCTAAAATAAAATCTAAAACTCTTTTCCTTAAAATTGGATCTTTCTCTCTGTAGGGGCAATGCGAGGGATAATAATCAAATTTTTTCAAGTTTGAATAAAGAAAGATTTCTTCTTCAGGAATTCTCATCAGAGGAGTAATTTTTCTTACGAAATGCTTGCTAATTTCTTTACTCTCTCTTTTAAAGGGATATTGATTAGAGATTGTTTGAAATCTCTTAAATAAAATGTTCATAAGGTATGTTTCTGCGATGTCTGTTAGGTTATGCCCCATCGCAAGAACATCAGCGCCTAATTCTTTAGCGATTTCATTTAGCAGTCTTCTCCTAAATGTTGCACAATAATTACAGGCGTATTTATAATCTAAAGTTTTACTTTTTAATTCTATAATCTCGTCTAAAGTCTTTCCTGTTTTTTCTTTAAATGAAACAATCTTATGCTCAATTCCATATTTTTTACAAAATTCATTGGCATTCTTTATACTTTTGCTCCTATAATCTTTGATACCCTCGTCAACGGTTATTGCGATAATAGGTTGAGCGTGAAAATTTTTTTCTTGAATTTTTATAAGATTATACAGTAATGCTATAGAATCCTTTCCGCCAGAAAGCCCTACAACAATTTTATCTCGATGTTTTAGCATTTTGTATTTGGATATTGTCTTATAAATGTTTTTCTCTATTCTATTTGTGAAGCATTCAGTACAAATTAGCTCACCGGAATATTTTCTGTGGATTACTAATGCATTTTTATTACAATAATCACATGTACCTATTTTCATAAGCACGTTATAACTATTTTCATGATTGCTTATGAAGATCACATCAACTATTTAATTAAATCCAAAAAAGTTCAAAGCCAAATTTTATAAAAGATAATAGGAAATTACCACCTATAAGAATTAATGCGATAATTCTGATTGCATTCAATACAATACTTTTAATTCTTTTTTTATCGTCATACAAATACTCGTAAGAGATTTCGAAAACAGTATTTTCTTTAAGTTTAGTATTTTCTGGCAAATTTACTAATACAGTATCTTTATACCCATCGCCTATTTTATCCACTAGTTCATAGTTATCTTCTCCTAAAATTATTTCACCATTTTGATCCTCTCTAAGATTATCTTTTAAGTATATTTTCACAGATTCTATTTTTTCTACACGATATTCGGTCAATTTACATTCTGTATCAATTCCTTTATATATTAGCCTATCTTTTTTCTTCTTTTTAGATTTGTAATTTTCACCAAAAATCCAATTTACCAATTCTTTCAAGAATCTATCTCCATCAAATATCGGTAAAGGCATCATGTTGAATAATGTTATACTAAATGCAATAATAAAAAGCCATATTAATTCTCTAAGCAAGAAATCTGGCCAGTTAGCGGTAAAAAATTTTGCAAATTCATTGAGATGCATCCAATAGTAAGTACTTTGAACCCCCACGAAGACACCTTCAACCTCAACATCCAATATGTAATCAATCTCCAGGTCTGAAGTTAGGTTTATGGCTTTTAAATCAAAATTTGTTAGTAAAATTTCTAATGTGTCGCCGTTGGACTTATTTATTGCAGTTCCATTTACTTTTGTGATTAATATGTTTGTTTCCGTATTACTGGAATAATTATAGGTAATTCGTAATCCCATACCGTTATCCGTATACTCATAACGGATTCCTATATCGTAACGAGGTCCTAAAGTAACATTTTTTTTAGAATAGGATTCACTAAAAGGGTTGTAAGTTTTAAAAGTTAAATTATCTCCAATTGAAAATTTAATTCTAGTACTATTACTTAATATAGAAGTAAGACTAATTCCTTGGTTTAAATCAAGGTTCAAAAAATTTGCATCTGGGTCACCTGAATTTTTTATAGCAACGATAGCATCTCCTGCTTCAAGAGTCCCATTATTAAAGCCTCCATCTTGCGGTGTTAATACCGTATAAACCTGTGTGACTTGCACGTAAAAAGGAGAGACTAACATAGGAAAACTAAGAATTAGCAAGAATGCTAAACCAGCAGTTAACGCATTTACATATGTTCCTGCTGCCGCTATTCTTAATCTCGTATTTCGATGGAATTTTGACGATCTTAATTCTCTTTCATCAACTTCCACAAATGCACCAAATCCCACCAGGTAAAACAAGCCAACGCCAAGTACACCTGTAGATTTAATCTCCACTCCATCGATACTAGCTGAAATTCCGTGAGCAAATTCGTGGGTAGTCATAATAAATAATAGGGGTAAAAATAAGTAAAACAAAATAGGTAGATCAATTGTAACTCCCGGGATGAGTGGAACAATAGCATTTTCAATACTTGGTTGGAATATTAAATTTAGAATATTTGTAAAAAAGAAATAGAAGCCAAAAATTGTAAAACTAAACGATACAAATATTCCAATATTCCAAAATACTCTCCACAATTTTGGTTTTCTTCTAGAAATCTTTATGATAAAGTTATTTAGCTTTTGAGTTTTAAATAACGCTAGTAATGGAAAGAATAAACTATATGCTTCTTTTTTATTTTTTAATAAAAAAACAAATACGATTACGATAATCCAAAAAGCTAAGGAAATGATAAACCAAGGATTGAGTAAGAAATCTACGATAATATCAAGTAAAGTCATATAAGTTTTTTTAAGCTCTATTTTATCTAGTATCAAGGTTAATTAAGAATAAAAATTAAGGTTATTCTTTTTGCTGAAATAAGGCAATTTTCTTTAAACGAGTAATTAAGAGGTTAAATTATTTTTTTTTAAAAACCAATTATTAATCAAGAATTTTTGAGAAAGGTTCTTTCGAGGAAGATAATGATTATTAATGGTAGATTTCGGCACCCACACCTCCTTATTATCGAATTCAATTAAAATAGCCTTTTCTGTTTCTCCCAAGATTATTCCATCGACATTACTCAAGTCTTTTAGGATATCTCCTCGAAGTGCTATGTCAGGAAAAAGGCTGTGTTTATTACGATCTGATTCTTCATTAATTTCTTCAATATTATTCCTATTATAAAGTTCCTCTTGTTTGAGTTTTATTGTTTTATTTCCGTTGCTAGTTCTTTTTGGTATCGTCGAATAAAATATTTTTTCCTTAAGTAAATGAATTAACAATAACCTCAAAATTTCCGCTTGAGCAAGATTAAGCATTTTAGAATAAATTCCAATATTAATCCACAATATATTTGTATCTTCATCTTCCCAACTAAAAGATAGCGAAGTTTTCTTATCCTTGTAAATATGATGACTTTGCCAATTTAGAGTTTGACGATTTAATACTCGCAAGATCATAACGATCTCTTCTAACGAAATTTTAATTACTTTACCTTCATTGATAGAAGGTTTTTCCCAAATTCCATCGGGTTTTTTTTTAATGCAATGTATAAAAATAAAGGGGTCTGAGCTCGAGGAACTACTCACTATCATCCCGGTGTTCTGTCCGAAAAAGCTTTTTGAATGTGAATCCACCATTTTTTCAAAGAGTTGTGTTTATTTTAAATAATTGTAAGTTAATATATTTTAAACTAAAAAAATACCACCATAATCTCCGTCAAAATAATAAAAAATTAAAAGATAAAAAAATTATATGATCTATATAAAAGAGTTATTCTCACCTTAGCGGGGTGGGCTAGCCTGGTTTATGCCGCAGGGCTCATAACCCTGAGAACACTGGTTCAAAAGATTTTGCTTGATTTACAACAATCTGAGATTCCAGTCCCCGCTATTTTATTTCATTCTTTATCTTAAAATGATAAAATTCTTAAAAATGTAAAATGAATTAAAATTAAGAGAAAATTAATTATATTTAACAATTAATAATCACGCCTATATTTCATAAAATTTGTTAATATAGTAATCGATTGCATAATAGAAAATTCACATGATTTAAATTATGAGTGGAACTCAATCTTATGAATATTTTCCAGCAATTCGTTGTTGGGTTAAACATCTTTTAGAGGGGAAGTATAACGCTGAAGAAAAGTCATTATTCACGATCTTTGGAGCTCTTAGAAAAATGCGACTTGTCGCAACAATCACTAATAGAGAAGATTTCGTTAGTAATACATCAACAGGGGAATTAAGCACCAATTTAAGATTTGAACTGGATGACGGAACTGGTTTAATTTCTGCTGTCAAGTGGGGTGTTGATTTAGAGAAATATGATGATATAAATCGAGGAGATATTGTAGATATTTTAGGACGAGTGGGTTTTTATGGCGATACCGTTCAAATTAGTAATATCAAGTTGATAAAAAAAGAGACAGATCCAAATTATATCTTATTACGAGACGCTGAAATAATAAAAAAAATTAAATCTGGAGATCTCCACGAGATTCCTATTGAAACTGATTCTGAAACGGATGAAGAGTTCTCTTTTGATAATACTTCAGATGAAATTCGCATAGACAAAATATTTGGAGAAGAGCAGCCTTCAGAAGTTGATAAACTTAAAGAAAAGATTTTTACGATAATATATGAATATTCTCAAGACGGAAATGGTATAAGTCTTAAAGAATTACAATTTAAGTTGCAGATTCCCGAAAATAAACTGAGGACATATATTAACGATTTGGCGATGGAATCAAGAATTTATCCAACTGAGGAAAATATATATCAAAGTTACTAAAAACAATTCTAACTAGAATTGATTTTTTTGAATTTTCAAATCAAATAATTTTTCAAAATCGAAAAATTATTTTTGTTAGAATGATTATTACATTTAGTATATAAAGTAAAAAAAGGTAAACTAAAATGGATATAAACAATTATCAGGAATTACTAGACAAGGGATATGAAAATATCCCCGACAACGTAAAGAAATTGTCTAGATTTGAAATACCAAAAGTTCAGATAAGAATAGAAGCTAAGAATACTTATATTACAAATTTCAATAAAATTATCAATACTTTAAATCGCGATCGAAAACATTTCATTGTTGAGTTTTTAAAAAAAGTAGGTACAATGGGAGAAATGAGGGGACAACATCTATTTTTAAAAGGAGTTTATAAAGAACAAGTTTTAAATCGGTTAATTGAATTATATTCTAAGACATTTGTATTATGCAAAATTTGTAATAAACCTGATACAGAAATTCAAAGAGAAGGGAAAAAAAAATTTCTTAAATGCACCGCTTGCGGGGCGCATGAAGAAATAAAAGAATGATAAATATAGTTTAAAGTTTGCCAGATGAGAGTATATCTTAAAATCCATCGTCAAAATGGTATCGATACGGTTGCATGTTGCGATGAGTTGCTATTAAACCAAGTTTTTATTGAGGGCAATTTGAAAATTGAAATGAGTGATCGCTTTTTTGGGGGCGATCTTCTAAGCATAGATAAGGCAGGAGAATTGTTAAAAACGGCGTCTTACTTTAATATCGTGGGTGAAAATATAACTAATAAGGCAATTTCCCTTAAAATCCTTTCTAAAGAAGGGGTTAAAAAAATTAATAATATTCCAATGGCAATAAAAATGATGTTTTAATGCCTCATAGATTTTGTGCAATATGTGGAACAGCTCTAGAAGAAAAAGCGCCTTATTTTAGTATGTGCCTTAACTGTTTTTTAAAAGAAAATCCATTATTTGAATTGCCAAAAAGTATCAGTTTTAAAATGTGCAACGATTGCAGGAAATATTCAAAAAAAGAAGAATGGATTGAAACTGCTGAAAATGAGTTATTTCCTATTATTGAAGAGGCAATATCTCGATTTTTATTAAAATCTTATTTAAAACAAGATTTAATAACCTTTTCATTCTCATTTGAAGAATTAATGTTTACTCAAAAAGACTTGTTATCTTCTTTTGATCTTACAATTACAGGAACTTTGAGAGAAGATCATAAAATAACTCATCAACAAACGATAAAAGTCAAAATAAATTACGAATTGTGTAAAAATTGCTCTAATTTAAGAGGGGGTATGTATTTTTTATCAATTATTCAGTTACGGGTAAAAAATGAGAATCAATTCGAGATTATTGAAAAAGTTTTAGAGGATATCCTTTATTTTGTGGAGAATATCTTTAAAAAAGACGATAAACAATATATTTCAAAAATAGAAGATGTTAAACTTGGTGTGGATTTGTATTTAAGTACGAATGAGTTAATGAAACACATAGTTTCACAATTAAAATCAAAATATAATTTTATCTTAAAGAGAACAAAAAAGCTAGTAGGGAGAGATACTCAAAAGGGAAGAAATCTCTATAGGTTAAAAACTCTTATAAAATTTTTACCAATTAAAAAAAATGACTGTATTTTTATTAACAAATCCAAATATTTTGTAGAGAATATTACCAAAAATAGGGTTTTATTAAGGGATGAAAACCATGTTAAACTTATAAAAAACTTTTCTTTTTTTGATGATAAAAAATCGTTTAAAAGGATTATGGACGGGGATTAAGTGGAGAAACAAAACAACGATGCTATTGATGAAGATGAGGAAGAACTTGAAAGAGAAATCTCAAATGATGATTTTAATAAAAAATTTAATACAAGATTAGATAATTTGGAAAAAAAGAAGATTGATTCAATAAGAATTAAAAAAATTGATCAAACTAAAAAAAGAGCCACTGTAGATTCTGTTTTTGATGAAAGAATGTATTTACATGTAAGTAAATTATTAAAAGCAGGACATTTAAACAGAATTGAAGGGATAATTTCTGCAGGTAAGGAAGCAAATGTTTACCTTGCTTACGGTGAAGATAATCGCGAAGTTGCGATAAAGATATATAAGATTGATAGTAATACGTCAAGATGGATGAGAAATTATATTATAGGAGATCCTAGATTTAAAAAAATACCACATAATGTATCAAAAATTATATTTTTATGGGCAAGTAAAGAGTTTAAAAATCTTAAAAGGGCTTATAAAGCGGGTTTGAGCGTACCTGAGCCAATCTATGTAAAAAATAATATTTTAATCATGGAATATATTGGTTTTGGATCAATTCCAGCACCAAAACTTAAAGATATAAAGTTTCCAAAGGAACCTATTAAACTATTAAATGAAATTCTTGGTTTTATTAAAAACTTATATCAAAATGCAAACTTAGTTCATGGTGATTTATCCGAATTTAATATTTTATATCATAATCAAAAATCAATTGTAATTGACATCTCGCAAGCAGTCACTACACATCATCCAAAAGCAGAAGTTTATTTAGTGAGAGATATTAAGAATGTTTTTAATTATTTTGAAAAAATTGGAGTTGAAATTCCTAATCCAGAGGATTTTTATTACGAAGTTATAAATTTAGATAAATAAAAAAATAAACATTCATTATTGAAGATACTAAAGCTAAAGTAGAATTATGAAAATAGGAAAAAATAGAATTGCTGTAATAATTGGAAAAAACGGTGAAACTAAACGAGAAATTGAAGAGTCACTGGGAGTTAAGATTAATTTGGACAGTGAATCTGGAGATTGCGAAGTGAGACCTGTTATAGGGCACCCAAAATATAATCCCCTTAATGTCTTTAGTGCTCAAAAAATAATCAATGCAATAAACAGAGGATTTAACCCAATTAAAGCTATGAAGCTTCTAGACGAAACTTTTGACATAGAAGTTTTTAACTTGTATAGTATATTAGGAAAATCTGAGAAGAAAATAAAAAGATTAAAAGGGAGGATTATTGGTAGGAATGGTGAAATGAGAAAAGCAATCGAAAGATTTGCCGAGAGCTACGTATCTGTCTATGGAAAAACAGTCTCAGTCATTTCCGATTATGAGAATTTACAAATCGCAAGAAAAGCAGTAAGTATGTTATTGAGCGGGATGCCTCATCACACTGTATTAAAGTTTTTAGAAAATAAATACAACGATAAAAAGAAGGAAGAATTTAAAAAATTATATAAACCTCAATTCTAATTAGCGTTTTTAGCTTTTTTTACATTACTACAACAATTTCTTGATATTTCCTAACATATCTTTTCCATAGATAATTTGCTTTATTTCACTTAAAAGATTAGAAATAGAGTAAATACTTTCATTAACATAAAGCTCCTTATAAGACTCACTTTTGATTTTATCATAATTTATCTCAAAACTTTTAATCGAAAAATTTTCCTGAGAGTAAGGTCTGAAAATCACTATACATCGAGGATACATGCTCTTTTCTCTTATGTATACGGCCCATCCTTCATAAAAATATTTTACCTTGATAGAAAATAAATTTTTCCAGTCAAATAGACTTTTTAAAACTGTTCTTACTTCTTTTTGGGTTTTAGAGCAATATTTTGGATCCATATAATTAATTAAAGAAATGAATTTAAAAAGGAGTAGTAAAAATTACATTAATCAAAAGCAAGTTCACCGATGTTAAAAATATCATTTGATAATCCAACTTTTTTATTAGATATGTTTTTGTTATTAAATGATTGAACGGGTGATATATCTTTTCCAAAAATCTGCGGTGATTTAATACCCGTTATAAGGAGCATAACTCTTAAATATCCATCGAATTCATCGTTTACTCGGGCACCCCAGATTACCATCGCATTGTTCACATCCATTCTTTCAGAAATCTTTTTTGCTACAGAATTCGCTTCTGCGAGGGTCATATCGTTTCCTCCACAAATATGAATTAAAGCACCCTTTGCACCGTCAATTGATACATCTAGTAATGGTGAGTTGAGTGCGTCTTCAATGGCCTCTTCTACACGGTTACCTTTATTACCAGATTCACCCACTCCCACAATTGCTACACCTCCCGTACTTAAAATGGTCCTAACATCAGCAAAGTCTAAATTAATTAGGGAAGGTAAAGAAATTGTTTCAGTTATTCCCTTTACCATCGTTGCTAAAACTTCATCGGCGACGCTAAACGCCTCTATGATCGGTAAATCTGGAGCAATCTCTAAAAGGCTATTATTATCGATTACTACTAGGGTATCCGCATATTTCTTTAATTCATTAAGTCCCATTTGAGCCTTTTCTATTCGTCCTATTTCAGTATCAAACGGTAATGTAACTACGCCTACAACTATTGCTCCTTCAAGTTTGGCTATTTCAGCTACTATAGGTGCGCTTCCGGTCCCAGTCCCCCCACCTTCTCCACAAGTAATAAAGACTAAATTAGCTTCTCTTAGTATCTTTGTTAAATCTTCACGTGATTCTTCTGCTGCTGCTCTACCAATGTCTGGATTACCACCTGCACCTAAGCCCCGTGTTAAATTTTTACCGATTAACAGTTTTATGTGGGACTCAACGCTTTCTAAATGTTGGAGATCTGTATTTACCGCTACGCATTTTGCTCCCTTTATTCCTATTTTCATTAACCGATTAATGGTATTGTTTCCAGCGCCTCCGCATCCAACAATTTTTATATTAGCGTAACCAAAATTTTCACGAGTTGGTTTGATTACTTCTCTCTTTCGAGCATTTCTTATTAGAGATTCCATTAAAAAACAACAGATTGTTTTGTATGTGTTATAGAAATATTATAAATGAAATTTTAGAATTAATATAATATGCTCATATTATTTGTAAATTACATAAAAGAACAATTTTAAATCTTTAAGTTAGGGAAAAATCATAATTTCTCAAAGGATCAAAAATTTCGGAAATAGTTCTATTCTTAACAAGAATTATTTTAGGGAGCGTATATGGAAACCGATTAGAAAAAGTCAGAGTATACGCTCCGACATTTGTAACCATTACTATATCATTTTCTTTTAAATCTTTAGTAAAAAAATAATTTTTCGCTAATACATCTTGATCAGTAGGCACAATTCCAGCTATTGAAGTTTTAAATTTATGTGGTTCGTTGATTTTTGATGCGTTGTAAAATCTTAAGGAGCACTTTGCGAATTTAGGACAAATATGATTTCCTATATCTAAAAAAATCCATCTATCTTCAGACACTTTAATAACTTTCGCAATAAATATACCAGCATCTCCAATAAAATAGCGTCCTGGTTCAAAATAGATGTTTTTTAAATTGAGCTCAGATTTACTTAAGGTTGAGTTTATATTATTCGCTATTTCTCTCAATTGGGCTTCTGGCATTATAACTGCTTCTGGAAAACCTCCTCCTAAATTAATATTTTCTACATTAATCCCCGCATCAGATAAAATTTTAATATTTTCTATGAGAGATTCTACATTTTTTTTAAACTGTCCAAAATTATTCATTTGAGTAGAATAATGAGATAAAATCGTTGTTAATTTGATGTTTTCACATTCTTTTACTAAATTTGTTAATTTTGTTAATTTAGATTTGTCAAATACGATTCCTAAATTACTCCCATATTTTTGAGAATTAATTCTAATGCAAATATTTTGAATTTTATCATGTTTTTTAGCAATCGAGTTAATTTGAATTAAATCGTTTAAGTTATAGACAATTATTTCTTTTACATTCTCTTGTATGCATTTTTCGATCAGATCAGGTGGTAAATAAGGACCTCCTACAATAATTTTGTTTGGGGGAAATTGCAATTTTAACGCTAAATTTAATTCAGGTAATCCAATTAATTCAGCACCTATACCTTCCGATTGAATAATTTTACAAATTTCTGGGAGAAAATTGGCTTTAAATGAGTAAAAACATTGAAAATTTTTAAAAACTGATTTAAATACTCTACTAAAGGCGTTAATATTATTTCTAACTCTATTTTCTAAAAAAATCATCAATGGAGTTGTTGAATTTCTTAAAATGTCGTCGAGTAGAATCGTATCAATTAGTACTTTTCCTTCTTTTTTATTTAAATAGGGATTTCCAGATATCTTCTTCAATTTAATCAACTTTTTTTGAAATTAATTCTTGATAAGTTTCATGAGTTTTTCTAGCTACTATATCCCAAGAAAAATTTTCACGAACTCTAATTTTACCTTCTGATCCTAATTTTTTACTGAAGTTCTTCCTTTTTAGTAGCGTTATAACTTTATTAGCTATGTCTAAATAATTATCATATTCAACTAACAAACCATCAATGTTATTCCTAATAACTTCTGGAGTTGCCCCTACGTTTGCACCTATAACCGGTTTGCCAGAAGCCCAAGCTTCCAAAAATGCAATGCCAAACGCATCGCTTCGGCTTGGCATTAAAAATACATCTGTTTCGTTAAAAGCTGCTATTTTTTTTTTATCGTAATAGCCATCTAAATTATCTGGAGTCAAATTAATAACTCGTCGAGTTATCGTTTTTTTAATTTTTGAGAGCTCTAGATTAAACGCGATAGTAGAAGGTCCAATAAAAACAAAATACACTTTCTTATATTTTTTAATAATGTAGGGAATTGCTCGCAAAATAGAAATCGCTCCTTTCTCGTAATTTTTATAACCACAAAATAAGATCATTTTATATTTCTTTTCCCTTGGCTTGAAGTACTTTTGTTTAAATTTAAATTTGTTGTTGCCTCGACCAGAAGAGAGAGCAAACTTTTTGTAATCTACTCCCATCGAAATAACTTTAATTTTATCTTCGGGTAGGTTAAACTTTTCTACCATTACTTTTTTTTCAATATTCGTACATGCAATGATTTGATCAAATTTTTTTAAAGCTTCGATAAGGGTTTTATTGAGATATCTAGGATTTGAGAAATGAAAAAAAGGCGTACAAACAGTAGGTTTATCGATAAGTTTTCCAAGTATTAAACTTATTATAAGATTAAAGTAAGGAAAGAAAGTTGTATGAATTAAATCAAAGGAAAATTTAGTTGAGTGTGCTATTTTTTCAATTATATTTCCTAAATAAGGGCCATTTTTTAAAAACTCAATCAAACAATCATCAGATAGTTTCAAAAGATTGTAGGATGGAAGATTTTTAATCGTTTTTAATTTTTCTTCTAATAAAACATTATATTTTATAGGAAAACGCGTGATTTTTAAATTATTTACAATATCGTAATGTTTGTCCCCAATATTAATTATTCTACCATTAGGTTCTCTTAGGGCCTTAAAATCAATTGCGGTGGAGGTATAGATATCAACTTGGTAATTGTGTTTTAAATTTAATATCTCTGCCATCGTTTGGATATAAAACTCTGCCCCCGAGATTGCGGGGAAATATCTTGTTGGGAGATATAAAATCTTGTTCAAAGTTAATATCCTTTTTATTTATCAATTATAATTAATATATGATAACTAAATGTCTAAAGATTTATTACTTGATGTTTATTCAATTGCAAAAAAGAAGGGCGTAATCGATGATGAGTTAATAAATTTCATTGATACTATTTTTCCTAATAAGGCAGATAAAGTTTTAGATGTTATAAAAAAAGGCATAACAAAATATACTTATAAACCTTCGAATAGAGTCATTTGGCTCGCTTCAGGAGAGCATCGCGAATATTTAATATATCCTAAATTGTATTGTTCCTGCCTAAATTTTTATAGGGAGGTTGTAAAAAATCAATCCATAGGTTATTGTAAACATCTTATAACTCAGGTAATATGTGATGCATTGAATAAATATAAAAAAGTTGAGTTAAAAGATAATGAATTTGAAGGTTTAATTAATAAATTGGAATCAAAATTTTAATACTTCTGCATTTTCTATTGAATGTTCAACTAAATCGATAATATTGATTTTTGATTCTGAATGCTGTATTTCATGAGGTTTTGCGTGAGTTTCAGGGTATTGTGGATTAAATTTACACCCCGCTGATGGGATAGAAGAAACTTCATATGACCCAATTTTTTTATTCGTGTTTATTACTTCTTGTTTATCACATCCTATTAAAGGTCTTAATACTATAAAATCTTGAATTATACTATTATATGAATATAAATTATCCAAAGTTTGACTGGCTTGTTCTCCTAAAATATCTCCTGTAACAATTATATTTGTATTTTCTAAACTTCCTATACGTTTTGCTGTTCGAAGCATTAATCGCTTGCATAAAACACAAGTTAATTTTCTATCACAAAATTGTTTAAAAACCTCCAAGTTGTTATCGTGGTTAATAATATAGATTTTTAATTCGTTATCTGTGTACTTTGATAATAATTTGACAAGATCTGTAACTTTATCTTTCATAGAATGATCTGCATCGTCTGAGGTTAAAAATGAGAGAAACACCGGAATAAAACCCCTTTTTATCATTAAATATGCTGCAATTGAGCTGTCTAAACCACCTGAAAGTAAAGATATAAATTTTCTCATTGTTCATTTCAAATTTTAATTTGTAGTTATTTCTTCCCTTTCCCATTCTATTAAATATTTATTAAAATCCTCGAGCGTAATTTGTCTGGATATTTTTATTATTTTTTTATATTCGAGTTTTTTAATTTTTAACATAATCTTTTTATTCTTTTCCAAGTGTTCTAGAGCTTTAGGATATTCATCTCTAAAAATCTCTTTAATATCATCAAAATCCGTATTTTTTAGGAAATCGTAATAACTAATTACGAAATTACACAATGGATCAATACTTATTTGAAAATTAAAAGCATCAACTTGTTTTAAAGCCAAGGGGTAAGCCTTGCATGCTAATGGTTTAATTTCCTGTACTGTACACCCATTTTTTTTATCGTAAAAAGGGCATCCTTGAGTTTCGTTGTCCAATCGTATTTTATATGTCACAACAAGTATTTTTTTGTTTAAAATGTCTGGAAATACTAAATCTTCGATAATTTTAAAGGCAATACCTTTTTTTTTAGCGATTTCTATTAATTTATTTGCCTCTTTAGGATATATTGGTATTCTTTTTTTGGAACCAGAAATTTCATGACAACACGTTCCGCATTTCATGCATTTATACTTTAGCTCAGTCAATTCCAAAAAATTACCTTCTTCAGATGATATTGATATGAAATCCTCATTATATTTATAGATACCTTAAAAAATTAATTTATGTGATATTATGAAAATATTACTTTAACAGTAAATCATGAGTCTATTAGGATAACACATTGATTTAAAGACATAAAAAAGATTCTAATTATATCGTATAAACAATACTTAAGGTAAAAAAATTGACTGAGTCTGGGATAAGGATTATTAAACATAATGATATTAAAGAAGAAGAATTCAAGGACCCTATTTGTATTTTAGGAATGCCAGGTATCGCTGATGTTGGAAAATTCGCTATAGATTCCTTAATTGGACAATTGGATGCCCAAAATTTTATGGATTTTATATTTGATGATTACCCCGCTGGAGCTATAGTTGATGATAGTCTATTGTCAGCACCTAAAGCAGAAATTCTTTTTTGGAAAGATCCAAATTATCAAAGAGATATTCTTTTAATTACTGCAGATGCGCAAAGTTTAACACCTAAAGGCATATATAGAATTTCAAATTTTCTTACAGAGATAATATCTCAATGTAAAATTAAGTTGATAATTGCTTTGGGAGCGTATCCCGTAAATAGTCGCAAGATCAATTCAAAAATTCCAAAAATTTTTGCAAGTTCAACTAACCGAGAATTGCTAGAGAATTTTTTATTAAAAAATAATTGTGAAAAAATCCAAAAAGGGGTTATTATTGGTGCTAATGGGTTAATCCCAACTTTGGCAAAAGCGAGATTTAATATAGATGGGATTGTTCTTTTGGCAGAAACGGATAATATTGCAATGCTTAATGAGGATATCACCGATCTAAAAGCTTCAATAACACTCTTAGAAATGCTTAAGAAATCTTTTATGTTACCAATTAAAAAGAAATATTCCCTTGATAATTTAGAAGATATTACAAAAAATCTTCAAAATAAAAGAGACCAATTAGAAAAAGATCTTGGTACATTTGAATTTGTTGATATAGACGATAAAAGAAAGTCATTATACATTTAAAATTATTTATTTTTTTACATTGTTAATGTTTTTAGGAATTCTACTAACGGCTTTAATTATTTGCGAAAAATATTTTAACAATAATTCATTTTAAAAAATATGAAGTATGTTTGCGCAAGAAAAAGTTGTGGGAAAGAAGTCTCTAAAAAAGAATTAAACGCTCTTCCTGGAATAAAATGTTCCCACTGTGGATTTCGCATCCTATACAAAAAACGCCCTGATGTTATAAAAAGGCTTAAAGTGATATAAGACTCTATTAATTTAAAAATAAGATTTTTTTAAATGCGATCTATGGTTTCAAATCGCATATGATTTACAAGTTCTTTATATCTATTCCGTATAGTAGCTTCAGTTACACCTGCGGCTAATGAGATCTCTTTTTGAGTCCGGCGTTCTCCCTCTTGTATAGCTGCTACATATAAAGCAGCACCCGCTAGACCAGTAGGTGCTTTTCCAGCAGTAATATGATATTTTTTTGCTAATTTTAATAATTCTGCTGCTCGATTCTGAGTTCTTCCTGAAAGTTTTAACTCAGCACAAAATCTAGGGATAAAATTTATTGGAGAGGAAACTTGAATATTTATTTTTAATTCGATTAGAATTAACCTATAACAACGAGCAATTTTTTTTTTATCGACAAGGGCAAATTCGATAAAATCATCCAAAGTTTTCGGAATATTATTCAACCTACATGATAAATAAATGGAAGCTATCAACATTGCCTCAATAGATCTTCCTCTTATTAGATTTTTATGAGCCATTTTTCGGTATATATGAGCAGCCGATTCTTTTAAGGCTTTAGACAGATTCAATTGAGAAGAAAAGCGATCTAATTCGTTCATAGCATAAGCTAAATTTCGATCTATTGATTTATTTGTCCTCGTTCTTACATGCCATTTTCTTAAGCGATATACTTCAGCTTTCATTTTTGGGCTGATACTTTTACCGAACGCGTCTTTATTTTTCCACCCAATCATAGTACTTAATCCTTTATCGTGAAGAGTCAAAGTTGTTGGCGCTCCTACTCTGACTTTTTTATTGGCTTCTTCTGAAGAGAAAGCTCTCCATTCAGGACCAGAATCAATGATTTTTTGGCTCAAAACTAAACCGCATACATTGCAAATTAACTCACCACGGGCGCTATCAGAAATAAGATTTGTGTTCCCACATTCTGGGCATAAATTTAAATTATTTTGAAGCATTGAAAGATCCAATTACTTATACCCACATATATTTCAATTCCTTAATTTCTATAATTAAAATCATACATTTAAATGTTTGCGTTTTTAGGATTTATCAGTTAATAAAAATCACATTTTAAAATTTTAGTTTTTAATATTTCACCGAAAATTTTTAATAAGTTGTATTTTTCTGATTATATAATGCGACATTTTTATAAAAGTCACGGTAAGCATTGTTATCTTCGATCTTTTCAGACATCTTGCAGAAAATGTGGTGCAGATGTGTTATATTGGGAATGCACTCATGGAAGTAAAATCTTTTTTGAGTACCCACCTTATGGAAAATTACAAAGACATTATTGTCGGAATATTGGTGGAATATCACAAAAAAGAAAAATTTTTCCAGTTGTTGTTAAAAAACCTAAAGGTCTTTTGGAAAACCCATATTTCAGTTGCCCAGTGTGTGGAAAATTATTTAAAAAAGAAATTTATTTAAAAGATCATCTGAATGAACAAAAAAAAAATGATTCCACGCATAAATTATTTTTTCAAAATAAAATTATATTTAAAAATAAATTTAACGATGATATGAATAAATTAAAATCTGAAAAGAATAAATTTCAAGATAAACCTAGGTTTGGGAGAATTAATATAAGGTCATCAAAAAAATAAATACCGAACCCATAACATTTTAATAAAAATTTTATAATTATATTTATACTAATATATTATTATTAATTCTTCACTAGGATATATAAATCTAAAAAATTGAGGAAAAAATGCCAGCTGATCCAGCAACTGTTATATATAATTTATTGCAAAAAGATCCCAGTATTATTGCTGCTGCTGTAATTCAAGGAAGAAATAACATTCTTTACTCAACAGATAATTGGGACATTAGCCCTGATATTGGTAAAGTTAGTTCAAGTTGGAGCAGCTTAAACGCTCCGTTTATCATGATTTCTGGTGTGAAATATTCTGTGCTTCAATGTACATCAGAAAGGTTAGTAGCTACTTCAATTCGAGGCGAAGGACATATAATTGGGGCAAAAGATGAAGAACACAAAATATTAATATACCTTGAACCAGATGGTGAACCTATGGGAGCAACGATGGATACATCAAGAGCACTTTCAGAATTAAGTACAAAACAAGCTTATGTAGGGGCTAATACTCAATTTAGCGAAGGCAGTGGAACTCCTGCGCCTGTTGCAGGAAAAAGCATAGATCCGCAATTAAAGGGGGAAATTCAGTCTTTCTTAGAATGGATTAAAGATGGTGAGGGGCTTTCAGGATATATTAATTATTATCTTCAACAAAATAACGCCCAAATCATATCCGAACTTTCAAAAATATATAACGAGTTAAGACAAATATTTGGAGTGTAATTTGACTTTTAACTATAGTGTTATTATTAGAAAGTTCTCAGAAAAAACATAAAAACAATCTAAAATCTTTATAACATAATGGCAAATACCTCTCTCAAATTACCTTCCAAAAATCAAAATAGCAACGAGCGAAGAAAAGTGGTTAAGCAACCAAAAAAAAAGTTTGAAAAAAAAAAACCAGTATATATAACAGATGAGGATTTAGAAATGGATATTCCTTTAGTTCCTGAAGCACCAAAAAAAAAAGAAAAGTTAACGGTTAATTCTCGAGGTCTTTCTACTGACTTGCTTAATGAAATGAAAAAGCTTGAATCGGAAAAAATAAAAGTAGTTTTAGTAAATTGTGAACGGTGTAAAAAAATAATTCCCGTGCCAATTCCAAAGAAATTTATATCAAAATCAAAGCTACCTGTTGTTCCCATAAGTTATATTCACAAAAACCCTCAAAATAAAGATCAGCATTGTATAACTCTTCATGTTGATCATGATTTTGATATACGTCGGCAACGTATATCAGATGTTGTTTTTTCTCCTTAGTAATTATATTCACATTAAATTAGTAACGACTACGATAATAAAGGGAATTAAACATAATAGACATATAAAAGCAATAAAACTATTTCTCCACTTCAAATCGTTAGGATTAAGGATTGCCTTGCAATTTTCACAATATTTCTGATTTGGGTCAATAATTTCACTATCACAGTTATAACATCGTGTCAGCGCATTATTCTTTTTAATAGTAGAATTGTGTTTGGACCTAGACATTAGAATTCAAAGACTTATATAATTTAATAGAATTAAAAAAATGCTGTAAACTATATTATATAATTCTCAATTTAAATAAAATTATAAATTCATTGTTTAATTGGTGAATAAGCAATTTCGGGTTATATAGGCAAAAGAATTAGATTAGAACGAATTTTTAATAGGGAAACAAATAAGACGATCATAGTTCCTATGGACCATGGATTAACTGTAGGTCCTATTAAAGGAATTAAAAGAAATTTAGGTGAGATGGTAAACAAAATAGCTTTAGGGGGGGCAAATGCCGTTTTAGGACATATAGGGATTCCATTATACGCCCATAGAAGATATGGTCCAGATATTGGCTTAATTTTACATTTATCTGGTTCAACTTCTCTAAGTCCCAAGTCAAATTATAAAGTTTTAGTTAATAATGTTTTAGACGCAGTAAAATTAGGAGCCGATGGCGTATCTTTGCATATTAATATTGGAGCAAAGACAGATCCAGAAATGCTAGAAATTCTAGGTGTAGTTTCACGTGAATGCCGAGAGTTTGGAATGCCCCTTTTGGCTATGATGTATCCTAGGGGGGAAAAGATCGAAAATGAACACGATTTTGAGGTTGTTAAAATAGCAGCAAGAGTCGCTGCTGAACTAGGGGCAGATATTGTGAAAACTAATTGGACGGGGGACCCTGATTCTTTTAGTGAAGTAGTTGAGGGGTGCATGGCACCAGTAATTATCGCAGGAGGCGTTAAGGCGGGGATTAAAGAACTTTTAGAAACCACTAAGCAATCCATAGATGTTGGAGGCGCTGGAGTTGCCTATGGAAGAAATGTTTTTCAGGCGGATAATCCGACAAAAGTTGTGAAAGCGCTTTATTTAATTGTTCATAAAAATTATGAAGTAGAAGAAGCTATTAAAGAAACAAACATAAAAGGTCTATAAAGCGCAAATTTATTAAATCATTAATAGTATTTATAAGAAATGAGACCCATAATCGAAAAATCTAAAGAGATTGATAAGATTAAGATTTATTTATCTCTTTTTAAATTACAAAAAAGTTATCTCTTGCTCATCTCTGATCAGGAAAACAGAGGTATCGGAAATGTAACTTTAGGAAGCCCACCTACAATTGAAGGAATGAAAGCGTCATCAGTTACACATCAGTTATTCGGAGTCCAAAGAAAATTATTAAGTAAAATTATTGTTGAAAAAACATCTTCTTATCTTAATGCTCCAGTATTATTGTTGTTGTTTTTAAAATTAGTAGAAAACGAAAATGAGATTGCAAAAACGCTAATCTTATTCTTAAATGAAGCGTTAGATGAAATCTCTAACACCAATGATAAATAATTGAATAGGTTGAAATGAGAAATATTTAAAGAAAAAATGCAGAGAAGGGGATTTGAACCCCTGTAGACCTATGTCAATGGATCTTGAGTGTGGTTCAAAAACGCAAAAGATTACGGTTTTTGAAAATGTCCATCACCGGTTGCCGCTTTGTTATTCCTTATTTAGAAATAATTCTTGCTTTGACCTGGCTTGGTTATCTCTGCTCTATTTCAATTCTTTACTATCTCTTATATATTTTGTAATGATAAGTATAAATTAATAATTTTTTAAAGATGAGGTGATATTCGCATTATCATCCCATAAGGATCATAAATACAAAAAGAACCGCCATCATCCCGAACATAAAAAGCATTTGAATCCTACTTTTTTTCTTTTTCTTTTTTTCATGGGTGAGATAATTATCTCGACAAGTTTGACTGCAAAATTGCTTATCCGTTGGCATTGCCTTTCCGCATATTGGACAATGACCATGTGGCCCCCATTTCTTTTTAATTTGGTCTTTCCATGAAGCTTGAGACATTTTTATTTCATCTTTATATTGACTGTTTAGAACTATGTTAGTAAAATGTTGCAAATTAAAATAATTTATTAAAAAAAATCTTAGTTTGATATAGTAGTACCAATAATCTCTTTTTCATTATTCCAAAATTTTTTAAATTGAATTAACTTTTTTCCTGAAATTACCATTACTGTAATTTTACTTCTTTTTAATATTTGTAAAGAAACTGCATCAAAAATCCTATACTCTCCCGCAGCTGCTTGCTTAGCTCCTGATGATTGTAAAATTATTTCTCGTAATTTATCATAAGAAAGATTTTTAATCAATTTTGCATCTTTAAAGAGTTTTGGATCTTTATCAAATATACCTTCTACATCTGTGAGGATTATTAACTTGTTTGCGTATATATATTCTGCAACTTCGATAGCTACGGAAGTTGTCGATTGCCCTGGTTGTAAACCACCCATTACTACAATTTTATGAGTTAGAATAGCAATTGATAACTCTTCAATTGATTTTGGTACTTGGGGGTAAGCAAATTCTTTTAAATTGGAAATAATTAATCGAGAATTTATACGGGAAATATCAATTCCAATCAAGTCACATAAAGCCTCATTCTGAGTAAAATCTCTTATAACATCAATGTATTCCCTCGCTACTATTCCGCCGCCACAAACAATAACAATGGAATCGTATTCTTTGTTGTTTTTAACTATATTGCAAAATTCAGTAATTCTTTTAGAATTTATCGTTTTCCCTTCAGAAAATAAAAGAGAACCCCCAATCTTTATCACAATATTCTTATTCATAATAAAATATAATTAATTTTTACTTTTTAATAATATATATAATTGAATTGATAAATTTGATTATTCAAGGAATATGGCTAATACGACAAATAAAATTACAGTTGAAGTTCCACATCGTATTTCTGGCTTTTTTGAGATTGTAGATAAAAAAAATGGCAATAAAATTAACAATCCTGAACAAATAGGTTCTCGAGGAGCTGGATTTAACGTAAGTGGGAAAGGAAGAACAGATTTATCATTTGAAAACTTAGAGAAGGGAAAAGAAAGTTGTTGTACAATTTATATTAATGAAGAAAAGTTTGATAAAAAAGCAGAAACAACATGTTTTATCTTTGATTATGTTAAAAAATTAATAAAAGATCCCGTTAAAGTTAAAATTGAACATTTTTTCGATTTACCCGTTGGATGTGGGTATGGCGCAAGTGGTTCAGGTGCATTAGGAACGATTTTTGGGTTGAACAAACTATTTAATCTAAACTTAGATGATTTTGAAAACGGAAAGATTGCCCATATTGCAGAAGTAGTAAAAAAAACAGGATTAGGAACCGTTTGTGGACAATTAGGACGAGGTCTATGCATATTAAAGGAACCCGGTTATCCTTGCACTTATGAGCGCTTAAAAAGTCCTAATGATCTTTTAGTGATTTGTGGTTCTTTTGGAACGATACAAACAAAATCAATTTTATCAGACGCAAGTTTGAGTTCAAAAATAAAACGAGCAGGTAAGATTGCCTTAAATAAATTAATGTTAGAGCCTAATTATAGAAATTTTATTAAGGTTTCATTTCAATTTGTAGAAGAGTCAGAGATATTGAATATTTTACATTTAGATAGAATTAGGGAATTATTAAATGATTTACACAAATTAGATATCATAGGTGCCAGTATGAATCAATTAGGGCGCTCAGTTTATATATTTTGTAAAAAAGGAAAAGAAAACGAGGTTCTTGAAGTTTTAAATACATATAAACCAGAAATATTAATATTTAAGTTATCTATTAACAATAAAAATACAATCTCTTTTTAAAACAATTAATTTTTATTTTTTGCTGAATTTAATGATTTTGATTTTATTGTAGCTGATTCTACGGCTCTAATCATGGTTGCTCTCAACTTAGCAGATTCAATTTCATGTATTGCAGTGATCGTCGTTCCTCCAGGCGTGGCTACCATATCTTTCAGTTCTCCAGGGTGTTTACCAGTTTTTAATAGTAATTTTGCGGAACCCAAAACAGTTTGAGCAGCTAATTTTAGAGATACGGCTCTAGGTAATCCCATTTTCACGCCACCATCAGCTAATGCTTCAATAATAATAAAAATATAAGCGGGACCGCTTCCAGATAATCCTGTAACCGCATCTAAATGAATTTCGTCTAATTCTACTACTATACCGACTGCATTAAAAAGTTTTTTAACAAAGTCTTTTTGGTAATCTTTGATGTTATTGTTGTATGCTATTGCCGTTGCTGCAGCACCTATAAGTGCTGGAGTGTTTGTCATAATTCTTATTAATCCTATTGGGTTATTAATAAATTTAGTAATGTGAGTAAGAGAAATTCCCGCTGCTATAGAAATAATTGTTTGTTGTTCTGTAATTATTGGCCCAATTTCACGCAAAACGGTATCTATTACTTGGGGAATAACAGCAATTAAAACATATTTGGATGAGCGCACTAAATCCGCGTTACTTTCAGCAATCTCAACATTAAATTCCTTAGATCGTATATTTCTTTTGTTTTCATCTATATCAAAAATAATAATTTCATTTTTATTAAGAGTATCCGTAGAAAGTAATCTCTTTAATAAGCCAGAACCGATTTTTCCAATACCGATAATTCCTAATTCTTTATTGTACATAAATTTAGTTTATTAATGTAACCAAAATAATGTTATTAAATAGAACGATTATTTAAAAAATTTAAAAGATGTTTCTCAGATAATATTCAATTAAATACATCACTAAGATTATTTGCTATAAATTCAGAGGATCTAATTCCGAAATCGTTCCATAAATTAATTTCTAAAATAATTTTATCTTTCACTTTATTAATTTGATGAAACTTATTATGTTGAAAAAATTGAATCCCTTTTTTATATTTTTGAGGTAATTCTACAAAAATAGAAGCAATTCCTTTTTTTTTTTGAATGGTTAAGTAGTTTTTTAATATTTTTTGTCCAATATGCTTTTTCCTGAAATTTGGATTTATATATATCAAATAAAGATTCGTTTTAGGCACAATTTTTTCCAACGAATCAACCTTGTGATTTTTTTCTTCTGCAACTAAAATTCCCACTAAAAGTTTCTTATAATATGCCGTTAATGTAAAATATTTGCGATTTAAAAAATTGATATTAAAATCTTCAATTAGTTGCAAAAATTCTTTTGCACACAGATTTAAGTCAACTAAATCTTCTTTATTTGCTTCTTTTATACTGAGATCTGAATTATCTATTTGAAATTCCCTCATAGACGGTTTAACTGTATAATTCTAATTTTAATTCTTCGATAAGATACCCTTTAATCATTCCATGATTTCTGTCATATCCTTCACAAACTACGCTCCTAACGCCAATTAAATCGGGTGAGATTTCTTTTATTTTAGGGATTGAATCTTTCAATAAGTTTCCAGCTAAAGCAACTTCAAGGTTTGATTCTTTTGATTTATCTCTAAACTGTTTTAATTGTTCAACATTTAAAAAATCAAACAAATTTTTTCCATCTTTGATGAATGTATCAAGCATTGCAATATCAGAACCAGATTTTTCTGCAATAGTGGGGATGGATAAAAAATCTGGTGATGAATCCATCCGTATTCTATCGGCATAACCCGCTACGACGATCTTTATATCCATATTATAATCTTTAACAGCTTTTACAACTTTAGTCATTAAATCTATGCCTTCTTTTTCGGTATTTGGTCCTTTAAGCCCAACTTTAATAATATCTGCCCCCGATACTGAAGCACCTAGAGCCGCTAACGAAGCTGAACCAGGTAAATTAGGAAAATCTCCAATAGTTGCGCTCAATAATTGAGAGCTATTAGGAGAAATTAAGCTCTTCATTTTTTTAATAATCCAAGGAAAATTTGCTCCAAGAGAACCTTCGCTTGGATTTTTGCAATCGATATAATTTACATCTTTATCTTGAACTATAACCTTTGCTTCCTCAATATCTTTTGGACTTATCAACAATTTGATTCTTTTTTGCATAATCATTCAAATTTAAATATAATTCTGAATGGAACGATTAGAATTTACCAATCTTAATAAATAAATGCGTTTAATTGATAGATCTTTTATATTATCAAACTAAAATATTTTTTTATTTTTAGATATTTGTAATTAAATTAAAACAAATAAAGAACAAATGATATAAAAATTTAAATTAAATAATTATTATTAAATATCAAAAAAATTATGAATTTATTATGTCCCCAAAAGAAATCACAAAAGTAGACATAACAAACGAAGTATTTAGAGAACCATTTGAAGTTATTAAACAAATATCCTTAAATTTAGATTGGTTAAAATATACTAAAGTTATTCAAACATTTGTAATGGAAGATCGAAGATTGAACCTCTCTTTAGAAAATCAAGGATCCAGTTATTTCAAGGGTAAGGTTGTTTGGATTGGCAATAAAAAGGATGATAGCGAAGGAACTATCTTTTGCGTTGATACTAAAACGGAATTAAAACAGATTAATCCTACTGCTGAAAATACTGAAAACGTTGTGCTTGATATAAAAAAGGAAATTATTAGAATCTCTACTGCATCCAAAACGAAATGTACTGTTTGTGGAAAGAATATTGAGATTTTCGATGAAGTGACTGGTTGTCCAATCTGTGAAGCGAAAGCTCATAAAGGACATTTCATTGATTGGGTTAGAATGAAACACGCTTGTCCAGTTTGTAAAAAATCTTTAAATGTATCAAGTTCTGGTGTGATTTTTATTGATTAACTTTTATTAAAATTTCTTATATTATCAATATTAATAGTTCCATCGTGTAAGGCGGTCCCTATTAGAACTCCTGAGAAATTATGCTGATTATATAATTTAATATCACTCATATCCTTAATTCCTCCTCCAACTATTATATTTCCCTTAAATTCATCCCTTATTTCTTGATATAACTGCGGGATTCCACCTAACTTTTGTCCTACTTTATAAAGATCAAGTAGAATTATTTTTTCAACTCCTAAATTTTCAATCTTCTTTATAATTTCAATTGGCTTCTGATTTTGTAATTCTTTTATATTGGTTTGAATCAATTCGTTGTACATATCTATACTTACAATAGTTTTATTCTTACCATAAATTTTTAAGCATTTAGAAATAACTTCTAAATTTTTTATCGTCTCTAATCCTAAAATTAATGTATCTATGTTATAGTTAGAATATATTTTAACATTTCTTATAGACAAAATTCCTGGATCAATTATGATTTTAACATTTGGTATGGTTAAAATTTTTTCTAATAGCTTAAAATTAGGTTCTTTTTTGATTATTGCGTCTAAATCGGCAATATATATATCATTGATTTCATAATCATCTTTTAATTTTTTAACTATTTTTATTGGATCACAGTTATTAATCCAAACCGCCTTTAACGGTTTGTATCTCTCTCGTTCTCCTTTTATGGCGTGGACTGCTTCAGAATTTAACACATCAATTACCGGTATGATCTTAAAACTACTCATATTTTCGACTTAAAATTTATATTTTTATTAAGAAAAAATCAACAAATTACCAATATGAAATACCCTTTTTTTTTTTAAATAGTGATTAATTAATTATTAAATAGTTTTATTTTTAAAGTATTAATTCTAAAATTATCTTTGAATAAACAAACCTTTTAAAAATAGTGAAAGAAATGAAAACGGAAGCATATATTAATAAAATTATTGAGGATACTGGTCTATCTAGAACTGATATTCAAAGCTTAGTAGAAGAAAAAAAAGAAGAACTTAAGGGTTTAATCTCAGACGAAGGAGCTTTGTTTGTAATTGCTAAAGAATTAGGAGTAGATGTGACGAGTGAAAACAAGGAACTTTTGAATGAAATTGAGTTAAATATCTCAGATATTACATTAAATATGAAAAATATAGTGATAGTCGGTAGAATTAAGGAAATTCATCGTGTTAATAGTTTCAATAAAAAAAGTGGAGAAACAGGATATGTAGGATCGTTTTTGTTGCATGATAATACCGGGGATATCCGAATTGTTTTATGGGATGAGCAAGTGAGCATTTTTAAAGATGAACGCTTTGAAAAAAATGAAATTGTTAAAATTTCAAATGCTAATGCAAAAAAAGGAAGAGATGGTGGAATTGAAATTCATGTTGGAGGATTTAGCAAAATTAATTTGGGTCCTGAGGATGTTGATTATAAAAAATACCCAAAAATTAAAGAACAATTCGTAAATATACAAGATATCAATGAAAATTTAGGATCTATATCAACTGAGGGAAAGATAATGAGCCGTTTCCCCGTAAAAGAATTCACTAGAAAAGATGGTCAAAACGGTAGTGTAAGTTCAATAATACTAAGAGATTCAACGGGAAAAGTAAGAATTACTTTTTGGAACGAAGATATCGAGAAAATCGAAAACCTTGAAGCTGGTGATTTTATTTCGCTGACTAACCTAAATCCTAGAAAAAGCAACTATGCCGAAAACAGAATAGATGTGCACGCAAATTCGTGGACAAAAATAACTAAAAAAGATAAAGAATTGAAGTTAGATGCAAAATTTATTGATAGAATCGTAAAGCTTCAACAGGAGAAGGGTTACGCTTCATTTCAGGGCGTTATTACTGCAGTAGAAGACTTAAGGAAGATTACGCTAAAATCAGGAGATGAGGTGTCCCTATTAAGTTTTACGGCAAGTGACGATACCGATAGCATAAGAATTACTGCATGGCGGGAAAAAGCAGATGAATTATCGAAGTCTTTAAAGATTGGAGAGGGAATTTCGTTAAAAAATGTTGAATTAAGATTTAGTAATTATTGGGAAAAAAATGAAGCAACAATTTTATTTGATTCAATTTTAGATAAAATAGATTTAAAAATCTCAAATTTAAAAATTGCTAAAACCCCTACTAAAGAAAGAAGTAGTTCTTTTTCGAAAAATTTCACAGAAATAAATTCGATTCAATCATCTGGCTTTTTTGAAATTAAAGGTTTTATTTCAAATGAATTAAAGAACATCAGGTTCTATGAAGCATGTACAAATTGTAGAAAAAAGATTGATAATTGTACTTGTGATAAAAAGGGAGATACTAAAATGACAATGATAGTCAGTCATATCGTCGAGGATGAAAGCGGTAAGATTAGGGCTACTTTCATAGGAGAAACGGCAGAGAAATTAGTTGGTACTAAGGCAGATTTAATTGTTAAAGTGAAAGATACTCCGGATTATGATAAATTGTTAGAGAATTTCTCCTCAGAACTCGTTGGAAGAGATATTATGATTAAAGGAAAAGTTCAATTTAATGATTATAGCGATTCCTACGAAATTGTTGCTTCAGATTTTCAGAATATCAATGTGGAAGAAGAATTAGAAAAAAGTATGAAGGAAATCTTGACTTAAATAAAATTTTATAAAAAAAGCTTTTTTATTAATTTTTGTTTCTATTTCATAAATTATCTTAAAAATTATTAGTTTTTAGATAGGAAACATGCGGTATATTGACATTGTAGGGTTAGGCGAAGTTGTTTTAGATTGGGTTGCCGAAATACCACACTTTCCAAAACCGGATGAAAAGATTGATGCATTAAGCGAAAACTATTTTTCTGGCGGCGTTACAGCTAATTATTTAGTAGCAATAGCTAGACTGGGGGGTTTATGCGGATTTATAGGTGCTATTGGAGATGATTCGTATGGTAATTTCTTGGTTGATGATTTTGCTAAAGAAAAGGTAGACGCAACTTTTATTGTAAAGAAGCTAAATAAAAAAACGCCTGTTAATTTTATATTTATTGCTCAAGGGGAAAAGTCAATAATTCAATCCCCTCATATGCAAACAACAAAAATAGATGTTAACGATTTAAACGAATCTTTTATTGCAGAAGCTAAGCTATTACATACTACAATGATTCATCAGGAAGTTACTGAAAAAGCCATTGAAATTGCTAAAAGAAATAATGTTAAAATTAGCATTGATTTAGAATCTCAAATTGCGCAAAGAGGTTGGGAAAATTTAAAAAATCTACTTTTAAATGCTGATATTTTAATTCCAAATAAAGAAGGGGCAAAATCAATTACACAAAGCGATAGCCCTGAAAAAGCAGCTAAAATTTTGGTGAAAAAAGGGATACCTATTGTAATTATTACATTGGGGAGTAAAGGAGCGTTAATAACCACAAGTGACTTTCAAAAAAGGATACCTACTTACGATATTAAACAAATTATTGATACTACGGGCGCAGGAGATACATTCAATGGCGCATTTTCTCTAGCTTACTGGATTAAAGGTTGGGATTTGGAGAAGGCTTGTAAATACGGTAATGCTGCAGCTTCTATGAAAATTCAAAAATTAGGTGCGAGATCTGGCATGCCTAAAGAAAACGAGTTGTTAGATTTCTTAAAGAAGAATGATGATACTTTCTAATAAAGCTTACACATTTTATTGTACATTTTTTAATGAATAAATTACACTTATATTTTTAAAATTTTCGCTACTAATTAGAACATCTAACTTTTCTAAAATCATTTCTGAGGTAAATTGAGTATACGGTTGATTAAATGGCCAAATACCAATTAAAATATCTCCTAGTTTCTTTACATTTCCAATTAAAAAACCTTCCTTTTTTCCATCTGATAAAGATGTGTAGAGAATAACAATATAGTAATTAAAATTATAATTAGTAGGTACATCTCCACTTTTTATTACTTCTCGAATGTTTTTAAAATTTATTACGTTTTGATGCTTTTGACTTAATATTTTTAGAGACGAAAAATATTGAGAAGGAATATTAATCGGTTTATCAGAGATTATGCTTTTAAAAGTTAATGAATGCGGTTCATTTTTAACCCCTTTATTCCCCTTAAAAATTACCTTGTAAAATATTGCACTCATAGAAATCTAATTTATCTTTTTTTTAAATTTTAAAATTTAAATAGAATAAAAAAAAATGCAAATGAACTACCGGTACTATTATTATTTTATCGCTTTTTATATGGTTTCTTCATCATCCCTTGTCGAATGATAATATTTTCTTCAGGGAAGCCCAAGTCAATTAAAAATTTTTTCAACTTGAACTTGTGGTCACCTTGAAGCTCGATTAAATTTCCTCTAACAGTTCCCCCAGAAGCACATTTCTTTTTAGCTTGCGTAAGAATATCCTTTAAGTTTGCGTCTATATTTCCTTCGAAGGTGATAACTGTAACCACACGCCCCCATTTCCTTCGATCGTTAGAGATAATGATTTGTTGTTCATCTGCGCTTAAACTATCGCATATACATAGGTCTTTCGGAAAACTACATACCGGACAAATGTCTTCTTCTTTAATACTCCTTTTTCACAACCTTTATTATTGAAACTTATTAAAATACAGTACTAAAAAATAATAGAACTAAATCTTATAAAAACCTTTTTTTATTTTGGTTTTGTATAATTTTAAAAATGTTAAGTTTTTATAAGGAATTGATTAATTTGGTTTTTAGGTTTTATTATTAACAACATTATAAAAATAAATTCTTATTTAATATAATTAAAAAAAAATAATTCATGAAAAAAAATGATGAGTTCATGGATTTTTAAAGTAATCGTAGCAGGAGCAGGTGGTGTGGGAAAAACTGCTATGGTGGCTCGATATTGTACGGGAAAATTTGAAGAAGGCTATAAGATGACTATAGGTGCGGGATTCCACACAAAGTCAGAAGTCCTTGACACCGGAGAGTCTGTAAAAATGCAATTATGGGACTTCGCAGGAGAAAAACGCTTCCGAGAGCTTTTACCAGACTATTGTAAAGGTGCTAGTGGTGCGTTTATTTGCTTTGATATAACGGATTACGATACTTTCAGAGAAATTCCAGGTTGGCTAAAAATTATTCGGAAAAAAGCAGGATTTGTACCTATTATTCTTATGGGGATGAAGTGGGATTTAGCGAACCACGAAGTGGATTTCGAAATCGCAAATGAATACGCCCAAAATGCTAAATGCAATCAATGCGTTTTCACTTCTTCAAAAGAAAATATAAACATAAACGAATCGTTTCAAGCCATGGCAAAGTGGCTTATATTTTATGCAAATCAAACATAATTCGCCCTATTTTTAGAAATTGCCATTTTAACCGCAAAAAAGAAACTTTTCTATCAACTCTATTATAATACTCTGTAAATTGCGGATTTAAACATTAATCTATAATAAATAAAAGTAAGAGGATTTAAACGCCCCGAGCTAAACCAAACTTCGGAAATCGATTATTTTATGGTTCTCGTATTGCCCAGAGGTTAGTCAACAAATCGAACATGCGACCGCCCGGTTAACTTCCGGGAATAATGGTAAATCCATCCATTATTCGAGCCGGGTGCTCTACTTTATCAAGCACACCGATACGGTGCTCTCACTAACTGAGCTATCGAGGCAGATTATTTTCCAATGCTTTATACCAAGTTCTGATGGTGCTCTCGCCGGGATTCGAACCCGGTTAATGATACGGTCCGATTTGTTCCGTATTGTCACCAGGGTGAAAGCCTAGCATGCTAAGCCCTTTCCTATTAGGAAAGTTTGGCCGAACTACACTACGAGAGCTTACTATTTGTTTTAAATTATATCAAACGGATTATTAGAATTGTATAAAAACGATTCTAAATATAATTTTCTAATTAATGTTTGATTTTAAATTTTTTTATAATAGAAAAAGAAATGATTACCTTATTAAAAATATGCTATCTTTATTGTTGTAAATTAAATGCGGGAAGAGGGATTTGAACCCTCGAACTCCTCTGAGACTGGATTCTAAGTCCAGCGCCGTAGACCAGACTTGGCAATTCCCGCTTTAGAATTTAGTAGTTATTTTTAGAAGTTAGTAGTTAATTTAGTATTTAAAATGCGAAAAACTAAATAAATTTTTTAGTTAGTTAAAGAAATAATTTTACTTGCGATTAAATTGATAGTTGAAAATAAAAATAAGAAATATTTAAGAATTAAGATTATTGTTATTAAAGCAGATAGAATTATAAGGTTAGATAAAAAAATTAGGTTTTTTTATGAGTGTAAGAGATTCGTTAATAAAATATTTGACGTCAATTTTGAGGGCATCTCAAGGTACAATTTTGGTAATCTTATGTGATTTGAATGGGCTTTCTATTGCTAAAATTGGAAGGAAAAGTGATATTGAGATAAATGCTAATCGTATTACTAGTTTAGCTTCAGCAGCGTTTTCTGCGAGCGAAGAAAGTTGGGAAGATTTGAATATTAAGGACCAAGTTATTTCGTTTTCATTCTTTGATAAGGTTTGTTTAATAACGATTAGGATAAATCAAACTCTCTTAACAATTGTTCATGATTATCACAAAGAATGGCCATTAGATGCAGATAATTTAGCAAGTTCTATGTACTATATAAAACAGAAATTAGGAGATTTTTTTGGTAGTAATAATGAAACTGAGAGAGATCTTGAATATTTTTCAAACAAAGTACGAAGTGCGATTTACCTCTTTGGTATGGGATCTGAAGTTTCTTTCGTATCTTATTCTCCAGAAAAATTTGATTCTACCAATCTATTACCGGCTATAAGTTATGTTTTGGACTCAATACAAAACCCTATATATATAAGGTATAGTCTTGTAAGCTCAACGGGCTTAACTTTAGATGCTCGGGAAGTTAGTGGCCGAAATTTACCAATTCCGGTTGAGGCGTTTTCTGCCAGTGCTAATGTTGCTTTTCAAAAAATGAAAGAAGAGTCTGAGAGCTGTTCAATTGGTGAGTTATTGTGTTATGTGGCAATTTCTGGGCAAGATCCTGAAAATTTTTACGGAATTATTACTTGTCCTTCTGGAAAATTAAAGTTTTCTGAAGTGGAAGGAACTTTAAACATGGAAGAAATTTCTTTTATAGGTCTCTTCACATTGACGTATGGGGGAATTCCAATTATGTGTGAATCCCGAAATATTATATTTTCAATAATGAAAATAATAGGGGCTGAGCGAACTACTGAAAACTTTATAAAATCTGTAAATGTATTAACCAGTTTTAAATATGATTAAATCTAATTTGGAAGAATCTATTCCGAAACTATTTTGTCTCCATTTTAATGAATGCGATAGGAAAAAATGCACAGCCTTGAAATTATCAAGGTTTAATCTGCTAAAAATCGTGTCTAAAATTAAAGGAAGAAACTATAATGCTATTTTTTTAGATCCCTTTTCTAAAAAATTGATAAATGATAGCGATAGAGAGATTATTTTGAAGTACGGTCTTATTGTCGTGGATTGCTCTTGGAAAAAAATATTCAATTTGAAAAACTTTAACTTAAAAAACAGCAGAAGATTACCAGCACTTATCGCTGCAAATCCAGTAAATTATGGCAAAGTGGAAAAATTGAGCTCTGTTGAGGCATTAGCGGCAGCGCTTTATATTACAGATTTTCATAATTACGCTGATTTGATACTCTCAAAATTTTCATGGGGAGTTGAATTTAAAAAATTGAATAAATTTTAATAAAAATAAAAAATTAAAAAAAATTAATCTCCAGAATGTTTCGAAAGTCCTGAAGCAGCAATTACATCGTCAATTTTTAAAATCATAGAAGTAACTTCAGTTGCTGATTGAATAGCTTGAGTTAATATCATTAATGGTTCAATAACACCCAGTTCCATCATATTGTCAGGTTTACCCGTATCAATATTAATACCATACGAGTTTCCATTATCTGATTCGTGTTTTGAACGTAATTCTACAATCAAATCAACAGGATTATGTCCCGCATTTTCAACTAATGTTTTAGGGATTATCTCTAAGGCGTTAGCATAGATTTCAATCGCTAATTGTTCTCTACCCCCTATTGAACGAGCATAAGCTCTTAATCGTTTAGCTAACTCAATTTCAGAGGCTCCGCCCCCCGGTAAAATGTAAGGCATTTCAATTGCTGCTTTTACTACAGATAGTGCGTCATCGAACATTCTTTCAGCTTCATCCATAACATGTTCAATCCCAGCCCTTATTAATATGCTCACAGCCTTAGGATCAACACACTCGGATACAAAAATCATATTATCATCCCCAATTTTCTTTTCCTCTACTTTTCCTGCTTTACCTAAGTCCTCAGCTTTAATATCGAAGATATTATTGACCAATTTTGCATTTGTAGCTCGAGCAAGTTTTTCCATATCAGATCTCTTAACTCTACGAATCGTTATGATGTTTTCTTGGGCAAGAAAGTTTTGTGCCTTGTCATCAACACCCTTCTGACAAAAAACAACATTAACTCCAACTTCTTTTAATTTGTTAACGCGGGATT
This sequence comes from Promethearchaeia archaeon, assembly GCA_029856105.1. GTDB lineage: Archaea > Asgardarchaeota > Lokiarchaeia > Sigyniarchaeales > SOKP01 > SOKP01. The sequence continues at coordinate 5,145 of JAHQWH010000034.1, read as the reverse complement.
TAAGCATTTTCGCTTCTTCTTCAAGGAATTTATTGATTTGATCAGGTGTTTGAATTCTAATCTCGGCATCAAATTCAGTTTTCTCAACTTCAAGAGATGAGGTAATTAATGCAATTTTTGCATCCTTGAGAGATTTTGGCATCATAGGATGTACAATTTCCTTATCCACTATAATTCCATCTATGATTTTTGTATCTATTAGACTTTTTCCTTCTTTTTTTATCATTTGAATTTGATCCAAATCGATTAAAATACGGTCTCCGCGTTTTTCTTTTATTTGGTTTACCGCTTTAACAGCAATATCTGCAAAATGACTTTTAACTCCCGTAATTAATTTACTATTCATTGAAGTTCCTGCGACTTTCAATAAAGTCTCTACATCGTTAATATCAATTTTAGTAGCTAGTTCTTTCAATATTTCCTTAGACTTTAATAAAGCTTTTCTATAACCCCTAATTATTATCGTTGGGTGAACTGATTGATCCATTAACTCTTGGGCAAGATTCAATAATTCTCCAGAAATGATAACGCTCGTAGTAGTTCCATCGCCAACTTTATCATCTTGCGTTTTAGCAACTTCGACTATCATTTTAGCTGCTGGATGTTCAATATCAATAGTGTCTAAGATCGTTGCACCATCGTTCGTTATTGTTACATCTCCTAAAGAATCAACAAGCATTTTATCCATACCTTTAGGACCAAGTGTTGTTCTTACTGCTTCTGCTACTGCTTTAGCTGCAGCTATATTATTTTTTTGGGCATCCTTTCCTTGTTTTCTTTCTGTACCTTCTTTTAAGATAAGGATTGGGACACCGCTCAACTGTGCCATTTTAAAATCACTTTATTCTAATATTTTAATTCAAAATTTTATGTTATTTATATAATGATCTCTAAGTCATAAAATTAAAAAAGTTTACGAATATGAATTCTTTCAATTTTCCTTAGTGAAAATGTTTTTAAAGAATGCATTAAAACTAAGAAATTAACTCCTAAATTATTTTTTCTTTATTTAATTATTATTCTCAGGTATATTGACTCAATTGGCATATTTCTGAGAGAATATATCTTCTTATAATCTAAAGACGTCATCAAACGGTTCTACTTCTTATTTTGGCGGGTAGCTTTTTCACAGGATTTTTTATTTTTAGGTAACTTGAAAATCGATATAAATTCGCTCTAGCCATCCAGAAAATTAAGCTTTTTAAGGTTAAAATTTTGTGTAGTTTATAACTTTTTGATTTAAAAAAGTTAAAATGGTTAATAGTTTTTTTATTTTAAATATATTCTGTTTTATAATAAATGTAGTTTATTATTTTTATAAGAAAAGGGGATTTTCTTTATTAAAATTAAGATATCTTATATTTACGCTTTTTATAGCTGTAGTATATTTTCTGTTAATTGATTTTCCATTGTTTTTGATAAAAGACTCGGATTACATTTTAGATAATTTCAATAATTATATCGGAGATATTTTTAATTTTAACATGTCTGTAATTTTTCTTTGTTGTTCCATTATTTTATGCATATTAAATTTTTTAAAAGTAGATAAATTAATCATGGATTTGGAAGAGCCTTCATATCAAACCTCAAAAGGGGGTTCTATTAAATTAGGGAAGGTCTTAAGGGGAAATTCAAAAAAATATGATTTTTCCCTTTCAATAAAGGATCTTGAGAAACATATGTTTGTTTGCGGTTCAACGGGCACCGGAAAAAGTAATTTTCTACAAAATTTTCTAATAAATTTTACAAAGCAATATAAAAAGCCTTTTTTTTTAGTAGAATTTAAGGGAGAATATCATTTCTTGCAAGACAAACTAAAAGACTTATTAATTCTATGGCCAGGAGAAAATTTTTCGATTAATATCTTCGACCCATTAGGTGCAAACCCCATTATCCACGCCGAGAGAATATTTGATATATTAAAAAGTGGACAGTTTTTAAATGAGAGCGCAGAATATTCCCCTCAAATGGAAAAAGTATTAATTGAAATATTAACAAAAATCTGTGAAAATAAGGCTCTTCAGAGTTGGGAAGGTTTTGAAATTTGTAGTAAAAAATATCTTAATGTTAATCAGAATAAAATCCCTATGTTAAAACAAACACTTGTCAGTTTACAAAATAGAATCAGGAGATTTTCTATAGGTCCGATCAAGGCTGTATTTGAATCAAATTCTAAGATACAGATATCAGAACTTTTTATTAAAAATGTTATTTTAGATTTAAGTTCAATAATTCGTCTCGGTGGAGAAAAAGAAGATGCTCTTTTTTTTCTAAATATGGTTCTAAAGTATATGTGGGATAAAAATTTAACCCAGGGTGCCTTAAATTATCAAGGAATAAAACATATCACTATTATCGAAGATGCTCAATATTTTGCACCTCAAGACTTGTTAAAAAAGTCAAAATTGACGTCCTATTTAGAAGATATTGCACTTATACAAAGGGGTACTGGAGAATGCTTAATAACATTATCTACTCGTCCAAATATTAGTAGAGAAATATTAGCCAATAATGGCGTTGTTCTAACTTTTAAAAATCATCTTGAAAAAGATGTCATGTGTGAACTTTTAAACTTAGATATTGAAAAAAGGAACTATCTTTCAATATTGGATGAAGGTCAATGTATCATACGTGTAGATTCAATTAAAGAACCATTTTTACTTGACGTTCCCTATATAAAGCGGCACTTTATAACAGTTTCAGAGATAAATAGAAAAAATCAGTTGATTTTAGAAAAGAGTGAAAAAAAATTGGATTCAAAAATAGAATTTCAGCAAAAAACTAGTAAAATATACAAACTTCTGCTTAAAAATGTTAAAACATCAATTTCAAAGCATTTTTCCAAAATAAATCTGTTGAAAAATAAAAAGATTTTAAAAAAGATTTTGCAAAATAGAGAAAAAGAAGATTCCTCTCTACTAAGTTCTACAAATTTAATAACTGTAAAAAATAGCAAAAAAAATGCAGTTATTATGGTTGAAAAAAAGAAATATGATAAATTTGATGATTATATTACTAATTTATTCAATGAACAAGAGAAAAATAAATAAATTTTAAGAAATTGGAATTCTAGTATTAAATAATGAGTTTTTTAATAGGGATTATTGGAAAACCAAGTTCTGGAAAATCGACTTTTTTAAATGCAGCATGCTTAACAAACGCAAAAGTGAGTGAATTACCTTTTACAACCATCGAACCGAATAAAGGAGTGGCGTATATAAAGATAAATTGTGTTTGTAAAGAATTAAATGTCAAAGATAATCCAAAAAATTCTTACTGCGTCATTGGTAATCGTTTTATTCCTATAAATATACTCGACGTTGCTGGTTTAGTTCCTGACGCTCATAAGGGAAAAGGCTTGGGAAATAGATTTCTTAACGATTTAGGTACAGCGGATGTTCTTATTCATATAGTTGATATTAGCGGTTCTCTCGATAAAAACGGGAAAAGAATAAAGATCGGTGAAAATGACCCCTACGAAGATATAATCTTCCTTGAAAATGAAATTAATCTTTGGTTTAAGCAAATCTTAGAAAGAGAAGATTGGAGTAAATTCTTAAATTTATTTTCTCGGGGAAAAAAAAAATTTGTTGAAGAATTACATAAAAGGCTTTCGGGAATAAAGGTTAAAAGGCATCAAATTGGATTAGCTTTAAAACAATCAAATTTAGGAGATAAAAACCCTTCATCGTGGTCAGATGATGACCTTTTAATTTTCTCGAAAAATTTAAGAGAACTTTCAAAACCTATTCTTATTTTAGCTAATAAGATTGATAAAGAGAATGGTATGGAAAATTTTGTTGTATTAAAGAAAAAGTTTGATGGAGAAGTTATTCCTTGTAGCGCTTTAGCTGAATATTTTTTAAGAAAATACCACCAAGAAAAAAAGATTGATTATTTACCTGGTTCAGATAATTTTAATATAATGGGTGATCAAAATTTAGGCCAAAAAGAATTACAGATGTTAAATAAGATACGAGAGATAATTCTTAACCCGTTTAAAGAAACTGGGATTCAAAAAGCGTTAAATTTCGCTGTTTTTAACACTTTAAATCAAATCTGTGTTTACCCCATTTCTGATATTAATAAATATACAGATAACAAGGGTAATGTTCTACCCGATGCTTTCCTCGTCAAAAAAGGTACCTTGTTAAAGAATTTTGTTCGCGATAAAATTCATACTGATTTAGCTGACCATTTTATTTTTGGTATTGATGCGCGAACGAAAAAGAGATTAGGCGAAAATTATGAATTAAATCATAATGATATCATTAAAATTGTATCAGCAAAATAAAAAGAATCATTCTTGCCTTGAAGTTAACAAAATATACACTAAAATAACGATTATCAATATAATTCCAAGGAAAACTAACATGAAATTAAACATTTCTTGTTCTGGAGTTAAGTCTTGAAATAAAAATAAAATGACAATCACAAAATAACTTATTAACTTCATAGTTGTTATTCATAAAATATAAAGAATAATTAAAAAAAGTTCTGATTTTACAATTTAAAATAATAAGTTTATGTCTTATTAATAAAAATTTGAATTTGTTTTTTGAGTTTTATATCTTTACAATAATAATAAATTTAAAGAAGTAAAAGATTTTTGTATCGCTTTATCGATCTTGCGAGAAGAAAGTGGACCTGACGGGAATTGAACCCGTGACCTCTTGAGTGCAAATCTCGCATCAAGCTAATTGCTAGTTGTGTGTCAAGCGATCTGCTACTGATCTACAGGCCCATTACGATTAATATAAAAAGGTTGAAAGTTAATTAATAACTCTTATAACAAACTCCAAGTAATTAAGATTTAAATAAATAGGAGGTGATCCAGCCGCAGGTTCCCCTACGGCTACCTTGTTACGACTTCTCCCTCCTCGCATACTAGAAACTCGATATGACCAGACTGACCAGACCTCATTTTTAGCACACTCGGATGGAGCGACGGGCGGTGTGTGCAAGGAGCAGAGACGTATTCACCGTGCGATGATGACACACGATTACTAGGGATTCCACGTTCATGTCGGCGGGTTACAGCCGACAATTCCAACTGAGATATGATTTCGGGATTGGTTTCTCCTTTCGGAGTCACAGCCCATTGTTCATACCATTGCAGCCCGCGTGTAGCCCAGGGGTTTCGGG
>JAHQWH010000033.1 GCA_029856105.1 Promethearchaeia archaeon | reverse complement strand
TTTTAGAATTAAGAGTATTAGAGAGAGCTCTCCTAAAAAGACCGTTCTTTTAATCTCTTCTCCATGAGTTTTTTACGGATATTTTTAACAAATTTATTTTTATCAATCTCTTTCTTTATAGAACCATTTGAATAGGTATAGCCATTTTTTTTCTCATTTTTATAATATCCCATAAAATTCAGAACCAGAGCAAAGATTATGAATTATATTTGATATTAGAGTATTAATATATTTAAAGCTTACATTTTCATAAGTTATTATACAGATCTGTAGATAAGTAAAGAAAAATCTTAATTGATGTTAATAATAATTTCATATTCAAAAATTTTCTTGAGTTTAAATCGAGGTAGAACGTTTATCCCTTGGTATATCTTTTTATAACCCTCGTCAGTGAACGCATATGCAACTATAGGAAATTTATATATTTTTATGGAATCTGTATCTGCTTTAATTTGACTAGATAACGAATATTCAAGATTCAACTTATAAGAATCGTCGTAAGCCTTAAAGTGGTGACCAGAGTATTCAAATGGTTTTAATAATGGACTTTTTTTCCCTTCCAGAAACAACACTTGGTTACTTTCCCACTCAAATTTATTGGGATCACCATTGAAAAAGAAAGGAAGGTCTGCGCCTAAATACAATTTTTCTAGTATCCTTTTTAACACCTCTTCTTCTCCAGAAATTTTTTGAAAGTTACCTTTTATTGTAATAACGATCTGATTTTCTTCAACCTTGATTATCTTAAAGATCCTACAAGGGTAGCGCTCACCTGATTCTGGATCTTTTACAGTTCCAAAGTGTTCTAATTCTAATATAGCGGATTTCCCATCTTTTTCATTTCTAATAACTTTAAATTCTCCGTCAGTAAATGTTCCGAATTCGTCGTATTGGTCAGTTTCAAGTTGTTTAAGCGATATATCATTTTGAAAAAGTCTTATTCGCAACATGCTTTTCTTATAACGATCAACCATTACCTCATCTTTCTCTATTTCGTCGCTGTCGTGATACGCTTCAGGCCACCTAGTTAAAGTATTTAAAAGATTATAGGATTTTGGTTTATAGTCTAATTCGAACATAGTCCCTCCATCCGAGGGGTTTATATATAGGTTTAATATATTAGATTCAATTATAACATCCATTTTACTGTCTTTATTGAAATCTATAGGAGTAATTGAAATATAATTGTTTGCGATCGAGTAGAATTCTGAATTTAAGCTATCTATAATATTTTCAGCGTTAATAAGATGAGCATACACGGAAAACCGTAAAAATTGTAAATAAACACCACCGAATAATCCATGCCAGTAACTATCGTTACATTGCGCTTTATATATTTCTTCCCAAGCTTCCGCTATCTTAGTTTTAATCTCGCTTCTATTTTCCTTGTCCTTTATTTTATTTACCTGCTTCTCAACTTGAATGAGTTTTTCTCGTACGTAAAGCATTTTCTTGTGCATGTTATTAGATTCTGGATATTTAACCAAGAAATATCGCCAAAATCCTCCCTTTAAAAATAAGTATTCGTCCTGTTTTTTGGGATCGTCTCTAAGAATTTTTCTAATTTTCTTAAAAGCTTTCCTTTCTTTAGTTGGTAAAACCCATTCCTCCATTTTATCGTAGCTTGCTGTAGGTAGATATACTAGTCCTCTTGCTGGAATCTTTTCCATATATTCAGAGAGAGTAATCGATTTAATCCATTTATTGTTTACAATTTGTTCAAAAAAAGCTCGAATAAAAGGTTTGCCGTTATCTCCTTCTTCATGTCCCTTGCCCTCTACATAGCAGAACTCGTGAGTAGAGCCCCAAACGCCCATTTTTTCAGCGTCAGAAATTAAAAGAGCAACTCTATCTCCTTTTTCATTAGCCATCTTCCTAAGATATTCAATGGATAAGTAGGTTGGTTTCCATGGTGTTAGATATCTTAACTCCTCATTGATCGGAAAGATTCTAAGAGTTTTCCCCTCATCTTCAGTAACATAAGAATAAAGGGTATCTTTCTCCGTAATTCCAGTAGATCTAAAATGATTATCGTCAACGATTGTATATTTCAATCCTACTTCACTTAAAAAAGATGGATAATTTGGTTCCCAAACTCTTTCTGATAACCAAGCCCCTTTTACATTTAATCCAAACTCTTTTTTTATTAGGCCAGATAGCTTCTTTATTTGGGCTATTTTGTCCCTGTTAGGTATAATTGCAAAAATAGGTTCGTAGTAACCCCCGCCAATTATTTCAATCTGCCCTCTTTTTGCCATAACTTTTAACATTTCTATAAATTTTGGCTTATTATTTAAGAACCACTCCAACAAATTTCCTGAAAAGTGAAGAGTAATCTTTACCTCAGGATTTTTGAAAATATTCTCAATTAAGGGTTTGTATGACTTGTCATAGGCATCCTCGATAACAAAATCGAAATTATCCACAGGTTGATGAAAGTGGAAAACTATAGGAAGGTGAATCCGTATTTCGCTCATAATTAGTAAATTACAAATTTTTTTATTATAGAAAAATTAAGATTTGATGGCTTTAAATTTATTTGGTAAATAAAATATAGATAAAAAGGAATCCCCTAATTCCTATATTTTTTGATTAATTGATATATTTGAAATTAATTCTAATATTTTATTAAGGAAATTGAAAGCCTAATCTGACAAACTCTCATTAGGTAAAAAGGTTTAAGGTAATAATCGTTCTAAAGTAAGATGGAATTTATATTTTATAAATTATTAAGGAAAAAAGTTTGGAAAAATCAATGTCTATTTTTATTCTACATATTATTAAAATTCACATAATTATTAAAACGAGAAATTCATAATTTGTAATTGGATATGGTTCTTAAACAGCCAGAACATTCTTCTCTGTACAAAACAAAAAACACGAGTTCGTACAAAGTTAAGATTTTAATCTTAGGATCTGCTAATTCTGGGAAAAGTTTATTAAGTTCAAAATATACCCTTGGTTTTACACGCAGTTCTAAATATTCTATCGGCGTTGATATCTCTGTGAAAGATTTCACGCTCCCTAATGGAGAAAAGATATCAAATACATGCTGGACATTTGCTCCTCAAGAGAGGTTTCAATATTATTGGTCAAATTTTTTTAGAGGAGCTTTAGGGGCAATTATTTTGTTCGATATAACTAACCTTGAAAGTTTCAAAGAAGTAAAATCATGGGTGTTATCTGTTCGTGAACATATAAAATCTATCCCAATCATTTTAATGGGAAATAAAGTTGATTTAAATCACAAGCGCGCTATTTCATATGAAGAAGCAAAAAAGTTCGCTGAAAAAGAGAAGTTTACCGCTTATATCGAAACCTCTGTAAAAGAGAACGTTAATATTATTGAAACATTAGAGCTGTTAAACGAGATAATTTATTGCCATTTAAAATCTGGAAAAGAAACTTTTAATCCCTCAGATTTAGATAGCTCTTTAAAAATAAAAATAAATAATTTGAAAATAACTCTTTAGAAAATAGCTTTTTCTAAACTCCAAAAATCTTAAACATTTTAAGATAGTATTTAATTTAGAAGATATATATAAGATGGCTAGTTAGAAATTTATCTTTAATTATTATTATTAACTTAACGATGAATATGAGAAATTACTTTGATAAAAATTTGATACAACAGGTATTTAACTCAAACGAATTTAAAGGATGGCTTCTTTCAAGAAGATGGTTTGGAGATAAATCATCGTTATCAAATTTAGCATTTAGAGTTACGATATCTTATTTCAAGATTGTATCAGAAAGAATTTTTTTAACAATAATCGAAATTAATACTCAGGAATATACAAAATCTTATTTCCTACCGCTGATATATTACGAAAAAATTCAAGATATCCTTGAACCAAGGGAAAAAACGAGCGGTAACATAGTGAAATTGACAGAAAATACGTATAGTAAAATGGTTGCATTAAATGTATACGATAAACAAAAAGAAAAGATTCTCTCTCTTAACCTCGTTGAGGGGGAGTACTGCGTATTTTTTTGGAAAAGCATGTTATTTGATAAGAAAATAACTGAAACATTCCCCGCCTTGTCTATGGAACTTACGCTTTATTCTGAACAGTTTGAAGATGAAATTAACATGATAAAAGTACGCACCCTCATAGAAGCTAGTTTGTATCCTGAAAGATATGAATACGGGTTAGAACAATTAGGTGGTGGAAATACCACAAATCTATTATTTTCATTAAAGATTTACGAGAAGAATGCCAATAAAGAACCTATTTCGTATATTTTGAAGTCATATAAAGATTATTCTGGTAGTTTAGAGCCGAGAACTTTATTTGTGCTAGTTAAAAACAATTTTCCAAATACACCCAAAATATATGGAACCATTAAACTCCAAGGTAAAGAAACAATTGGTATACTGGAAGATGTTTCAAACATTGGAAACCTCGGTGACATTTACTGGAACGAGGTTAATAAAATGATATATGATGTTTTTAAAAGAGTAAATGACGACTATTCCTATCTTAATAATAAGGAGGAAATATCCAATCTGATTAAAAAACATTGTGTTGAATCACTAAAGGTTTCTGAGACAATTGGATTTCAAATCAAGAAATTACACAAGGCTTTAATCTTAACAGATGATCCCCTTTATTCGAAAGAGATGGTTGATAGTAAAAATTACTTGAAAAATTATACTGATAATTTAAATTCCATGGTAACTAAAATCCTGAATTATACGAGCAAAAAGTCTGAAGGGGCATTTTATAATTCCCCTAAAATTACTTCGATTTTCCTTGATATTAAGGATATTATCGAAAAATTTCGTTCTGAATTTGATATTGAACAGATTACTATACAGCCAGTTCACCAGGACCTCCATTTTCAACAAATTCTATACAACAAAAACAAAGACGATTACACGTTCTATTTTATCGACTTTGAAGGAGACCCTCAGCTTTCTCAAGAAGAAAGGAAGGCTAAATTCCCTATTGAAAAAGATTTAGCGAGCTTTCTAAGGTCTTTGAGCTACATTAAATTTAACACTCTAATTAACTTCATTGAAAAAAAAATTGTAGATAAAAATAAATTTGAAGTTCCCGCAGAATTCCTTTTTAGTCTTTACTTTAGAAAGGCTTCAAAAATCAGTAAAAAACATAAAACTTTGGAAATTGCGTTAAACCTTCTTAATTTATGGGAGAAAAAATTAATGGGAAAAATATTCGATAAAAAAAGCCTTAAACTTCACTTCGTTTTAGTAAATTATTTCACAATTGAAAGAACGCTTTATGAATTAAATTACGAGCTTCTCTTTCGCCCAAATAATGTGATTATTCCTGTCCTTGGTTTAAAAGAAATTATTGATAAAAATTGATTTTTCCTTAACTTCCATTCTACTGTTTTTTAGGAATTTTCGCGAATTCGTAAGAATAATGCGATGACGAGATATTCAACTCTTTGATTTCACTTTTATATTTTTGACGTAAACCCTTATTACCTTTCATTTCTTCTTCAATATAATTAGAATTTAACTCTTTTTGCTTAAATAGCCGCCATAGAAAAGCTTCAACGAATTTTTTCGGACCAAATTTTTTAGTGGTTAACAGGTAATTATTATCGTCAAAAAAACTATTAAAGAAACCTAAGTTATCGCAAAAATCAATCTTATATAGTAAATCTTCTTGTTTACCATAGATTCTTGCTATATCGTTTACGAACCTCGCTAATTTATCGCCAAAGTTTAATTGATCCTTTTCTTCTAGCCGTTCAATTAAATTTCGTAGAACACTTTTTTTAATAACAACCAAATCACGATCATTTAACGACTGAATTGCTGTTTTATGTTTAATTATGTATTTGGAAAGCTCTAAATAGTTTTTAATTAAATTAGTTTTTGAAATGCCTAACCTTTCTTTCATGTTGTCTAAATGATCGTTCAATTCTTCGTCTATTCTAATTGTGATTACTTTAGTAGGTTTTTTTGACTTATAAATTTCGCTCATTTAAGATTACCTTTTATTTCCTCAATTGTAGTTTTTGTATGCATTTAACATTATATGTTAATATTGTAATTCTTGTATTTTAATTAATGTATTTTTGGGAAAATTAAGTGGGAAATTTTTGGTAAATTATTATCTCTTATTTCTTCGCTTATTTCGTAAAAAATATAACAGTATGTCCATGTATTAGCGTTTAATTGCTCAGATCCTAAAACAACCATTATCTGTTTTAAAATTTTGTTAAATTATTTGGTCATTAATAACAATTAGATATTTTTTTAATATCGTTTTAAAATGTGATATATTAAATAAACAACCTTTTGATTAAAAGGGATGGTCAATTTTTCAAGAAAGTTAAAAAATATTCCTATTATAACATTGAATCAAAGAGATAAAAAATGATTTCCAAATAAATGAATATCACCTTGAAGAATTAACGATTTTAAGAAATCTTTTTTTAACTAAATTTGGTGGTATAAAATGTAGTAAATAGTAACTATTTTAGTAAAAAGTTATCAAATGAATAATGAAATAGACTTAAAAGGCGAAATAAATTTTGTAATTATGTGTTCCAAAATAAAAAAAAGACTTAAAAATTTGTTTTGGGTTGAAAAATTTATATGGAGATGAGCAGAACTAATTTATCCAGTTCTGAATTAATAAATTCAGATTTAAAAAAATCAGAAATTCATGGACCATTAGAATTAGAATTGTTCGATAAAAATCATAATGTGAACGTAATAAGTTCTGACAAACAAATCGAAAAGGTTGTAAAAGCACTCTCTTCAGAAACAAGACGCCAAATACTTAACCGAATCCAAAGTTCAAATGAGGGTTTGGATGTTTCTGATATCGCTTCAATTTTAGGTATGACCGAAGCTAATATTTCTGCCCAAGTTAAAAAGCTACAGGAGGCGGATTTAATTTACTGTGAATATTGTTCTGGTCAGCACGGAGTTCGAAAAATCAGCAAATTAAAATTCGAAAAATTAGTATTAAAATTCTAACCGTCCTTTTTTCTTCTTTTACAAGAAGAAATCACTTAAAGAAGAAATACATTCACTGGAAGTGAGAAACTAATGTATTTTTGATTTTTTCAAAATGCCCTAAATTTACTTTTTGAATCTCGTTTAAAGTCTCGGCTAAACCACCTTTTTCAATTTTACTTACAATTTTAAAGTACGGGCTTTTTTTCAGCTCTTTAGTTAAAGCTTTGTTATCTTCTATATTTTTCAGGAGATATTCAGCACAATTTGTTTCTTGTTCCCCTAAAATGGTTTGGATAATTGTTAAGAGCATTGTGTCAAACGTAATTCTTAATATGATTTCCCTATCAAAATCCTTTTTAATATTCTTCAAATATTCTTTAAGCAATGATATCGATTCTTTAAAGAGTTCAATCGAATTACGACCAAGGTCTTCGATTTTTTCTTTGAAATTCGGATTGTTAGTGGCTGTTAGGCATATTGCTGATACGGTTTGATATTCGGCGACAAAATGAATAAATCTAGCTTTAGCGTTAAGCGCGGTATCTTTAGATTCTTCCTCATCTAGTAAAGCTCCTAAGTTATCCATTGATTGTTTAAAATAAGTAGAAATAGTATAAAATTTATCCGCAGCAGCTTCAAATTCTTTATTGATAATTAAGTTTTGTGCTTGAATTTCTTCTTGTTGATATAGTTCATCAAACTTATTAATTCTCATTACCGCCTTTAAAATTAGTTGTTTGCCTAAATCTTTTGTTATATGAGACCGTTCATATGATTGTCCCGCTTTTAATAAAAGGATCGAGGCTAAACTATTATAATCTTCAGGATCTTCTTCATACAAATAATCCCCAGCTTTATTCCAACTTTCACCAGCAGTTTCCCAATCTTTCATTCTAAAAGATAAATTCCCTAATTGAATAAGTAACTTCGCTGATATCTCGTATAATTTTAATTCTTCAGTTTTACGGATTATCGATTTTAAGCGATATAACGCTTGAATGTTGTTTTTAAATTGGGAAATAAGTTGTGTTATTCTTATATATAATTCGTCTAATTTGATATAACCTCCGATATCGAGATAAATCTGGGCTGCTTTCTCGTACTCGTCTATGGCTTTATCGCCTTCTCCTTTATCAGCTAATGTTTCGGCCCAATCAATTAATTTAATCGCTTCAATTTCTTTTTCTTCTTTAAGATCATTATTATTCATGTTCGCACTTTCCTATTTACTCGTAAATTAGTAATTTTATCCAATTGTGTAATTACTATAGTTATTGTAAGAACTTAAGCCTATTTAAATTTTGATTATGTGATATTTGGCTCTTTTTCCACATTTTATAATTTATCTAACAACTTGATATTATTATTTTTCAACACTTTCTTAAACTCTAATGCTTGAAAAACAGACGCGAAGCACTCTTTAGCATCCTCTATCGCTCCATAGAATAAAAAGTTAGAAAACCACGATGCTATAGCCATTATGCTAGCTTTTCGATATTTAGTATGAAATCTTTTATTTAGTCTAGGGGAGGAATATTTAAAAAGAAAAAGAGTAGGCGCGGTTCCAACAGGGAGTTTAAGAGAAGTACTAATAATCTGTTGCGTTTCAAGGAT
>JAHQWH010000032.1 GCA_029856105.1 Promethearchaeia archaeon | reverse complement strand
GTATTTCTTAACGAAGCGACTTCTATTGGAGACGCCCAATATACTATTGATTCATTTGACATGATATATTTTACTCTTTTAAATAATTAGTAATAAGAAAATCTATCTCTAATTTATAGACTTCTTCTTGATAATATTTAAAATTACTTTTATATTATTATTAAACGAACAATTTTAATCTATTAAAAATTAAATCATTAAAATTTAAAAGCAATAAAAATTGGCAAGAAATTATGAACGAGAATGAAGGATCTTCAAATTATTTGAATAAATGTATAGTATTTCTACTTTTTTTAACAATTCTAATTTCTTTATTTGCGTGGATAACATACGGCACTTTGGAAGGAGCGTTAGGCGCTCTTGCACATACGATTGTTGGATTATTTAATGTTTTTCCATGGATTCTACCTTTTGTAGGAATTCCATTAGGAATTTTAGATGTTCTTGGAATTTACGGTGTTGGGATGTACAACTTAACTTTAAATCTGGCTCGTTTAGGTTCTAGTTGGATGCCGGTGGTGTGGTACTGGACAATAGCTATTATTGGAAGTGCTATTGATATTATTTTGACGCTTTTCACAATAGGCTGGATAAAACGATTAAAATACAGAAAAAAAGAACCTAAAGCAAATCTTGCGCTTATCAATTGTAATATAATTGACGGTAATCTTAAGAGTTCAATAATTAACAAAGGAGTAATATTAATTAAAAATGTTGTGGAAGATGGTGAAACTCCCGGTTTAATTGTCGGATTAGGAAAAGAAGAAGATATCAAAATTCCAGAAAATTACAAAAAAGTAGACTTAAAAGGAGAATATGCTCTACCAGGTTTGATAAATGCTCATTGTCATTTAACGGGAAGCGGAAAACCAATGAAATTGATGAATTTAAGCGATAAAACGATGGAAAAAGTAATCAAATTACTTGAAACGCCCTTAGGCAAAAAAATCCTTAGTAATATGATGAAAAATAATGCAACCAACGCTTTAAATGCGGGCGTAACGACTTTAAGAACTATGAGCGATCCGTTCTACTTAGATCTTAAACTTAGGGACAAAATTAGAAAAGGAAAGTTAATCGGACCTAGATTAATTTGTGCTGGAATGGGTATCTGTATAACTGGTGGACACGGTGGAATGATGGCGTATACCGCGGATTCTCCAACGGAAGTAAAAAAGGCGATAAGGAAAAATCTAAGAGAGGAAGTAGATTTTATAAAAATCCTATCAACTGGAGGCGTTATGGATTCGCGAAAAGTCGGCGAAGCTGGACGCCCTCAAATGACTATAGAAGAAATCGAGACTGCGTGTTTTGAGGCTCATCGTGGTGGATTATTAGTTGCCACTCATTGCGAATCGACCCACGGTATTAAGGAAGCGCTTTTGGGAGGTGTTGACAGCATTGAACATGGTGCTAAAATAACTGATGATTTAGTACCATTATTTAAGAATAATCCTAAATCACTTCGAGGATTTACTACTTTAACTTCCACTACTTCAGCAGGTATGGGTATGGCGGTACTCTCTAAAGAAGAGACGAAAATAACGGATGTAAAAAAAGAAAATGCGGTTTTGATTGAAGTAGGAATGATCAATGGATTACAGAAAGCTTACAAAGAAGGAATTATATTGACGGTTGGTACAGATGCGGCAGTCCCTTACTCCACGCATTATAATGTCTGGAAAGAGTTAAAGAACTTCTTGAAATACACGGATATGACCGCACAAGAAGCTCTTCATTTCGCCACTAAAGGCAATGCCGAAAATATTGGTATTGGTGATATAACCGGGAGTATTGAAGTTGGAAAATCAGCTGATATTCAAGTCGTTCCAGGAAATCCCCTAGAGAATATCGATTACTTAGGACAAGTATCTATGGTAATGATTGAAGGATATTTAATTAAGAATCCTAAAGTTAAAAAAGTTAAGAACTTAAAAGAATTCGAACCAATAGAGCTTTAAAAATCTTTTTTATTTTATTTTTATCTAATTTCTTTTTAGTAGATGTTTAATAATTAAATAGATAAAATATCTAATTGATTTTCTTTAAATCCCCACGATTTTAAAATCTCTCCTGCCTCGTCCATAATGTTTTCGATGAAATCGCGTAAAGGAACGATTTCTTTTTGATGTACTATGGCTGTTGATAACACCCTAGTTGCCTTTAGATCTCGATGGTACAGTTTTTTATGGTAATCTTCGGAAAGTATATCCATTTCTAACCATTTTTTCTTCATCTCTTTAGGGACGGGACTTTCAGCTGTTGTAAGGATTGCTGAACCAAGGCAAACACCCTCGGCCCCCATAGCTAATGCTCCTAAGAAACCACGCGCGTCTCCAATTCCACCAGCGGCAATGATGGGAACTTTCAATAACCGTTTTGTCATGGTTATATTTACTAAAGTTGTGTGTTGATAGGGATTTTTAAAACCTGAAGCTTCCATTCCTATTAAAGTAATAGCGTCAGCTCCCGCTTTTTCAGCCGAAATAGCGTGTCTAATCAAAGCACATTTGTGAATCCAATAACAACCCGCTTCGTGAATTCTTTTTCCCAAATGAGTAGCTTGGTAAGCAGAAGTAAAAAAAACTTTTACACCTTCATTAATAGCTATTTCTAAATATTTTAAATAGTCGTCTTTTGATACTTTAACATTAAGAGCTCTCACGCCCGGAGGTAGCACAGTTAAATTAATACCAAAAGGCTTATCCGTCAATTCTTTCATTTTTTGCAATTCGGATTTAAAATCACCGATCTGGTAATTCAAGGCAGTAATAACCCCCAATCCTCCAGCATTTGAGAACAATGCAGCAAATTCAGTTTTACCATACCCAGCAAAAGCTCCCATAATTAAAGGGTACTTAGTACCCGTCATTTTATTTATATTAGTTTTCCAAATCATAAAGTTCCCTCTCTAGTTTTTAATTAGTATTTACAATATTGAAAGGTTCCTAAATCATACAAGGTTATAATTCTAATAACTTTTTTGCATTTTCACCGAGAATTTTTCTTCGAAACCCATCAGAAATAGGAACTTCTTTGAATGCAGGAATAACCTCGTTCCAATGTTTAAGAGGATGATCTGAAGCAAATAATACTTTATCCTCCGCATTAAATTTAGAAAATGCTTCAAAAGGAAACCACGAATATAGTTCAGGATATGCAGAAATATCAATATATACGTTAGGTTGTCTTACAACTACGCCCCATGCATCCCAAAACCATGGAATCCCCATATGTCCCATTATGATTGTTAAATCTTGATGTTTAGAGGCCAATGCGTCTACTAGCATTGGATGGCCATATTTTGATATTGCCCCTATTATTGAAACTAAATGTGCTGTGTGAGTCCAAAGAGGAATGTTAAGATCTATCATTTTCTTCCATAAAGGGTCATATTTATTATCAGAAATGTCAAACTTCTGCGCTGGAGGTACAAGTTTGACACCTTTAAGATCTAATGATGTTATAGCATATTCAAGTTGATCCATAGCGTCATGTGCGGGAATATCAATACACGCAAATCCAATAAACTTCTCTGGATATTTCTTAACAAAATCCGCGACATTATCATTTGTAACTATACATACTCCGTAGGCTGTCGTAAGATTATATGATACAATCACAGTTTTATCAATACCGTATTTTTCCATCTGAGTAATATAATCATCAATAGATATTTTTGTCTGTAGAACTTCATAAAATTTAAACATCGCACGACGGCCTTTTTTATTTGTACCAAGTAGAGCATTAGCTACAAAATCAAGATCGTCGCCCCAATCAGCCTCTTTACAAAAAGGATGAACATGCATATCAATCATCATCTTAATAACTCCCCAGTTCCTTATAGATTTAAATTAAGTTAAGTATAATATAAATTTTAAAATTAGATAACTTATAAAAAATTATCTATCGTTCTCTGATTTTTAACGAAATTTATTAATTTACTGCTCTTTTTCCAATATTTATAGCTAACCATGAAACACTCCGCCATGTTTTTAATTCATAATTACTCAGTTCCGAGCGATTCAATTGAGGAAGAATTGCTAGATTTTATCGAGATTTTAATCACTAAAAATTCAAGATATATTTATATACTAAAATATGATTCTTTAAAATAACAAATTTGTTATGCATTTTTGTAAAAAAATAGAAATTCAATGGTAAAAAGATATGAAAAAATTAAACAAATATATTTTGATTGGCGTTACCAGCCTAATTTTAATCTGTCCCTTTTTAATTCCTATAACCAAAGCACAAGAATGGACTTTTGATGGGGTAGATACAACAAACATACCAGGATTTTCAGTGTATCCTTCTGAAAGGTATGTTTTTAATGCTACAATGACAGGAGATCCCGAAATGCTTGGCTTAGTTGAAATAGTAAGCGGTAATATAACAGATCCAGGACCGGGAAATGGTACTGTTGTATGGGGTAACATGTGGGAGTGGAATACAACTTCAGGAGAGAAGACACTACAAACTACTAACTTTTTTATTGCTTATTGGAATGAATCAATTGGATATCAGTCAGCAGGACCGGGATTTTTAATCCCTGTTGAAAATGATGGAAAAGTTTCATTGCAAATTTTGAACAATGTATCTACCTTCCTAGCTCCGATGATGGCAAGCATGGGCTTGGACTCTTACCAAGTTTATCCTAGTTTATACTCTATAGCATTTTGGAATACAACTAACTATTTTCACCTAAATTATACAGATGACGGTGTTTTATCTCAATGGGTAAGTGATCTTTTTTTAATTGGAAATCTAACTTTATATTCGCAACCAGCACAACAAGCTCCAGTGTTTAGTTTTACAGCGGAAGATGATACACTGATTGTTAATTCAACTGATTTTAAGATAGAAACTACAATAACTGACGCTGATAATAACAATGATGAAGTGCCAGATACAGATTATTTATTCCGAATCTTAAACGGTTCAACGTGGACAAGCTGGGCAACTCCAACAAGTTTATTGGATTGGGATTTAGGTTCGGTTGCTGCTGGAAATTATACGATTACGATGGAAGTAAAAAATATGTATGGAGTTACTCAAGAGGAAGTAATTTTCGAATATATTCCTCCTACGGTAAGTACTGATGGTGACGAGCTTATAAGCGGTTATCCAATCTTCCTAGTTTCCATGGTTGCTATATTGGGGATGTCTATCATAATTTACAGGTATCGTAAGAAATTAAGAATTTAAATAAGGTTAATTAAATTCCCAAATCTTTTTTTTTTTATTTCTAATATGAAATTTTATGTGCTTTATCAATAACCTTCGCAAAATCTAAGTAAATTTATAAAAAATTATCTATCGTTCTCTGATTTTTAACGAAATTAATTAGTTTACTACTCTGTTTCCAGTATTTGTAGCTTACCATGAATCCCTCTGCCATTTTTTTTGTTGAGTCGTTAAAATTGTCAAGGATTAGAGGATTTACTTTCGCCATAGCATCTTTAATAGACTCCCTAATAACCCATACGCCTAAAGGTACGATATAACCGCCTTGTACTTCACGAAAAATTAGAACCCTAGCTTGTCTTCCAATTTTATATAAATATTCGCAAACTTCTTTTCGAGCCGCATAATAAGCACCAGTGATATTGCTTGCGTAATTTTTTCTGCCTTTGTAGAATTCAAAATCGGTCATTATCTGAGGTCTTAAGCTACGATTATCTCCATCAAGAGAGATGTTCCATAAAGTATTAGGAGCCCATACCTCGTTCATCTCGTAAGTAAACTTACCGGGAAAAAGAAGTATTTTAAAGTGATTATCTAGGTAGGTATTTTCAAAAATACGATAATCATTTATTTCAGGAAATTTTTTAATTTCTTTAATTAGTGCCTTAGAGATGATGTCATCAACAGCGGTAATACTCCATCTAGTAGGGACTATTCGCCGCTTATTCTTTTCGCCTAACAAACCAGCTGAAAAAACCCTTTTAATTGTTGATTCTGGGACGCGTCCTTTAAAATAGAGGTATTTTGATACTGCTTCCGTTGCTTTTAAATCTGTGTCTGCAACGCAATAATCTACTTTTGGATGGACCTTTGTATTCTCTGTGATTCTTATTTTTTCAGCCATACCCGTAGGACCCATAGGCAACGCGTGATTATCCAACAGCATTCTTAAATTCATTTTTGGTAGCTTTGTTTCTGTATCTACAGGACGAGCTGCCATCGATAATTCTTGAGAAGTTTCGAGCAATTTTTGTGCCTTCATGGGGGGCGGGTTTTTACGGCTCCTTTTGCCAATATTAACGTTGATTTTAAAATTATTTCTTACCAAACTACTTCTATATCCTATAACATCAACTATACTTTTTCCAAACCATAGTTCTGGAGCGTCTAAGATGTGATAATCCGAAATTTTTTGATCTATTTCAAATTTTTGGAAAGGAACCAATGGTCCTAAATACACATTAGGATAATTGAAATGACCGACGAAAAATCCTGGAGGGCTAGGTCCAGAAAGCTCTACATTTCGTATTGTTTTATCAAATTCAAATGGGACAAGTGATTTCAAGACAGATTTCTTTAATAAGATTGGGCATGTTTTCTTACCACATAATAATCTCGCTCCTTTACAGCGCAAGCAGATGTTTTTTTCAGTTGGGGGTCGAACCAATCTTGTGTCTCTTTAATAATTATTATCTTTATTAGATAAGATTCTATTTATTATTAAAAAGGTAGACGAGTATAAATTTTTAATATTTATAAAAGAATTATTATAAATTTTTTATTGAATGTATTGAAGTATAGAACTTCTTGCTTAAATTATAAGAAGATAGAAAAAATTCATGTGTTCAAGTTTCACTTCTTTTGCAGGTTCTGCTTCAGGTTCTGAGCAAAATCTTCCGCATGTTTGAGGTCTTCAGCATTAGGCCTACCCTTATTCATTCCCCCAAAATATTTCATGAAACTATTAGTGTTAAAACCTTTACAAGCAAATTCATCAATGATCATATAACCTTTCGATTGCAGTTTTTCCCTAAGCAACGAATGATCTTTGGCGACTTTGGCATCTCCTGTCATTGCACTGGTTGAGAAAATGAATGCTTTCCTGTTGGTGACTTGTGGTAGTTTATCAGCAAGGTTAAGTAGATCTTTATGGTGTTTTGCACCATATATCCCTGAGCCAAAGCCTATTAGACTATACTCTTGAAGCTCTTCAGTGTTTATTTGTTGTGGTGTTTTTATTTGTGCATCAAGAACTTTTGCGAAGACATTAGCGATTTTCTCAGTATTATTGTGATGATATGAAAATAAAACCAATAGAGATTTCATATGTATCGAAACCTTCTCTTATATTAAAGATTATTGGACTTAAAAATGCATATGCCAAAATGTCTAATGGACATCAAATAACTTATTTTTTAAAGTTACGAGATTATTTCTTTTTCTATTATTGAAAGCTTATAATTTAAATTACTTTAAAAATAATTTAATCACGCTATATTATTCGAAATATTCAATCTCCTTTTGTAAATGTATATCTCGTGAAGAACTTCCAAGAAGTATCTTAAATGTTCCAGGTTCCACAACCCAATTATGAGTTGAGTCGTCATAGAAGGAGAAGTCGCCAATGGTTAAATTGAACTCTACTGTCTTTCTTTCATTTGGTTTGAGTTTCACTTTCTCAAATTTTTTTAATTCTTTTGGAGGGCGATCAGTGCTGCTTTCAATATCTTGAACATACAGTTGAATAATTTCTGTTCCAAATCGGTTACCTGTATTAACGATATCAACAGATACATTAACGGTATCATTTTTGGTAAATTTTTCTTTATCTAATCTTAGATTCTCGTAATTAAAAGTAGTATAAGATAACCCATATCCGAAAGGAAAGAGCGGTTCAATTTGTTCCTTATCAAAATAGCGATAACCAACATAGATTCCTTCATCGTAAAAAACTTTTTCTTCGACTCCCGGAAAAGTTCGCTCAGATTTATGAGCAGGAGAATCTGAAAGTTTTTTAGGAAATGTTAAGGGTAATTTTCCCGAAGGGTTCACATCACCAAATAAAATATTCGCAATCGCATTTCCTACTTCCATACCTCCGTACCACGCTTCAATAACTGAAGGAACGCTATTGATCCAATCGCTCATGGCTATAGGGCTCCCATTTATGAGAATTACAATGGTATTAGGGTTTCGCTTTACGGTTCTCTTAATTAATTCGATTTGTTCTAAAGGGAGTTCAAATTTGTTCCTGTCTTCGCCTTCGGCATCCATACCATGTTCATGATTGAGTCCGGCAAATAAAATTGTTACATCTGCCTTTGATGGTGTTTCTATTATTTCTACTCTATCCCTACATTTTTGCTTTAAACCCTCGAGAGGTGTAATCTCGTATGGAGGATAATTAACTGAGCTACCTCCACCAGCTAACATATCACCTCCTCCAAATTTTAAGTTTGCATTTGGACCAACAATAGCTAGCTTTTTCAGTTTATCAATATTTAACGGTAATAAAGCATCCTTATTTTTCAATAGTACTATACCATTTTCAGCTATCTTGCGAGCTATTGATTGATGTTCGAGTGTATTTCTATTTCCACTTGGGAGC
>JAHQWH010000031.1 GCA_029856105.1 Promethearchaeia archaeon | reverse complement strand
TCAGAAAAAGAGATATTCAAGGCAGATATTATCCCCTTCCATTGGAGAAGTTGGACAAGAAAAATTGTCGAAAGTTAGAGTATTACAAATCGGTGCGGGAGGTTTAGGTTCTCCTTTTGCTCTTTATATTGTTGCTGCGGGAATAAAAGAATTAACTATCATTGACAACGACACTTTATCAATTTCCAATCTTCAACGACAAATACTTTACAATGAAGCTCAAGTTGGGAAGGGAAAAGTGCATGCTGCAAAAGAAAGGTTATCTAATCTTAATTCTGAAGTAGAAATAAAAGTATATAAGGATTATATAGATGAAAATTCAATTAAAAAATATGTTAAAGACAAAGATTTTATCGTTGATTGTAGCGATAATTTTAAAACTAAATTTTTAGTCAACAAAGTTGCAATAGAATATAATATTAAAGCTATAATTGCCGGAATTAAAGATTTTTTCGGGCAAATAATAACAATAGACCCCAAAAAAACTGCTTGTTATGAATGCGTTTTCAATCAACCAGATACTCTTGATCCTTCAGAAGGTCCTTTACCGGTAATTGGTGTTACTCCGGGCATCCTAGGCACTTTAGAGGCTTTGGAGGTAATTAAAACTACTTTAGGGCTACCTAATTTAGAAAATAAGCTACTTATAGTTAATCTTTTAGATTTAATGTTTAATACAATAGATATCGTCAAAAGCGAAAATTGTATGTGTTCAAAATAGGTTATAAAAAAGAAAAAAAATTAATTTTAAATTTTAATACGAGTCTAAAGACCTTCTTTAGTGATTAGGTAGGTTATACAACCGTAGAAGAAACCATTTGCAATTCCCGCTGTAAAAACAACCAAAATCGTACCTAATTCGCCGTAAGACGCTACTTTAGCAAACCAATCAAGTGCTAAATAGGCAGAGACCAATTGACCTGTTCCTAAAAGTATAGCATATACTACACAGGTTATTAAGGCAGTTAAGAACCAGGATCCAAAAACGGTTTTATTTGTATCTCCTAAGAATGAAGCGACGATTATTGTAACTAATGGAGGGACTACTAAACCTAGAAATAGCATAAAATCAGTGAAAAAGTCAGTAGAAGTTAACAATGGTACGATCCCATCGGAGGACCAGGCAGCTCCTGGAAAGGTAAAGATTGGCGCAAAAATCGATGTTACAATTAGCATAATATCAGTTGTAGGGAATCCAGCGACTGTAAACACCGCAATTAGCGTAAAGACTGTATTCAATCCCAAATAGATTACTAGAGAAATTATAAATGTTTTAATATAGTTCATTTTTTTTCATTTTTTTTTTTATATAAAGATTCCTATATTAAGTTTAGTACTTTTAAGTATATAAATATCTACTAGTACATTTTAAAAAAAAATTAAATAAATTAAAAATGAAAAATTAGGAGATTGGTTAATTTTTCCAAAAATAATAATAAATCACTTTCGCAGCGAAAAGTAAACTTTTAACAGCACCAAGCTCCAGAAAACGGTCCAAACGCCAATTATTAAAGGTATAATGTCATTTGCAGAAATCGAGTAAAAAAATCTCGTAAAGGCATAATAGGTGGCGTAGACGCTGCAAATAGCGGTAAAAACTATCAAAGGTACGATAACAAAGATAAAATCGGGTTTAAAGCGTTTTAATCGACTACTTTTAGGTTTAATTTTCTTACGCGTCAATGAAGCAATCGTTCTTTTCAAAAATTTAACCGTAAAAACCGCTCCAAGCGCGAACAACGCCGATAAAAGGACCGCAAGGAAGAAGTAGAATGCCACTAAGGTTGGTTGCTGCTCGAGTAAAACGCCTAAGTATTGGTAAGGCACGAAATAACCGAACGCTAAAAAGCTAAAAATTAGGGCAAAAATTGCTAGCGGAAAATATAGCAAATGTTTTAATCGAATAGATTTTAGCCCAAAACCGATTCTACTCGCTAAGTTGCTCGCCCTGCTCGGCGAGCTATCTTCCGAGTGGATTCGGCGATACGCTCGCAAAACTAACTTGCCGTTTTGGTAAAAGTAAGTGCAATATTCTATATTTTGATCGGTTAAATTGGAAGGAAGCTTACCTTTTGCGATGCGCCCGTCTTTCTTGCCTCTTTTCAGCTCTTTATCTACGAGTTCCTCAGCCCACTTAGGCACGCTAAACTCTGTCCCCTCGCCCCAATCGAAGCAAGGCTCAAATCCATCTTTGTAGTGATTCGTGCGTTTGTCCTCGTTTTCTTTCCTCAATTTTTTTAGGGTGGCAGGATCGTATAGAAAAATAAATTGAGGTTTCTCGACTATTTGAACCGGTACGCGCTTCCAAATGGCAAACGCAACGATCCCAGCGAAGATTAAGAGAAGCGTTATCGCGATTACCCAATAAACTACCGCTGGGTCGAGCTCGATTGGGGGCACGTAACCGTATTTTTGGACGTCTAACACACTAAATTGGACCATCAAGCAAGTGTCAAAGTACATGTCCGAGCTGTTGCCGTAAGTGAGCGCCGGTTGCCCCGTGTTGTCGTCGATCCCGTTTCGATCTTGGTCGACGCACTTGTTTAACCAAATCTTGTCGGGATTGGTGTGCTGTCTGCTACTATGATGGTTTTGCAAGCGATAATTCCTACTCTAAGCGGGTTTGGAGCTTTTGGAAATCTCGGATTAGGACTCGGCGGTGTAGCTATTGGAATGGTTAATCTTAATAATAGGGATATAATTAATAATGACAGGCTTGTTAGGCAAAATAGAAAAAAGATTGATACTCTTTACTATTCCTTAGCTCAAATGACCTATCATTTGTACGATATTTTAGATAAAAATATGTTCCGTTTCGGCAAAAAGGGATTTGACTTTTCAAAAGACCTTCAATATCTTAAAGCGAAGTTTGACGAATATTTCGCAATCTGGACGGAACACCATAGAGGCGAATACTGGACTCCAGAGGGCACATTTCAAATTAACATTGTATCAACCAGAAAGGGTCACATGTACGAGTGGTTCTTGGATAGATTTCTCGAAGCCTACGAGAAGGTTCACGGCACTAGAGACGACGAAACTACCAAATTTTTCAATGATTATAAAGATTTCATGCAATTTATTAATAGACAGACTTACGAAAACTTGAGAGCTCCTATTAAACCTAGAGTAGCGTTGTTTGAAAGTCTTGTTGATATATTTCCAAAATTTTGGGGAGTGCCTTTCTCGTACAACAAGTTAGCCAAGATGATATTTACGAAAGATATTGCAAGTGATTTTTTGGGTAAGGCTCGCATTGAAAAAAGGGTTGATTTTACTAGTTTGTTTGAGATAGATTATAATACGTACAAACTAACAGAAGCCCATTTCGAGGCTTTGGGAATTAAAATTTCTTTAAAACAATTGGAAGCGTTAAAATTCAAGGTTTCTCAAGCGATTAAAGAGTTTATTTTTTCAAATCCATTTGCTAAGCCATATATAAACGAAATCGATAAAGAAATCTCCGAAGGCTACACAGAAAGCAAGTACGACTTCTACAGAGGGTTGTATTTTCTTGAATCTGAGAACAAAGGAAGAGCTATAACTTTCAATGAGTTGAGAGATGCTGTTGGAACTTCAGTATTAAGCCCTCTTGTTTTTTTAGCGGAAGGATACATGTTAGACAAAAAGCAAGATCCTTATAATAACATACGATCGTATGTATTATCTCAGCCTAAATCCCATCTACGAGATATAACCCTTAAAGCGTTCGATTTGCATTCGCTAAGCTTGAAAAGTCATTTACATCAAATTGTAGGTACATATACACATAAACCAATAGAACTTTTAATAATGCTGAGTCTCAAATCGCACGGTTTTACAAAAGGAATTGAAGACGAGCAAGAGGTAGGTCGTTTAGGTAAGGTAGTAGATGTATTCATTCCGGCGACTGCTAAATTATTAAGGGTTATTGGGGACCTTCAAAAGGTCATTCCTGCTGGGATTAAAGACGTGGTAGTTGACTTTACGCACGAGGCTAAGAAGTCAGCTAAGCTACTTAGATTAAAAGACTACGCATTTTTCAAAAAATATTTTAAGGAATACCAATCAAAAGATCGATTCCTTTTTATCGTATTGACTCACCCATCCCTTACTCAAGCTGACGTAGATCAATTTACTAAGGAAATCGATCGAGTGTACCCCGCATACGCGAAAAACGTAAAGCTTATACTTCTAGACGACTTTCTGAAAGCGCTTGAAGTTCAAGAAAAGATAAAAGCTAAAATTAAAGAGCTATACGATTTAGTAGGGGATTGTTTACAAGTGGCGGACGTGGATTTGAGAGAAGAATCGCTCGAGAAGCTTAAAGACATTTACGAGCAAGCAAAATTGTTTTTGAAGTTCCCTCTCTCGCAATTGAAATTGGCTCAGCTCACAGGTAGCTTCTTTAATATAGATTAAACTTACCCATAAATTTAAATATTTTTCTTTTTATTCTTATAATGATACATAATGATAACGATGGACGTTAGAAAGGTAAAAAGCCTCGCGTCAAATGGAGCGTTAGGGCAGCTTGATTTTAGAAAAGCTCAGGTTGGGTCTAATGGATATGGCTTTGTCTTCTTTGATTTTCATCCAAGGAAAGTCGACCGTTTATTTTGGAAAGCAAGTAGCAAAGTTTGCGGAGCGGGAGCTCATTTTGGCGTTTTTGAGAAATTTATGACTCTTGACGAGATAAAATTCGATAAACTTTCGGATGTCGGCGGACTAATGAGGGATATCAAGCACGATCTGCTCCTAGCGGGTTCGCTTAAGACGCTTCTTCCCGATATGGAGTTTGGGGGCGACGAAATGCTATTCGACGTACTGATGTTTGTAATGACGCCCGATGGCTTGTTTTTTCCTGCTACATTTTACTACGGACCTTCGGGGACCTCTTTAGGCGGTTGGAGTCTTGAGAAATACCAAACATTTCCAAGAGAAATACGCGACGAGTTTAACTTCAGCCCATTTGACCTCGATAAGGACGGGCTTACGGGCTTGATCGAAGCGCAAATATTCGCGCTTAAAAAAGTGCCCGTATCTGATTTTTGTGGGATTTATTCGCACGATCTAGGGAACTCTTTGATGGTTGTTCATGACGGCCGTCCCCTCATCATGGAATTGGGTTATGATTACGAATACGGTGAGTATGAGGTTGAAATTGTGTTAGATTATCTTGGTTACGATTTTGAACTAGATAAATTTAATTACAGAGAAATGGTTAAGAAAGCCTTGGAATTTTATCGTAATTTGGAAAGTAATTTGGGTTAAAAACAGATTTCAATCCACACTCTTCATCGAAGAATCAGGTAGAGATTTTTATGAGTTTGACTTTGAAATTGTATTACGTTCTATTGGATACGATTTTGAACTAGATAAATTTAATTTTAAGGAATTGGTTAAGACTGCTTCAAATTTACACTATATTTCGCGCGTTTGAAGGAGGAAATTTTTTTTTTTTATGATTAAAGATTCCTATATTAAATCTTAGTTCTTTTTAGTATATAAATATTAGAGCTAGTCTATTTTTAATTAGAAAGAATATTAAAATAATATAATATCAAGGTAGGATTAGACATCAAAAAGAAAGTGATTTAAAGGAATTAAGTAAAAAGAAAAAATTTTAGAGTATAATATATTACGAATTCTTTTTAAAAAATTCTTTAAACAATTTACCATTGGCGACATAGACGCCAGCAGCTTTTAACCCTTCCATTTTGCCTGTTTGTTTTAGCTGTTTCTTAATTTTGGCGGGAACTCCAACAGCTAAAGTTCTCGGGGGAATTTCCTTTCCAACTAAAACAGCTCCCGCGCCTACGATCGAGCCGTCCCCCATTTTAGATCGATGTAGCACATTAGAGCCTATTCCAACCAAACAACCGTTCCCAATTGTGCAAGGTCCATGCACCATAGCGTGATGACCAATTATACAATTATCGCCGATTTCTACAGTGGATCCTACTTCGTTGTGAATAGTAACATTTTCTTGAATACTTGTATTTTTTCCTATAATAATTGTACCCCAATCTCCCCGTAGGACGGCTCCAAACCAGATGTTACTTCCTTCACCAATTGTAACATTCCCAATAATGACTGCAGTTGGTGCTATGAATACTGATTCGTGAATTTGGGGTACTTTTCCCGTTTTAGGGCTTGGTATAATTAATGGCATTATCTCTTCACAATTATATTGCTTTTTGAAAAAGTAGAATTAAAGCAATAATAATAAGTATTTGAAAATATAATAAATAAAAAAAAGATTATTAGAAGAGTTTAGCATCCTTAAGAATTTTTTTGTGATCGAAAGCTTTTCACTCATAAGATTTTCACTCATAAGATCCAACTCAATTAAATTATATTAAATATTTCAATTTTTGTTAGGTAAAAAAATTATTTTAAAATACACGAAAAAATCAAAGAAAAAAGATGACTCTAAAACAAATACAAGAAGATATTTTAAAATTAAAAAAACAAAACGATGTAATTTTACTTGCTCATTATTACCAGCCTATAGAAATTCAGGAAGTGGCCGATCATCTAGGTGATTCGCTTGGATTATCTAGACTTGCAAAAGAAGCTAACACGGAGTATATTATTTTTGCAGGCGTAGATTTTATGGCAGAAACAGCATCGATTTTAAACCAAGATAAACGCGTTTTATTACCTAGTTCAGAAGCTTGTTGTCCCATGGCTGCTTTTTTGGACGAAAATATGGTTAAGGAATTCAGATTGGATAATCCAGGACTTCCAGTTGTAACTTACGTAAACAGTACAGCTGCAGTTAAGGCAGAATCCGATATTTGTTGTACATCGTCAAACGCAGTTCAAATTGTAGAAAAGATTAGTAAAGAGTTTAATACAAACGCGGTTTTATTTGGACCAGATGCTAATTTAGGAGATTATGCCGAAGAAAAATCGCATATAAAATGCATTAAATGCCCCCCGCAAGGCCACTGTTACGTTCATACTTTATTAACTGTTGAAGATGTTAAAAAAATAAGACAAGAACATTCCAACGCTAAATTTCTTGTGCACCCGGAATGCGAAAGAGAAGTTCGTCATCTAGCTGATTTTGTAGGGTCAACGGCTCAAATGTATAATAAAGTTAAAAAAAGTCCTTCAGAAGAAACTCAATTTATTATCGGAACGGAGTTAGGATTGTTAGAAAGAATGGCTCAAGATTTTCCAAATAAAAAGTTCTATCTCGCAAAAGACAAGATGATCTGTTATAATATGAAGAAGAATACGATTGAATTAACAAAATATGTTCTCGAACACTTAGATGATCCAACATTTGAAGTAAAAGTTCCATCTGAAATTGCTAAACGAGCTTTAAATCCAATTGAGAAAATGTTGCGTTTCTCTAAAATCTAAAAAAAGAAGATTTTTTTAATTGAATGAGGTAACTCTCGTTTGTTTCTGAGCATAAAGCCATTTTAAAAAAGCCCTTGTAGGTTTACCGCCTAATTTGTTAAGCCATTCCGAAAAATTTTGTTATCCGTAATTGTTTTTTATCGTCAAGATACTTTAAGAAGCTTCTGGTAGGATTACCAGCCATTACTGCAATTTTAGAGTTTTTTTGCTCATATTTTTTGATATCTCTGAAATCAAAAGTATAATTAGCCATCTGTGATCTCACATTTAACAGCCATTTGACAAAATTTTTGTATAATCTATTATTAGCTCTCGCCCTTGAGGAGTAGTTTTTTTCGTAATATTGAACTTCTTCATCGGTATAATCAGTGTAATACCTGAAATTCTGCCCCATCCAAAAATATCTCAAAACTGAATTTGAAATAGCACCTATTCTACAACCTGTTAATTTAACTATCTTTAAGTGCGGTAACTCATTCAAACTTTCCGAAATTTCTTTAATATTAATATTCCCAGATAGATCTAGCAACTCTAAGTTTTTAAGTTCTTCAATCCCTTCAATTTTCTCAATATAGTTATTTTTTAAAATCAGCTTTTTCAAATTCTTTAAGCGAGCTAAACCTTTTATTTGTGTAATTCTATTATCACTTAGATCTAGATGTTCTATTTTTTCTTCAATTTCTTCTAAACCTTTAATATCTACGACATCTTCAATCATTTTATTGCGAAGATTTAGAAAATTAGCTTGCAGAATTCCGATTAATTTGTTTTTGTACGTAAGCAATTTAAAATCTAAATTCTCATAATTTACTAAAGCCTTGTTCAGAAACTTAAGGATAGGAAAGCTTCGATTGGTTTTATATTTATTATAAACAATTTCAACGAATACCTGTTTTAAGTCGTTAGGAATGTTTTCAATTGATTTAATTAAGAGTAAATATCTGTAGGAGAGTCGATAACTACGCATAAACTTCGTAATCTGTAATTTGATCTCTTTTTCAGATTCTGGTTCGCTAAGTGTTTTCAATCTTGTTGAAATTTTTCTTGAAAATTCTTGAATACTGGGGAAATCGATGTCAATTAGGATACTTTCAAATTCATCTTCTGTTAAGTAATGTAAATAACCGTTTTGAGTTAAAAACCTAACTACAGTTGGATGTCCAGTAGCATACCTCATAGCGATTTCCTCTTTAAACTTCCTTCTGGCTATCAGATCACCAGCGTCACATAGAGCTTTCAATAAAGGAAATGCTAAATTACGATGAAGAATTCGAGTATCATAATCATTATCAAACCAAGCTTGAAGATTAGA
>JAHQWH010000030.1 GCA_029856105.1 Promethearchaeia archaeon | reverse complement strand
TATCATTCTGGATCCAAGAATTCTGGGTGCCAATACCTCTCATGATCATTAGTATTTACGCAATCGCAGCTTTGATTATTCATTATGCCATTAAAAGGCCATTAACTATACGGATATTAAGTGTGTGGACGGGATTTCTATTGATAAGCTTTATTTCGATGATTCTTCAAGTCGAAATTTTTTCGCCAAGTGAATATTGGATTCTATTAATTCCTATGGGGGTTTACCTTTTTTTTGCGTTGTTTTTTACACTATTCAATAAAATCAAAAAAAATTAATAATCAAATTCTCTTTTTTTTTTTGATTCTTTATTTTGAAAATCGAGTGAAATCTAAAAGATTTGAAAGTTCAATGATGCAATCTTCTGGTAAGATTAGACGACATCCTTATAAAGATAGCTTATAGCTTTCTCAACTTTTTAATTTTTTCTTTATTGACTCGTCTTATATCCTTCTTTAACTTTAAAATGGAAGCATTCAACTCCATTCTTTTAGCCTTTAATGAAGAAAGGTTTGAGTTATAAATCTTTTTTGATTCATGTTTTATTCGTTGTTCGATTTGGTTTAATTCCTTATGCTTTGCTGCTAGTTTTGATTCTAATTCTTTTAACTTTTTATGGTATTCCGCCTGAATTTTATTAACCAAATTGGATTTTGAGGAGTCAGTCATAAGGCAAATCGAATTTCAATTTAGCTTTAGTAAAAGATTTTCATAAATTAATTTAGGATTATTATAAATATAGAATTTTCTAAATATAGAATTTTCTATAAAAGGTTGTAAAATGATGTGAAATAATGTAATCAGTTTTGGTCGACATCTTAATAAATTTCTATCATCTAATCTATAATAATTAATCCAATATTAAGTGCGTGGAGATATTTGGCGCTAGATTAGGTGATGCTAATATATCTTCAAAATGAAAAGAACCACTATAAGATACTTTTTCTATGTAAGTAAAAGGACACGGAAAATGGAGGTGCTCTGAATTGGAGCTTAGAATAGCTAATGTGGGAGAAAAAATTGATCAATTTTATTCTAATAAAAGTCAAAATTAGGAGAAATCTATTTGGTTTTTTATCTTAAAAAATAATAAATTTATTTCTTTTCTTTAATTAAATCATCTCCTAAGAACTTATGAACGAATTTAAGAGCTCTTTTGTTATTCTCCCAGGATAGTAAATCCAGAGCTTCTTCGTATTTACACCATTTCCAATCGTTGTGTTCAATGGGATCTATTTGAGGTGAACCTGGTTCATTTATCTTAGCAATAAAAAGATATTCAGGGATTTCTTTAGTGTTTTCAGGATAATTATCTTTCCATTTATCTTGCATTGGGATTATATAAGATACATCTGTTTTAATTAGAGTAAAAGAACTATATCCCGTCTCTTCGAATAACTCTCTCTTGGCGCCCTCAGCGTTAGTTTCGTTATCTTCAGGGGCTCCAGTAACTCCTTGCCAAACCCCCCCTCGGCTTATTATTCTTTTTAGCATTAAATACTCCCAATCTTCATTGATTTTTCTAACGGGATAGACTAATACTTGTATAGGAATTCTCACTTTTTTCACTATCATTTATATTATTATTTTTATACTCGAGCTGTTTTACGATTTACTAAAATAATTCCTACTATAACTAAAAATAAAGCAAAGGGATAAACAAAAACATCAAATGCTTCTTGTAAAAAGAGAGCCGAAAATAATACTCCAAACAATGGAACAAGTGCCTGAAAAATAGCTGCTCTACTAGCATTTAAACGTTTAACTCCTTCTAAGTAGAATGTGTATGCTCCGATCGTAGATATGAATGCTAAATACGAGATGCCGATCCACACTCGGGGGGGAATTGTTAAATAACTTGCTGGAATTAAGAACTGTGGACTAATAATTAATGCTATCGGAGTGGTTATCAAAAATCCAAACAAGGAAACCCAAGTCATGATCCAGATAGAGCTTGGTTGATAAGATTCAGTGTTTTCGCGAGTTTTATTTAAGAAAAATCGAGAAATAACCGTATAAATTGCGTAAGCCAATGCCCCTAGTAGTATCATAATATCCCCAAGAATTCGATTCTCAACATTTACATTCGGAGAAAAACCTACAACAATGACTACTGCTATGAATGCTAATAGCGAACCAACCATCTTTCTCCATGCAAATCGCTCAGTTTTTAAGAAAGAACTTGAAAGAATAACTACCCAGACTGCATTAGTTGCGACCATTATACTGGCATCGCTCGCACTGGTAAGAAGTTCTCCTATTAAATAACCCGCTTGATAGATTGTTACTGATAGCAGTCCCATCAAAGTTAAAATCTTCCAGTGCTCTTTAGCAAATTGCCAGTTTAAAGTTCCTTCCTTAAATCTAAGAATAAGAAAAAAACAAATTACAGCTAGGAAATACCGAATCACCGCAATCATAAATGGAGGGATAGTAGCTCCTCCAACTTCCTCTGAGACTAACCATCGCCCTAATGGCCATGTGCCTCCCCAAATAATAGAAGTTAAGATCATTAATATATATGCGACGATTTCCTGCTTTTTATAAGCACCTAGGGTCGAATCCACCATTTTTTCACTCGTCAATGTGATAGTTTATAATGTATGATTATGATAAATTGTTGATCGAATAAAAATCAAAAGATTGAGCAACATAAGATAAAAATAAAGTGTAATAGGTTTTAGTTAAATTGAAATTAAAAGAAATCATCATAAAATAGATAATTATGGTAGCAAAAATTGTAGACGATTTTTATGTTAGAAAGAAATCAAAATTCATGAAAAGCTTTAACGAGCGTTTAAGCGTAATAAATGAAGAACTATGCAAGAAATTTGATGACAAGAAGTCCGCAGAATTAATTAGTCAAATGAAAGCGGAATTTGAGAAGATTTTACCTGATATTCCCTATATCGGTGGACAAAAAAATCCTACCACTTTAGTCCTCGTTAAATGCGTGTCTGATCTTGCAATATTTCGCACATTAGAAAAAATAGGGTTTTCGTTCAGAGAAATCGGGGAATTTCATTATAACTATGTAATGGCAGCCCATAAACTTAGAAAAGAAGCTTTAGAAAAGGCGGGTAGAGATCCATCCCAATACCCTTTCGATCCCGTATATATGGACTACCAAAAAAAAATAACTGAAGAAACCCAAATGAAGCTCTATCCAGACGATTTTGTAATGGATTTCGTAAAAGGCGATGGAGACTCTTTTGAATGGGGGTGGGACATACAAGAGTGTGGAGTTCAGAAAGCGTTTAAGAAATTTGGTGATGAGAAATATCTCCCTTTTATATGTTTAGGCGACCACTATGAAGCTGAAGGCTTGGGTTTTGGGTTTTCTCGTTCTCAAGCTATTGGATTTGGAGCTCTAATTTGTACGCATAGGTTTGTAAAAAATTACAAAACCCCTAGTGCTTGGCCACCTGAAGAATTGGAAGAATTTGATATTAAGTATTTTCAAGAAAAATAATATTGTAAAGCACCTCTATTTATTTTTCATAATTTCGTATGAAATTTTTTTTATTTACTCTATCTCTTGAATCAATTGTATCAAAGTTTAAGAGTTTTTACTGCTATCATTCAACTTACTTGATTAATCATCAAAGCTCATTAAACATTGAATTCCACCAATTATTACAAACACAGAGTGGGGGTAAGGGATTGGATATATAACAAATAAAACGATATCATAGAAATTATAAAGACTATATTCAAGAAAAAAATTCAAAATTGATATATAAACGATGGAAATCGGTATTGAAATTAGGATAACCGCACCTCCTATTTTTATCTCTTTTACTCCTATTATTATTCCAATTAGTGAAATTGCTCCAGTAAATAATAATGAAAGTGAAAAAATTACATCCATTGGATAAATAAAGATAATATATATGCTACCTTTGAGTAAATATAAAAATATTCCAATACCACTTAGAATTAACCCAGCTTTTTTTTTTCTTGATTCCATTTTTTTTTAAAAAATCCTCATAATTTTTCTTCTAAGCCTTTCTTCTACCTCTTTTTCATGATTATACTCTTTGTTAGAACTGACTTAGCCCCCTACTGGAGATTCTCTAAATTAATCTTAGGATTTCTTCTAATTTAAATCTTTTTAGGTTTTAATTAACTTATAATAAAATAAATGTTTTTAGCATTCTTCTATTCTTAAAAAATTGGATTAATATTCGTGAAAGTGTGCTTTCACGAACTGTTGTTGTAGAATGCTCTATTGATAATTTAAAGCAACATTAGAAAATTTATTAAAATGTAAACTTTAAATAATTACTGTCATCAATAGATGGTATTAACAATCTAAAAAATAGATGATAAAAAATTCTCTTTCAGATTCCTTCATATATATTAACATTTGGACTTTTATTTATCATTGCTATATCTATGAATTTCGTAGTAGTTCTAATCGGGACACATTTTTTGCGTAAGTACGCTAGAAAGAAGGAGTGGGGGGATTCACGTAAAAATGCTTTTGTAGTTAATTTACTATGGAACGCTATAGATCTTATTCCCTTAATGTTCTTAAGAGATCCTATTTCCTTTCTTTACTCAATCCCAATAATATTTATTATTAATTTTATTCTAAGCACTATACTCATTATGGAGCTTTACAAAAAGAAAGTCGGGGAGTCGCTCACTTTAGTTATTGAATTTTCAATCATGACATTTTTATTACGCTTAGTAGTGCTCTTCGTATTTGAATTAATAGAGATCTATTATTACATAATTACCAGAAAAAGCCCCATAGGCTATGAATTTCCATTTATAGCGATCCTTTCAATTTTTGCCTAAATCTTTTTTTTTATATTTAGTAATTTCATATTAAAGTTCCGACAAAAATTTAGTAATGTTATTAGGGTGTTTTAAGCGCTAAATTAATTGTTAGATTGCTATATTAACAGAGATTAACAATCCGACTTATTTTGATTTTTTGTGTGTAAAATATTCTCCCTTTTGTCGTAGGACATTTTAGAAAACCCGCAGAGATGCTTAACTTTTTAAATAAGTTCTATAACTATTATTGTAGTTTAAAATTTTTTGTTAAGTTTTAATCGAGGAGACGCATGTATCTAAATTTTAACATTGAAAAGGTTCAAATCGAGGAATATAAACACCAACTGCAGTGGTTTGAAAACGAGTTTGACGAAATATTTCAAAACGATTCTATAAAACTCACTGAATACGAGAAAAATTTAGCTAACGCACTGTTGAATAAGTTATCCGAGTCAATTAATCAATGTAAGGACGAAAAGCTTCTCTACGATTTAGTATCGACCCTCAATTCTATCGAAAAAAAGCACCCTGAGTTGTTTTAGGCTTTTTTTTTTCTTATTACCTAATTTTGAATGAGTATTATATAGATAAAAATTTGCTCCTAGTGATTTTATATTGATTAAACATCTAATGATTTTTGGAATTAATTACATTAGCTTATTTGGGAGATTTGGGCGGTATTCTCCCTTTTAATTAATTTAATAGAAAGAATAGAAGGATAAATTGATCTCTATTTTGAATTTGGAAAAATTTGGTCCTTATAGTTTTTTATATATTTAGATAATAATTAATATCACCAAAAAACTACATTTTGGTTAAAGTGAAATCTAATGAAAAATTTGATGAAAAAAAAGTTAGCAATATTTTTAATATTAACAATAATAGCTGTAAGTCCTATTATTTTTATGAGTTTACACAGTGTTCCTATTGTACAACTTGATAACAATTCAGAGATTAACGAAGAAAAGGAGAAAAATGAGGATATCTTAAATCCAGAAACATCTACACCTGATTGGGTTTCTATTGATAAACCTACACCATTTGAAGCTGGCACTCAAGATAACGAATGGGATGAAACTAATCTAAGGAATAACGATGGTTTGGTGGACTCTACAAATTTTGAAGAAGGTAATAGTTATTCTATTCTTAGAGATACATGTAGCCCCTGTACGGTTCCTAGCTATACTGGAGAATTTGGGAGTACTCCTGAAGGATTATGGTGGTTTACGGACGCATATAAAGACAATGATGGAAAATATTTATTCCTTAGAGCTACCAGGGGGATTCTTTTTAATGCTAATGAATATCCTGGATGGATACATATGACATGGGGTGAATATGGATCTATACCTGCTGCAATAAATCCTCATGTATATTCTATATCGATTGATTATGAAGTATGGGCAGATTCTTCACCGGGAATCTTAGATGAGTCAACTGACCTTAGGATTTGGGCATGGGCTGATAATATTCTTTTCTTTCAAGCATATACAATAGCTGCAACACCAGCTCATCGGAATCATTATGAAGGTACTTGGACTATTACTTCTGGAGCAGTCTTTGATAGAGTTAAAGCAGGTGGTTTTATAAAGCTTATGAGTGTACAAATGAATTGCAATGAAGAATTTGGAACTTATACTTGGATTAATATTGACTATGTCGATATCAAATACAATTACCATAAATTTAAAGTTGATTTTGAATATGTGCTAGATTTCGGAACTACTGATTTAGATTTAGTAACAGAATTTGAATTACAAATTGATATGGAGGAAACAGTCCCATTAGCAGCTGCCTATCTGTATGATTATAACTTGTTTGCATATGATTATATTGGATTGGTTCAAACTGTAGGATTAAAAACATTTCTAATCAATGTAGACGCAGATCACTATTTTGACAGTTCTGGTGAGATGAAAATAAAAATAGATAGATATGCCTTTTATGATACTCAGCCGTCCACGGATTATCAAATCAAGGTTGATATGATTAAGGTCAATATGCCTCCTCCAGATCCACCGCCGAATGTAGAAATCGATCAAGGAATATTACACGTTTTCTTAACATGGGATACTCCAGAATATTATGGGGCTCCAATTTCACATTATAATGTTTATAGAGGATTAGTCCAAGGGGGTGTTAAAGCCTTAATTGGGACGCCCTCTGTGAATGAGTTCAATGATACAACTGGTACTGTAGGGGTGAGATATTATTATGTTATTAGCGCGACTAATACCGTAGGAGAAGGAGTAAATTCTACAGAAAAGTCAGGTAAATCGTTTAATCAGCCATTTGTGGAGTGGTTAGAACCAAATGATGGTGATACAATTATCTTTCCTTATAATAAAACTGATCAATACGCAAATTGGGTCATGTTTAACTTTAAATATGATTGGGTAGAACTTGATGATGTAAAATTATTTTTTGACGGTGTCGATTATGGAAGTGTGTGGGAAAAAAATTCTTCAAGATTTTTTCCATATTTAGACGGACCGAGAACAGTAATGTTAAAGGGTTATAATAACTCTATTGAAGTAGCATCCGATACAATTAGTCTCACATTTGTAAGAATTGAATTTCAAATAGAAGAAATGCTAGATTTTGGAACAGAAATACATGGTGATAAGCTTTATATGATTTTACACGATCCTCATGGAGATGGGAGTTATACTAGTTTTACTGAATCTACTACGTTATCTATAGGTTTTGGTTATGAAATTACAACTTCTGAAGTGGAATCTGTATCAATAGGTATGAGTTACAATCTTTTTGGTGTCGATCTTGGAGCATCTACAGAAACTTCCACCACAGAAACTGAAGAAGAGGGTATAGATTTTCGATTAGAAAGATCAGATACTACAACCCTTACGTCAAATCAAAATGATGATAATCCAGATTATATTGGTCCGGGTTATGGAGATGTGTACTGGGGTGAGTCATGGCTCTATAAATGGGCTCTTAATGCAACTTACATAGAATATTCAAATAATACAGATGCTTATGAAGCACCAAAACTATTTTATGGAATTCTTAGAGGTGTTGAAACGGTAACAAATGACTTGTATGCCCCACAAGAGTGGAAAGATCAGAATCCAGTTCATAATAATTGGGAAGACACTCTCTGGATTCGTCCATTAAATCATTTTGGAGACATCCCATACGAAGCGATTTATGAGGTTTCTGGGACTGTAACACGAACACACGCTTTTACAGTAGATGTATCATCTGAATCATCAATTAGTGCCGGTCTTGCAGGAGAAATAAGCATAACTGAAACAAGTAAAAATTATGTGGAAGGTTCGCTAAGCCAAAAGTTTGAAACTAGCTATTATATTTTTGATGATGAAGAAACTGACAGGATTGTTCAAGGTCTTGGGCTTGATAAAAGGTTTGGTACTTTTATTTTTAACTCTTCTTCATTCTTCTGTGAAACATCTTATCCTCTCGAACATCATACTTTTGATTACCTTCCTCCTATCGTTGATTTCCCAGATATCGATTATGATTCCAATGATGACTTACAAGGGCCATGTCTTGATGATTCACCTACAGTAACAGTCGATATATTTGACGAAGGTGGAATCCAAGAAGCCTTACTACGATATTCTATTGATAATGGTAGTACTTGGGATTTTGTCTATCTTACTGAAGATATTAATTTTGCAGGGACTTGGTCAGCGGCTATTCCAGCTCAAGAAGTAGACACCGAAGTACAATGGTATGTAATATGTTGGGATAACCAGGGTGCAAATTCTACTAAGTATAATGGCACAGGAGAACCGTTTAAGTACACAATAGTTAGCAAAATATCAATTCCCCCCTCCCTCCCAGAAATTCCGGGATATCCATTGACGCCGATAGTTTCCTTTAGTATTATCGCAATTATCTCAATTATAAT
>JAHQWH010000029.1 GCA_029856105.1 Promethearchaeia archaeon | reverse complement strand
ATAAGACGTAAAGGAGGGTCTTTAATTCAAGAAGAATGCAACAAGATCGGAGGAAGCTTCGTAGGTGGGGCAGTTATTACGACTGGAGGAAACTTAAAAGCTAAACGAGTTATTCATGCTGTTGGACCGCGAATGGGCGAGGGTAATGAAGATGAAAAATTGAAGAATGCCACGTTAAATAGCCTTAAATTGATGGATGAACACGAATTAAAAACCATCGCGTTTCCAGCGATATCCACTGGTATTTTTGGGTATCCTATAGAGAAATGTGCTAAAATAATGATTTCTACTGCGAAGGAATACTTATCTGGAGAAACTCAAATTGATGAAGTTGTTTTTTGTTTATATTCAAAACCAGATTTTGAAGTTTTTAAAAAAGAATTAAAATAATTAATTGTGAAATACCATACTCTTGAAATTTTGCTGGTAAAGACAATATAATAAGTTTAAAGCCAGACTTTGATTAACTGCCACATAATTTTTATTTGATTCAAAAGTTAACGAATAATATATATTTTTATTTCTTTATTTTTTGTACATCATTGTAGAACAAACTTAAAGAAATGAATATTTAAAAATATAAAATTGATTATTAGGTTAGTTCGATTTTTTAATCACTTAAATTTCCACCCTTCTTTTTTTTATACTTTTTAAAATAAGAAACAGCCTTTTTTACTAGTTCAACTTATTTATAATTTATTAAGCATAAAAAACTTAAAATAAATTAATATAAGAATTAACCTAATATAAGTTAGCTATGACGGAATATGATTTTCGATACATTAAATTTTTTGACGATGTAAGGAAAAACGACGTGGATATTGTCGGTGGGAAAAACGCGTCCTTAGGAGAACTTTTATCGTTTGGTATCCCAGTTCCACTTGGTTTTGCTGTTACTGCTAAAGCTTACGATTACCTTCTAGAAACTAATTACTTTAGAATTAAAGACGAGGAGATAACTCTAAAAGAATATATTAAGCGGGATATCAACAAGATTTCTAAAGAACTTAAAAAAGAAGATATTAAATCCATTCAAAAAGTCGATAAATTTTGTGCGAACATCCGGTACGTAATAGAACAAGCTAAAATTCCAGATAGTTTAGCTGATGAGATAATAGAAGCTTACCATAACTTGATCGAACGAATTGGAGGAGAAAGCACTTTTGCCGTTAGAAGCTCAGCGACAGCAGAAGATTTACCTGACGCCTCGTTTGCGGGTCAACAAGATACGCACCTCAATATTTCGGGAGAAAATCAGATTTTAGAATATATACTTAAAGATATGGCATCAGTTTTTACAACAAGAGCAACTATGTATCGAGAGAGAGCCGGCTTTGACCACTTTTCCGTTAAACTTAGCGTTGGCGTACAAGAGATTGCTGGAGGTTTGGAAGGAGTAAGAACTTCGGGCGTTATGTTTACAGAAGACCCAGATTCGGGAAATCCTAACGTAATAGTTATTAGAGGTACTTGGGGGCTTGGAGAGCTTATAGTTCAAGGAGTAGAAAAGGGAGATGAGTTCATTGTCTTTAAACACGATCCAAATTTAACAATAATTAGTCGGGAATTAGTAAAAAAGGAACAAATAATGATCTTTGATAAACAGAAAGGTGGTACAATTACACTTCCTGTTGAATTAGAAAGACAAAAACAATATTGTTTAAATGACGAGCAAGTAAAAATTCTAGCAAGATACGCCATAAAGATTAGAAGTCATTACAACCAACCAATGGATATTGAATGGGCTTTAGGAAATAATGGTAAAATTTACATAGTTCAAGCACGGCCTGAAACGGTACACTCACAAAAAGGGGATACTGAAGAAATATTTTATTTATTAGAAAATCCAAAAAAATTAACTGAAGATAATTATTTAATTGAAAATACGGGAACCGCAATAGGACGTCGAATTGGCTATGGTAAATTAAAAGTAATCGAATCTATTAACAACGCTCATTTACTAGAGGAAGGAGATATTTTAATAACCGAAGAAACTAACCCTGATTGGACTTCGTATATGCAAAACCTAGGTGGGGTAATAACAGAGCGAGGGGGTCCCACATGTCACGCGGCTATAGTATCCAGAGAATTAAATATCGCATCGATAGTAGGAGCAGATGAT
The DNA here is from genome assembly GCA_029856105.1 of Promethearchaeia archaeon. Lineage (GTDB taxonomy): Archaea > Asgardarchaeota > Lokiarchaeia > Sigyniarchaeales > SOKP01 > SOKP01. The sequence continues at coordinate 6,607 of JAHQWH010000029.1, read as the reverse complement.
ATAGTAGAAAGAATTAAAGAAAAGCAAAGAGATGGTCTAGAAAGCGTTACCATTGATTGCAGCGAAGGAGAACCTCGAATCTGGCTTAAAGAAGTAGAATACGATTTCGATACAATCGAATTCGCACAACTTCCCAGCACAAAAACCCATGTTTTAGTTAACTTAGGAATTCCCAAGGGTGCTTTATCTTCCGGAAAGTATCCTGATGGTACCGGTTTAGCAAGGTTAGAATTTATAATTAACGACGAGATTCAAATTCACCCAAATGCGTTAATTGATTTTGACGCGTTAGTAATGAGATATGATGTCTTATTGGAACAAAGAAAAAGGATTGAAAACATTAAGAAAAGCGATTTACATCGTAAAGATCCCTTCAATCAAGAAATAAAAAAATTAAAACAAACTATAGATAAGATAAGAGAATCTACTATTGGTTATTCCGACAAGGAAGACTTCTATGTAGAGAAATTAGCGGAAGGTATTGCGACTATAGCTGCTGGGGTTTGGAAAGTATTGCAAGACGGGAGCATTGCCCCTTGTGTAGTAAGACTTTCTGACTTTAAAACCAACGAGTATAGGAACCTTCTCGGAGGCTGGATTTACGAAAGCGATGAAAACAATCCTATGCTCGGCTTTCGAGGTGCTTCTCGTTATGTATCCAATGATTTCCAAAATGCTTTTATATTAGAACTACGTGCAATCACCAAAGCTCGAGAGTGGGGTTTAACAAATATTATTCCAATGATACCATTCTGTAGAACGCCTGAAGAGGCGCAAGGCATTCAACAAATAATGGAAAATGAAGATTTAGTTAGAGGAAAAGATGGATTGCAACTATATTGTATGGCAGAAATCCCTTCAAATATTTTTCTTGCGGACATATTTTGTGATTTTTTCGATGGATTTTCTATAGGCTCAAACGATTTGACCCAGTTAATATATGGAGCAGGTAGAGATAATCAAAAATTAATTCCTATTGCAAAACAATTTAACTATATTACTAACAGTGAAGCAATAAGGAGAGCAATTAGCCATCTTATTAAAACTGCTCACGAAAGAAACAAAAAAGTAGGAATATGTGGGCAGGCTCCGAGCGACGACCCAGAATTTCTCAGATTTTTAGTACGTGAAGGGATTGATTCCATTTCCTTAAATTTTGATACATATGCACGTGGGAGAATTAATACTTGGAGAACTGAAATAATTGAAGCGAAATTATCTGAAGAAAGCAGAGCGAAAACGTATCAATTTTTAGATAAATGTGATGTACTAATCGAAAAGATCAGAACTCCCCGAGGAAAATTAAGAAATATGTTGCGAAAACAAAGAAAAACAATTGATACGGAATTAAAAGAAATCACCGAAAAATTTGATAATATCTTTGAAGAAGTATCTAAAATTTCGTACGATTTTATTAAAGAACTTAATCTAGGCGAAATTAAAACTTTTAATCAACTGTACAACAAATTCAACAAACAAATTGAAGAGCTAGAAGAGGTATTCCCAAAGCTTACTAAAAAAATACGAGAATTTGGAATATTTTGATCTTTGAATAATAATTTAAAACATTTATTTAAACTATTTCTTAAAATCAAAAAAATTAAATTTCAGTTAATATTTAAAAAAGTTAAGTATCTGAGTTTTTCTAATTAATTTTACGCTTAAAATAAAAAATTGGTGAGTTATTTTTGCCAAGAGGAAAGGAATTTACTGAAGATATACTTGAAACTTTTAAAAATGTTGAGTTTCTTTTAAATGGAATGATTAACGATCGAGGCGTTCCGAGAAATATAAAGCGTGTCGCTCAAAAAGGAATTGACGAACTACAACGGGATGACGATACACCTGCGGTTTTTGCCAGTAATGTTATGTATATGATTAATGATTTAGCACAAGATGCCAACATTCCCTTTCATAGTCGTACAACTATATATCGGATAATCTCCTTGCTTGAAAATATTAAAGATTAATAACATTAGGATACATTAATTATAATTCTTTTTCATTATTATTACTAAATTAACCCCAAATCTCAATTATAGCTAATGTTAGTGCTGGGAAGGTGGTCTAGCTTGGTATGATTCTGAAATCTCTTGATCTCAGCGTAAATCTCGGTTCGGAATCGAGCGGTCGGGGGTTCAACTCCCCCCTTTCCCACTTTTTTGAATTGATCATATAAAAAAAGCTATTAACTCATAACTCTATCAATATTAAAATAGAAAAGCGTTAATATTTATATTTTTAAGTAATAACTATATTAAGAAATCAAGTAATAATTAATCGATAATAGTTTAATATCACGCTAAAATGGAGACAAAATTAATTAGTGGAATTTTGTACACTGAGATGGACGACGAGGTTGGTCCTAATCCTATAGTTTTATTAGGAGATATACCCACATCTAATAGACTTTACATAGGAATTAAAACAATCACTGTTCTTTCAGGAGAAGGAGGACTTATTCCAGAAACCTTAGTTATACTTCCTTTTCCCTCGTTGAATTTAAAAGGGTTAATAAAGTTTATTAAATGGGACGATGAATCGAGACGCGGAGGAATAGGACAAGGTGCTATAACATTGTTATTTAAAGAAATTGACGATGTAATATTTTATAAATATTTAAGTTATCTTGATCCCCCATTCAATGAAGCTGCTATTAAAATTGCGAATCTACAAAAATCTAACGCTCCACGAGAGAAGTATATGGATGCGTTGACTAAACTCTCCATTACCACGACACGATTTTTACAAGAATTAAAAGATAAAGAAATCAAGGAAGCGAGCGCGAAGGCATTCCCTGAACAACAAATAAAAGACGCAAATCTAGTAGATTACAAGTTTAAAATCATTATTTGTGGCGACCCTTCTGTCGGTAAAACGTCCTTAATATTGAAATTTACTGAAAATGCTTTTAGAAGGCATTACATTCCAACGCTTGGCGTTCACGTTTCAGACAAAATATTTAAAGTAAAAGACTCCTACATACAGCTCGTGTTATGGGACATCGCCGGTCAAACTAAATTTGAAACCATGAGACAACAATTTTATTTAGGTTCGGACGGCTTATTTCTTATTTTTGATTTGTCAAAGACTAATTCGTTAGAGAGCGTTTCTAATTGGTACACTGATATTCAAAAGCAATTAGAAGGAAGACCAGAATTGGTAGGTTACATTATTGGAAATAAAAAAGATTTAGCTAAATACGTCAAGATCACCTCAGAAAAAGGCTCAAAATTAGCGAAATCCCTAAACTTGGGATATATCGAAACTAGCGCCTTAACAGGTGAGAACGTTGAATACGCGTTCTACACTATAGCTGAGTCGCTTTATAATTTAGTGCAATAATTCTAAAAAGTTTATTTTTAATAACTTTTTAATAATAAAAATCTCTTTATCTTTTATAATTCATAACTCTCGATGGCTCGATTAATAGCACCTAGCAATTCGGATACAGTAATAATTTTGTCTATAAATAAGAACGCTCCAATGGAAATTGCCTCTTCTTTAACGCTAGCATCGGCACTTATAAATATAATTTTTACACTGCTATCTATTTGTAATATTAGCTTTGACGCTTCAATCCCGCTCATTTCGGGCATTCGCTGGTCCATTAAAATAACTTTAGGCTTGTTTGAAAACGATTTGAACATGGAAACTGCTTCTTTTCCGTTACTTGCGATACCTGCTACCCTAAATCCGCCTATCGTTAGAATTTTCTCGTAAAAAAATTGAAGCGAACGTTCGTCGTCAACGATAAGTATTTTTTCTATTTTAAACAACCTCAGGAATTAATAATACGAAATTACTTCCTTTCGAACGGTCTCCTTCAACTTTATCTTCAACCCATACCTCTCCGTTATAAATTTCGATGATTCCTCGCACTAGCGACAACCCTAAACCCATACCATAAACACCCTTTTCTTTGCTGTAACCTCTCTGAAAGATCCTTTCTTTCATACTATCGTCTACTCCGAGACCGTTATCCAAGAATTCCATTTTAAGGTACCTTATGCCTCCTTTTCGTACTCTTGAAATTCTAACGGTGTTTTCTATTATTAAATTCTTGTTATGTCTTATCGCGTTAATTAAAAGGTTTTCAAACACATCCTCTAAAAAATCGTTGGCTTTGATAAAAAGATTTTCATCGACAGAATCGACTTGAATGGCTAGATTTTTATTCTTATAAGATTTTTTTACGAAAGAAACCGTATTTTTTAAAACTTTAAGAATTTCAATTTTCTCTAAACTGCGTCCCTTCTCTTCAAGTTTAGAGATTTTTCGCACATTAGAAACTAATTTTGACCCTCTAACGACTTGATCTTTGATAATTTCAGCGTTTATTTTTAATTCATCGAGTTTCTCTGGGTTATCAAGAATTAGTTGACTAATTTGCGTTCCAGCCAAAATGCTTTGTAATATATTGTTAATATCGTGAGCAAATATGTCTTTATAGAACTCTGCTCGATTGAAGGCTTCTCTATATTTCTCTTCAGATTCCCGCAATGCTCTCTCAGCTTGTTTACGCTCTGTAATGTTCATAACAATTTCAATTACTTTATCTGTGTTTCTATCTGAACCGAGATATGGTGCTGAAAATATCTCATAACTATTTCCATTAGCAGCTATTAATTCCGTAGACTCGGTTCTATTATTTTTTAATGCATTAATCATAGGACAGGAACCACAAGGAGCTTTTAATCCCATATAATTTTTATAGCATATTTTTCCAGTAAGTTCGCCAAACTTTTCTTTTAAAACTTGATTTTGAAACAAAACTTTGTAATCTTTACTAACAATATCAATACCAATTCCTACAGATGAAATTCCATCTATTAAATTTCGAGATTTTTCCTCAGATTCTTTTAACTTCTTTTCTGCTTTCTTACGCCCGGTGATATCAATAGCGGCACCTTCAAAGCGATCTTCTTTTTCAAAAATTCGAGCAGAGATATTCAGCCAAATGGGCTTACCATCTCTTCTGGTGACATGAATTTCATAATTCTCAACTTTTTTTTTGTCTATTAATTTATTCCGCGCATTTGGATCAATATAATGCTCAATAGCATTATAATCCGCTAAAAATTCCTCTCGCGTATCATATCCAAATAATTTGGCAAAAGTATCATTACATTCTAAAAATTTACCATCGCTTATTCTTGACCAATATAACCCTACTTGTGCATTATCAAATAAATATCGATATTTTTCCTCAGAATCTTTTAATTTTTCCTCTGCTCGCTTGCGTTCGGTAATATCACGAATTACAGTCATTGGGACAATTACTCCCTTCCAAATTGTTTTTGATGTCCTGAATTCGGTGAGTAATTCGCTTCCATCTTTTCGTACAATAATTCGCTCATATACATTTTTATGTGGCTCACTTCCAAGCCTTTTTTTCAGCCTTTCTTTATACTTTTTGATCTCTTCCGGACGCGTTAACTCCCAACCAGACATGCCTAAGAGCTCATCAATATTATATCCTGTTATCTCTGCTGCTCGCTGATTTGCGAATAAATGACATCCATTCTCATCAGCTATAATAATTCCATCTGGTGAATTGTTAACCAGATCAATAAAGTTCTCATACAATTCTTGCTTTGCGATCTCTGTTTTTTTACTTGCGGTGATATCCAAAAGAGATGCAACGCTTCTTTTAGTCCCAGGAATCAAATCGATAACTATGAGTATATTTCGAATATTACCTTCTCTATTGACAAAACGAAATTCATACTTTCTTAGAGTAGATTCTGGATCTTTTCTCCGGGAATAATGAAGCTTTTTCATCCTTTCCAAATCTTCCTCGCTAACAAACTCTGTCCAACTTTTTTTCCATTCGATCTCTTCTCTTGAATAACCAGAAAGTTCTTCAAACTGCCCATTTATAAGCGATATAGTAGTGTCATCCTCTACGATTATTGTTGCAGTTCCAGTATTTTCGAAAATGGTTTTATATTTTTCCTCAGACATATCATTTTTTTGCTTTAGCTTTAAATTCAACGCTTGTAATTCTTTTTCGGATTTTTTCAATCTTTCTAAGAATGTTTTTTTTTCAGTAATGTCTTCTGTATGAACAATAACTAAATCAGGGGGGATGAAAACATACTTTACAGACAAAAATTTGTCTACTCCCGTAGACATGTAACCATACTTCATTTCTCTGAAAATACTTACTTTATCGGTAGCACAACGATTTAAATCTTCTAAGATTTCTGGTTGATTAATATACATTTCTGAAGCTTTTTTATCTACATAATCCTTAATCATTCCATTAGTTATTTTTTCAGCAGCAGCATTATAATCAATTAAAATTAAATCATCATCAATCTTTTGCCAAGAATAAGTAGGAATAGGGATTCCTTTAAATAGTGATTTAAATCTTATTTCTGAAGCTTTCGTTTTATTTACTATATTCCTCACTTTACATTATTTTTACACTATTTAATGATTTAATATTTATCAGAATGTTCTTTAAGCTTATTCAAAAAGAAAAGTTAGTTATATTAGTACTAAATATAAGGCGAAAAAACTTGTATTTAAATTTTTATTAAAAAAAAAAATTACACACAAAAAATTTGTAAAAGTATTTATTCGTGAAAGATTAATTTCA
>JAHQWH010000028.1 GCA_029856105.1 Promethearchaeia archaeon | reverse complement strand
GTTATTCAAAAAGCTGGGGTTGTGTACGGAAGATCAGGAGTTTTACAAAAACTAGTGGAGGTAACAGGAGAAAGCTTCGAGCCTTTAGGAATAATAGGAGTTCCTTGCGAAATAAGAGGCGCTGCTGAACTTGAAGAGGAAATGAATAGGGAAATCCTCAAAATGGGGTTATTTTGCAATTCAAGTATTCGAACTGAATATACTGATAGAGGATTAATTCAATCACCGTGTTCTGGTGGATGTCCTTCAGGAGTTGATGCTCGAGGTTATATTGCCTTAATCCGTGATGGACATTATTTAGAAGCTGTGGATTTAATACGTGAAAATAATCCTTTGCCCTCTATTTGCGGAAGAATCTGTACGCACGAATGTGAGCATGGATGCTCATTAATAGGATCAGATACCCCCGTCGCTATTCGAGAATTAAAGAAATTTGTTACCGAATATGAAATTGAACATGGGAAGGCGCCAAGTGCTAAAGGTCGCAAAAAACTGGGAAAGAAAGTTGCAATCATAGGTTCTGGACCAGCAGGTTTAACAGCGGGTTATTTTCTATCCCTTAAAGGGTATTCACCTACAATTTTCGAAAAAATGGATCAAACAGGTGGAATGTTAAGATTTGGAGTACCTCAATTCAGATTACCTAATTACATACTCGATTACGATGTAGAGACTATTCAAAATGTTGGAGTGGAAATAGAATTTAACAAACCGTTAGGTCCTGACATGACTATTGAAGATTTAAAAAACGACGGATTTGAAGCTGTTTTTATAGCAACAGGTCAATACAAACCACGAACCTTACACCTAGAAGGAGAAGAACTTCCTAATGTACATGTGGCTATTAATTTTCTTATCGATAGGAAATATCGCGAATGGACAAAATTAGATGAATTTAAGGGTAAAACCATAGGCATTATAGGTGGAGGACCCGTAGCCGTCGATGTAGCTCAAACAGCTCTAAGATTGGGCGCTGAAAAAATTCACCTTGTAGATATTATGTCTGAAAAAGATCTTGAACTTACATTGAGAGAGATTCCAGAAGAAGAATATGAATACATGGAGTACCATTTTGGAACATCAACTTCTAAAATAACCAAAGGAAAAGGCGATGGATTGATATTAAATAGTTACAAAATTGAATGGGGGGAACTTAACGAGACTGGCAGACGCCCGTTAAATAAAGTTGATGGCTCTGACTACCAAATTCCAATCGATGTTATTGTAATTGCTGTTGGACAAACAGTCGATTTCAATTTAATTGATATAGCTACAAATAACAAACTCAAAAAAGAACGGAACAAGATCGATATTAATCCTATAACATTTGAAACAAATATTCCAGGTGTTTTTGCTGGCGGGGATATTATCTCGAACTCAAAGGCCGTTGCTATTGCAGCGATTGGTCACGGTAAAGAAGCTGCTATCTCGATCGATCGTTATTTAAAAGGACAAGACCTTACAACGGGTCGTTTTAAAGAAAATAGAATGTTTTTCGCTGGACAAAAGAAACCACCAAAAGACTTTTCTTTAAAACCAGAATCGTTAGAAGAAGCTACAGAGAATATTCAATGGGACTTTGATGAAATCGATTCGATGTTTAACGAAGATATGGCGTTAGCGGAAGCGAAACGTTGCTTGAGCTGTAATCACTACTGTTTACATTGCCAAGATTTTCCTGCGATCTATTCGGACTTTACAGCCGGCGAAATAGGCTCTGAAAAGGGATTTACTACGGTTGTAGCATGGACGGATAGAGGAAAAGATATTATTGAAAACGCTATCAAAAAAGGTTTATTTGAAGAAGGAAGCGTTAACGAGGACGACTTAAATGAAGCAATCAATCTGAAGTCAAAAAGAGAATTAAAAATCCTAGATAAAACGCCCAGACAAGAAGTCTTAAATTATATCGTACGCTTAGGACCAGCCACTATTAGTAAAATTGCTGGAATCCTAGATTTAGAAGCAAAAAAGGTGAGATATGAAGCCTTAAGGTTAGTTCAATTAAACCAGATTGAGATGAAAGTTGAGCCTGGTATGGATGAGCCAATTTTTTCACCTATCTGTGAAGATTAAATTTTCAAAAAAAAATTCAAAAATAAAAAGAGGTAAAAAATTTGAAATTCGACCAAGAATTAAACGTGTGTGGACTCGTTTGTCCCATACCTGCTTTAAAAACCAAGAAGCAACTCATGAAGATGAGGCCGGGTACCGTATTAAAGGTAATAACAGACTATAAACCCGCATCTGAATCAGTTCCACGTGATTTAGCAAAAACAAAACACAAGCACTTAGGAACTGATTTTCTCGACGATGATGAGCTATGGCACATCTATTTTGAATCAGTAAAATAATTTTTATTATTTTTATTTTTATTTTTATTTTTTATAAAAAATAATGCTATTATTTGATTATATTCCTTTTTTTAGTACTTTTCCTCGTTAATTTCTAATTATTTTTATCTTAAGGTTTTTTATAGGTTTGGAAAATTATTTATACAATAATATCTAATTTTTTAGATATTAACAAAATATTTTGGTGAAATCTAAATGAAAAATAAAAAATATATAAAAATTTTCTTCATAGCTATCGCATTTCTTCTTATTGGAGGCTATATTTTTAATGCTGATTCATTCAATTACAAAAGAGATTTTGATAAAGAGTATGAATTTGAGTTGAAAACTGCGGATTCTGGTGATTGGGATTCACCAATTACCAGATTAGTCGGACCTAATCCTTACCATGTTTTCATAGGAGATGCCAATAACGACGGGTATAACGATATTGCAACTGGAAATGTTGCAGGTAGTTCGGTATCAATCCTACTATGGAACATAACTTCTAGTGATTGGGATTCACAAATTACAAGATCGGTCGGGAGTGGCCCTTATAGTCTTTTCATTGGGGATGCCAATAATGATGGATATAACGATATTGTGACTTCAAATGGGGGGGAATTCCCTGAATGTACAATATCAATACTACTATGGAACACAACTTTAGGTGATTGGGATCCACAAATTGTAAGATTAATTGGAACAAGTAGTACCCGCAATATTTTCATTGGAGATGTCAATAATGACGGGTATAACGATATTACAACTTCGAATCCTGGGTCTAATACGGTATCAATCCTACTATGGAACATAACTTCTAGTGATTGGGATTCACAATTTACAAGATCGGTCGGGAGTGGGCCTGTAGGTCTTTTCATTGGAGATGCTAATAATGACGGCTATAACGATATTGTGACTTCAAATGTAGGGACTGAGACAATATCAATCCTACTATGGAATACAACTTCTAGTGATTGGGACCCCCAGATTTCAAGATCAGCCAGATATAACCCTACTGGTGTTTTTATTGGAGATGCTAATAATGATGGGTATAACGATATTGTGACCTCAAATGAAGGAGCAGGTACTTTATCAATTCTACTATGGAACATAACTTCTGGTGATTGGGATCCACAAATTAACAGACAAGCCGGAAATGGCCCTTTTAGTCTTTTCATTGGGGATGCCAATTATGATGGGTATAACGACATTGTGACTGCAGATTGGTTTTCTGATACGGTATCAATACTACTATGGAACACAAATTTAGGTGATTGGAATCCATACATTACAAAATCAGTTGGAGATAACCCGCACGGTGTTTTCCTTGGAGATGCCAATAACGACGGGTATAACGATATTGTGGCTGCAAGTATGGATCCTAATACAGTATCAATAATACTATGGAACGTCCCTCCAGAGATCGTAATTAATTCCCCAGATCAGGATGAATTTATGGGAATAGTAGCTCCAGAATTCGATCTTTTCATTAATGAATCTAGTCTGGATACTACCTGGTATACCTTAGATGGAGGTTCAACTAATTATACTTTTGTTAGTACAATCGGGGATATTAATCAGACAATATGGGATGCTCTACTTAGCGGGCCGATCTTAATTGAATTCTATGCAAATGATTCTGTAGGAAATATGGGGTATGCTTCAGTAGCAGTCAATAAAGATATTGATGCTCCTACTTCCAATATACATTTTATACCATATTCTGGAACGGATAAAGTAATTAAATCAACTAACTTTACTATAACTGTTAACGATGGAGAAGGCTCTGGAATTTTTGTAATTCAATATAATATTAATAATACAGGTTGGATTGATTATTCCGGACCATTTACTTTATTTTCTTTTGAATACGGTAATTTTTTTATCTCATATCGAGCAATCGATAATATGGGTAATATAGAGGAAATTAATATAGTTCTTGGGAGTTTGGTGGAAGAAACCGCGCAAACATCTGTACCAGAAGTACCAGGATATAATGTACTTCTTCTGATTGGCATTATTTGCTTAGTCTCAATATTTCTCATTAAGAAACGACATAAGTATAAGATAAATTAAGACGAAACTAACGCTACAAAGCGTTATAGAAGGAAACCAGTATAATTTTTAATTACATAACTTCTTCTTTTTTTTATTTTTATTGATTTAATGAATAACTGATTTAATTAAGGCTAAACATAAACATTTAGGGATGGATTTTACGAACTTAGTAAAATTCTGTTTATTTCTTACTATTTAAATATTTAAAAAACTAGATTAATACGATGAGATAAATGGGAAGAATAAAATCTTTTATCCTTAAATTATCAGCTGATATAAAAAGTTTAGGCAACAAAGATATTAACTTTATTCAGATGCGTCTTCCAGTGTCAAATATAACTCCTGAATTTGAACAAGTTATTAAGCAGAAAGTATCTCATGGGATACTAAAGGCGGAGATTCGGGAAGCAAGTATGGAAGATGTTGATAGTTTAATCTATCTTCATGATCTCGCATGGCATTCGGCACCAATGCCGTATAGACCTTTAGATAAAGAAAATATAGTTGAAATGCTCAAAGATGAAAATATAATCTTTCTAATCGCTAAAATTGAAGGAAAAGACAGTGGATTTGCCTTGATTTATTTTACAGGAACAGATCGACAAATTAGTGTTATCGCGGGTTTGGGAATACTCCCAGAATTACAAAGAAAGGGATTAGGAACTATGTTAGGTTTAGCGAGCTGGGATTACTTTAAGAAGAAGGGAGTGAAAGAATTAAGATGTAAGGTGTATAAAGACAATAAAACATCCTATAATTTCATACGAGGGCTCAAGTTCGAGGAATATGATGAGGATTTCGTTCAATGGAAGCTTTTTTAGCTGTTAGAGCCAATTTTTTAATTTATTACTTTAAAGTTTTTAATGATGTTTTAATCATTTAACTTATGGAAAAAGATTCAGAACATTATGGAAATAATTTTCAGCAAAAATCCAAATATGTTAGAAGCAGAATGCCGCGACACGTTTTAGATTGGTCAAGAAAGCCGAAAACATACAAAACTTATCCGAACGCAATAAAACAAATCGAACTTCCAAAACCTGATTTTGAGAAAACGATTGATTTTTGGAGAGTAATTAGAAATCGGCATTCAACAAGAAAATTCACTAATGAACCATTATCGTTAATGGATCTCAGTTTGCTCTTGTTTGGAATGTCGGGGTTAAACAGAGTTTTTCCTCAATATGCTTTTAGAACGGTACCATCGGCGGGCGGTTTGTATCCCATCGAAATCTACCCTGTAGTTAATAAAGTTACCAGTTTAGAAAAAGGAGTCTACCATTATAACATTCAAAAACATTCATTAGATTTAATAAAAGAAGGAGATTTTCGAAGTAAGGTAGCTGAAGGATGCCTTGGTCAAAATATGGCTTTTACTTCAGCTGTAAACTTTATTTGGACCGCTATAATTGAACGCTCTCAATGGAAGTATTTACAGAGGTGCTATAGATACATTTATTTGGATGCTGGGCACATTGGACAGAATTTTTATCTGATTGCTGAAGCGGTTGGTTTGGGAGCTTGTACGATTGGTGCGTTATATGACGATGAGTTAAATCAATTTCTCGAAATCGATGGAAAAAATGAAACTACGATATATGTTGGCGTAGTAGGCAAAAAATAAAAAAAAAGTTATATAAGAATTGATGAAAAAAGATTTATTTCTTCTTTCTTCCTCGTAAAAGGAATATTAGCAATACCGCGGCTAAAGCTCCAAAACCGATAACTAAACCAAAAATTAATCCTAGAATGAAAGGATCTAATGGAACAGCAGGAAGTTCTGCAGAAGTACATATATTATCTTTAAAAATATTACCCGTACTGCCTGTTTCGTTATAACAAACGCCATTTCCTAGAAATATATTATTTATTACAATATTATTATTACTTGTTTCCAGATATGTTCCATTATTATTGTTATTCGCAGTGTTACCCATAAGAGTATTCCCCATGCTATTAAGTAAATGAATACCATTCTCATCGTTGTTATTTACCTCGTTAGATATAACGATATTATCATCTGCTGATGCAAGAGAAATGCCATGTTCTTCATTATAAGAAGCAGTATTATCGTACAATAGATTGTTATCAGCATTGCTAGAGAAGAAAATACCGCTTAGATTATTATATCGAGCTAAATTATTTTGCACTATATTTTGTTGACATCCATTTGTTAACCTTACTCCATACCAGTTATTGTCATGCGCATTATTATTCTCAATTAAGGATTGATCTACTGCGGATATTCTGATTCCATTTTGGTAATTATGATAAATGTGGTTACCTAAAAGCGTTATATTTATTCCACTATCTACAAGTAATCCATGTCCGGTATTATTGTAAAGCGTTCCACCAGAGAATATAATGTGATCACTATCTGTTATCTCCACTCCTTCGTCTCCGTTGTGATTGCATGTATTATCAATAAGTTGATTGTAATGACAGGTATCAATAAAAATTCCATCATCATCATTATTGTTAACCATATTTTGAGAGATTACATTAAATGATGAAGAAGAAGAAGCTAAGTAAATCCCAACATCGTTAAAATTTACGGTATTTGATTCCAATCGATTGAAGTTACTCGTTACTAAGAATATTCCATTATCCGTATTATTTTGAATTATATTATCTCTAAAAATATTTGAGTTACATGTGAGAACATCAAATCCATTATCACCGTTTTCGTTCACAGTGTTATCTTCAAATAAACTATCATCAACGTTATCGAGATCAAAACCATCAAAAAGATTTTCATTAACGTCGTTAGAGATAAACGATAAATCTTTTGAATTCTGAACCAAAAAACCAACCCTACTTAAAGAGCAATTGTTATTTCTGAAAGTTATATCGGTACAATTATTAACGTCTATTCCATAGTCAAAACCAGTCATTTGGTTATCTTCGATTATTCCATTTGTAGTATTAAATAGGAAAATTCCTTCTACTCCTGCTGAAATAAAATTACAGTTTATAATTTTAAAATGCTTTCGTGAATCTCGTATATATAGACCGATTGCGTTTGGTGCAACATCAAAATCATCATTACTTATTAAATATGGATCTGCAAGTGTCCCTGAGCCAGTACAGAGTCCTTCAGCGCTTCTATTGGCCCAATCCATTAATGGATTATCATCGTCGATAAGGAGTGTGTTGTTATGTATTGTGGAGGATTTTATATTTTCAAAAAAGTCTTTGTATTCAAGATCTTGTACAGATGTTAGGTTTGACATACTAAGATTGATATTTACTATTGGTAATGCCAATAATATTGTGATTAAAAGGATAAACTGTTTGTTTATAGATTTCATTTTTTTCACACTCTAATTTTTTGTTATATTTTATTAATATGGTATTATGATTATTTCAGTATTTAAATATGATTGAGGAATAAAATTACCCAATTGAAAAATGTAACTATAACGAGATATGTTTTCGATACTTATCTGAAATTAATTTTAATTTGAGTATCAATCTCACTTAAAATTGTAATATTATAGTACCTAATTTCTTTAGTTAGGTAAAGAAAAAAAAAAAAAAGGTTAGGATTTATTTCTTCCTTCCTCGAGTTAAACTTAGAATTATTACTGCTGCAAGAGCACCTAATCCTATAGCTAATCCGATGATTAATCCAAGGATAAAGGGATCTAATCCTGCTGCAGGTACAGATGGAGCAATACAAATGTTGTCTGAGAAAAGATTATTTATGCTGTCAGTTTCATTGTAGCAATAAACATTATTAAGAAATGTATTTCCAATTATAATATTATTATCACTTGATTGTAGATTGGTACCATTTACATTGCCATTAGCAGTATTACCTATGATAGAATTACCATCGCTACTTCTCAGATAAATTCCGTTCATTTTATTTGTATTGGCAATATTATTGGTGATGACGATATTAATTGAATTATCGAGATAAATTCCGTGCTCCTCATTGTTGGATGCAATATTTTGGTATACAGCATTTTGGTCACAAAGATCAAAGATGTAAATCCCGCTGTAATTATTAAATGTAGCTACATTCCCTTTTACAACATTTCTTTCGCTTCCAGATCTTATTCTGATACCATCCCAACCGTTATGATGCGCAAAATTATTTTCAACCTTTGAATCATCTATCATATACAACCTTAGTCCAGCTTCAATATTTTCATATGCTTCGTTATCGATGATGGTAATATTATTGCCCGTATTGAATCGTAGACCAAATCCCGTGTTATTATAAGCTGTATTACCCGATATTATCATATGATCGCCATTTGTAGTCCAAAATCCTTCGTCTCCATTGTGATTGAAAATGTTTTGATCGATGATATTATAATCCACATTATCTAAAAAAATACCGTCATCCTGGTTATTATTG